>CAYXFT010000007.1:18341-35307 GCA_964464335.1 uncultured Aeromicrobium sp.
GGCAATCGAGCTGATGGTGCAGCGGGCCAGCACCCGGACCGCGTTCGGCAAGCCGCTCGCCGATCAGGGCGTGGTGCGCACCTGGATCGCGGAGTCGCGGGTCCGGCTCGACCAGCTCCGGCTGTTGGTCCTGAAGACGGCTTGGATGATGGACACGGTCGGAAACCGTGAGGCGCACTCGATGATCCAAGCAATCAAGATCGCGACGCCGGAGACCGTCGAATGGATCCTGGATAAGTCCATCCAGACGCACGGCGGTATCGGCCTCTCGCAGGACTTCCCGCTGGCCAACTGGTTCGGGCAGATCCGGGCACTCCGGTTCGCCGACGGACCGGACGAGGTACACAAGAATGCGCTCGCCAAGTCCGAGATCGCGCGGTGGGCACGATGACGCCCCGGGCCGCGGACCTCGTCGAGAGCCTCCTCTCCAGCTGCGATCCCGCGACACACGACGCGCGCGAGTTCCTCGGCGCCAAGTTCGATGCCGGCCTCGCCTGGATCCACTTCCCGGTCGGGTTCGGTGGCCTCGATCTGTCCCGGGCGCTCCAGGTCGAGGTCGACGCGCTGCTCGCCGCGGCCGGCGCCCCGGGGCCGGACCACGAACGGAACGGGATCGGTCTCGGCATGGCCGCGCCGACGATCGCTGCCTTCGGTACCGACGAGCAGAAACGTCGCTTCCTGCGTCCCCTGTACGTCGGCGACGAACTCTGGTGCCAGCTCTTCAGCGAGCCGGGTGCCGGCTCGGACCTCGCCTCCGTGGCGACCCGGGCGGTCCGGACCGCCGACGAGTGGGCCGTGGAGGGGCAGAAGGTGTGGACCACGAACGCGCGCGCCTGCCAGCGCGCGATCCTGCTCACCCGCTCCGACCGCTCGGTGGTCAAGCACGCCGGTCTGACCTACTTCCTGATGGACATGACGACCCCCGGCATCGACATCCGGCCGCTCCGCCAGATCACCGGCGAGGCGGAGTTCAACGAGGTGTTCCTCGACGTGGTGCACGTGCCCGACGGTGACCGGCTCGGTGACGTCGGGGACGGCTGGCGGATCGCGATGACCACGCTCAACAACGAGCGGGTCGCGATCGGCGCTGGGGCGCAGCCCGAGGCGGGCCACATGGGGATCCTCGCGGACCGGTGGCGCTCCGATCCCGGCTACCGGGATCCGGCGGCCCTGGACCGGCTGATGTCCCTCTGGGTGGAGACCGAGGCGACTCGTCTGGCCGGGGAGCGGCTGCGCCAGCAGCTCGAGGTCAGCCGTCCGGGTCCGGAGAGCTCGGCGATGAAGATCGCCTTCGCGCGGCAGGCCCAGCAGCTGACCGGTCTCGCGATGGAGCTCGATCCTGACGAGGCGCTGGTCTACGACGGCTGGACGACGAACGACGACGAGCTGAGCACGATGCTCTCTCGCGGACCCGGCTTCCGTTACCTGCGGGCCAAGGGAAACTCCATCGAAGGTGGGACGAGCGAGATCTTGAGAAACATCATTGCCGAACGAGTACTCGGCCTCCCCGGAGAGGCACGCCCTGACAAGGACCTCGCTTTCAAGGACATCCCGCGATGACTGATCTGCTCTACTCCGAGGTCGAGGAAGACCTCCGCGCCAGCGTCCGCAGCACGCTCGACCGCTACCTCGCCTGGGAGGCTGTGCGCGATGTGGCAGACGGCGCCGACCTGTCGTTCACCACGCTCCGGAAGGTCCTGTCGGACGACCTCGGGATCGCCGGCCTGATCGTTCCGGAGTCACACGGGGGCGTCGGGGCCTCGACCCGTGAGGCGGCTGTGGTGCTCGAAGAGCTGGGGCGCAGCGTCGCGCCGGTGCCGTTCCTGACGAGCTCGGTCATCGCCGCCACCGCCCTGGTCGAACTGGGGGAGACCCAGCTCCTCGAGGAGATCGCCGGCGGTGTCCGTACCGCGGCACTCGTTCTGCCCTGGTCGGCACCCGCCGGTGGGTGGACTCCGTGGCAGGCGGATGCAGGGTCGGCGGTCCGGCCGGTCGCGGGTGCGCTTCAGGCGGACACGTTCCTGGTTCCGGTACGACGTGGCGAGGAGACGAGCCTGGTCGCTCTCGGCTCCGGCGATGTGGAGGTCTCTCCGCTGCCGTCGCTCGACGTGAGTCGGCCGCTCGCCGCCGTCCTGCCGACCCGCCGCGGGACCGTGGTCGCTGAAGGGCCCCAGGTGCAGGCCGCGGTCGACCGAGCGTTGATGACCGGAGCCGCGCTGCTGGCTTCCGAACAGCTCGGCATCGCGCTCTGGTGCCTGGAGACCACCGTCGACTACGTCCGCACGAGGATCCAGTTCGGTCGGCCGATCGGGTCGTTCCAGGCTGTCAAGCACCGTCTCGCGGACCTGTACCTCGACATCGTCCTCGCGCGGGCTGCTGCCCGGAACGCGGCGGATGCGGTGGCGACCGCCGACCAGCAGGCGCAGATCGCAACGGCGGTCGCTGCGTCGTGGTGCTCGGATGTGGCGGTTCGGGCGGCTGAGGAGGCACTCCAGTTGCACGCCGGTGTCGCGATGACGTGGGAGTACCCGGTTCACCTATACCTCAAGCGCGCCAAGTCGAGCCAGGTCGCGCTGGGCAGCCCGATCCGGCACCGCCACGAGCTCGCCGGCCTGGTCGGTCTGGCGGGGGAGACGGTCTAGGGCTTCCGGCTCACGGGTTGGGGTGACTGGTCGGCGTCTCTGGATGAATCGCCCCGAGCTTCGTGGAGGCTCGGTTGGTTGGATCCGACCTCGGTGAGGACCGGGTTCTCGCGGTAGTGCTGGACGGGTTGCGATGCCCAGTGATTGGTCTCGTACTCAGCGGATGGGACAAGTCCGATCTCGCCGTGCAGGCGCCTGTGGTTGTACCAGTCGAAGTACTCGGCGACGGCGCGTTCCTTGGGGAGCAGCGCCGAGAGGCCGTACTTCTCGGCCTTGCTGGTCCAGTCGTAGTAGGTCTTGCGGGACACGCCGAAGGCCCGGCAGGCCTCGGCGATGTTGTCGATCTTGGCCGCGTGCTCGATCAAGCGGACACGACGGTCGTACACAGTGTCTTCGTGGGTCACGGGATGGCCTTTCGTTCTCTGAATGTCGTAATCCAGAGACTGCCTCCCGTGGCCCACACCTGCACGGAGGCTGGCGGGGCCGGGTGTCACCCCAACCCGTGATCTACAAGGTCAAGGGGGCGGTGGCCGGTTGCAGGTACCCGACAGCGCCGAGGGCATAGGTCTCGTAGGCCTGGGCGATCTCGGCGATGGTCAGCCGACCGCCTTCCTGGTACCACAGCGATACCGATTCGCACATCGTGGTGATGGCGAAGGTCGCCGTCACCGCGTCCGGGACCGTGAACACGCCCTGGGTCATGCCTTCCTCGATGATCGTGCGACACCGGTCGAAGTGGGTGCGCGCCATGACCCGCAGTACCTTGACCCGGTCGGGCGACAGCGAGCGGGCCAACGTCCCGATCGACTGGCTGGTGTCGACCTGGGAGATCTCGAGGCCGGCGATGCGGATGTAGGTGCTGGCGTACGCCAGCCGCCGGAGCCGGTCGACCGGATCGCCGGTCGCCGGGATGGCTGCCTCCATCTCGAACTCGAACGTCTCGTGGGCACGGACGAGGAAGGTGAAGAGAATCTCTTCCTTGCTCTCGAAGTGCCAGTACAAGGCGGCCGGCGTGATGTCCAGGGCGGACGCGATCGCGGCCACCGGTGTCTCCGCGTATCCGTCGCGCTGAAAACGTACGCCCGCCTCCATCAGGATCCGGGTGTAGATGTCCTCGGGCGCGGCGGGGAACCGCTCCCTCAAGTGCTCGAGCTCCACGTGCTCTCCATCGACTTCGACCACGCGCTCATCGACCTCTCGTTCCTTCCGGCTGCGCCGTGAGGGCCGTGGTTGCGCTCGCTGTTCGAGCCACCACCCTAGTGCCCACGCACGGGCGTCCGACGGTAGAAGAGCCCAGATCTCATACAAGGTCTGTGCGCTCAATGACGCCCGGATGGGGGATGGTCGGCCCGCGGTCGGCAACCGCGCCTCCCCCGGTCGGGTGTCAGATGATCACGATGCTCCCCCGGTGCGGCGATGGCGTAGATATTCGTTGGCAGCGGCGTACCTGCGCGGCGACGAACACGGTCGAAAGGGTGGGCGGATGGGTTACCGATTGACGCCAGAGGAAGTGGCCGGGCTGCAGAGCCATGTGCAAGGGGCGAGGTTCGTGGGCGAGGCTCTGTCCATCGACTTCACCACGACGCACGAGTTCCTGAGCTCCGTGCTCCCTCCCTGTTTCACGGTGCCTGAGAAGCCCACCGGGGTCATCCAGTTCGACGCCGCTGTCGGGGCGACGATGGACTTCACGTCCGTGACCGTCTGGGTGTCCGCGATGTACGGCGACATCGCCGGGCGCTACGACCTCACCTACGTCCACACCGGCGACATGAGTGTGACCTTCGGGCGGGAGCTCTGGGGCGAGGCGAAGAAGAGCGGCGAGGTCGAGTTCAACCGCGACCTGCCGAAGGTCAGCGGCACCGCGTCCCGAGGCGGCAAGAAGCTCATCACCGCCACAGCAGAGCTCGGCGACGATCTCGGGCCGCGCGACTCGGTCCTGACCCAGCTGCACCTGAAGGCGTTCCCCAACCACGACGCGACCGAGCTCGAGTGGGACCCGATCGTCTTCGCCTTGACCGCGACGACGCACTACGAGACCTACTACGAGGGAGAGGGGACCATCGATCTCCTCGGGAGCAGCGCCGACCCCTGCCACGAGATCCCGATCGAATCCTTCGATCGCTGGTCCTTCAGTCGCTTCTCCTCGACGTACGAGCACGCGCAGTACCAGGTCGAGGGCAAGGACGGATATCTCCCCTACGTGGTCGGTCGTTCCTACGACCTGGCCGGCTGACGATCCGCGAAAGGAAGGGAACCACCATGGGCTACCGCCTCACCGACCTCGAGCTGCAGGACTTCCAGTCCGCGGTCAAGAACCCGGTCTTCACCTCTGTCGGGCTGGACGTCTGGTTCACGACGACGCGCGAGTTCCTCGCCGAGGTGCTGCCGCCCTGCTTCGATCTCCCGGACGAGCCGCTCGGTCATGTCCAGTTCTCCACGGGCGAGGGCGCCCGGATGCCGTACTACTCGGCGACCGTCTACGTCGCGGCGAAATTCGGCGACATCGAAGGCTGGTACGACCTCACGATGGTCCTCAGCGGCGACATGAACATCATCCTCGGACGGGAACTCCTGGGAGAGTCGAAGAAGCGGGCGCGGTTCGGCATGACGACCGAACTGCCCACCGTCACCGCCTTCGCGGAGCGCGGCGGGAGTAAGATCATCCAGGTCGCCGGTGAGTTCGGTGAGTCGTCCGGACCGCACACCTCGGTCAAGAACCGGCTCCACCTGAAGGCGTTCCTGAACCACAACGCCACCGACATCGAGTACCACCCGATCGTGATCGTCGGGAAGACGACGACGGAGTACAAGTCGTACTACGTCGGGACCGGATCGATCGAGCTCGCCAGCAACCCGGGCGATCCGTGCGGGTCCGTGCCCATCGTCTCCGTGGACCGTGCCGAGTTCGGCGAGCGCGTCGCCCTGTTCGAGACCTCGCAGCACCGGGTGGAGGGCAAGGAGGGCTACCTGCCCTACGTCCTCGGCCGGTCCTACGACCTCGTCGAGTGAGGCACGACATGACACTGATGGAAGCAGGACCCTTGTCCGAAGTGGCCTTCGACTTCACCGGCCGCACCGTCCTCGTGACCGGCCCGGCCCGGGGGATCGGGTTGGAGCTCGCGCGACGGTTCCAAGACTCCGGCGCCAGCACCTCCTCCTGGACATGGACGGTGACGAGGTGCATCGCGCCGCCGAGGAGCTCGGGGCGCGCGGACTGACCGTCGACGTCGGTGACACCGACCAGGTGGAAGCCGCGGTCCGCAACGCCTACGAGGAGACCGGCAGGGTCGACGTCGTCGTCAACAACGCCGGGATCCTGCGCGACAAGGTGCTGTGGAAGCTCAGCGACGACGACTGGGACCTGGTCCAGCGGATCCACACCGGGGGCACGTTCCGGATGACCCGCGCCGCGGTGCCGTACTTCCGCGAGCAGGGCTACGGACGGGTCGTCAACGTCACCTCGTACAGCGGGCTGCACGGCAACATGGGTCAGGCCAACTATGCGGCCGCCAAAGCGGGCATCGTCGGGTTCACCAAGACCGCGGCCAAGGAACTGGTCGGGTTCGGGGTCACGGTCAACGCGATCTCACCGAACCCGGAGACCCGCATGATCGCCTCGATCCCGGGAGGAGCGGCGGCCTGAGCTCATCGCCGGCATCCCGCTGCGACGCGTCGCCGATCCGGGAGAGATGGCAGCGGCCGTGTGCTTCCTGGCATCGGCCGATGCCGGCTACATCACCGGGACCGTGCTGCCCGTCGACGGCGGCATTGCGATGTGAGTGCCTGACGACCGGGCGTCGGGTGGAGTTCCAGAACAACTGGCTGGATCCCGTGCACTGCGGAGCAATCCGAACGTGCCCCGCATTTCATTTCTGAACTCGAGCGCCTACCAGATCGAGCTCGACGACTGCAGCACGCACCCGACCGGCTTCTGGGTGCAGGAGGCGCTGACGGCGTACGAGCGGCTGGTCGAGGCCGGCGCCGAGGTCGTGGTGATGACACCGGACGGCCGGACCCCGGGTGGCGGACCTATATCAAGCGCAGGCCGCCCTGCGCTCGATGCTTCGGTCCTTCCGCCCCGCAAGAGGATCGGCTTCTGGTGATCCGTCCGCGTCGCCGCGAGGGCCTTGCGCGGACGTGACCCTTGCCCCGCGCCGACCTGCCAGAGTCCGCAAAAGTCCGCGGGAAATTCAGCGGAGACCAATGAGAGCCGACGACTCCCGACGGAGTTGGAGACGTGTTTGTGCAGGCCAGACTCCACTTTTCGGCTTCGGCCAACGATGACCGCCGACACCCGACCTGCGGCGGAGTCGTTCCGCTTCAACTCGTGTCCGGGGCTGAGGGCCGGTGCGTGGCTAATGCGTGGCAGGAGAGCCAACGACGGCCGTCCGCGATCACTGCTAGCCAACGCGTTTGCACAGGTCAGACTCGCAAACCAACGACGACCGTCCGCCGCCACGGAGCGTGCGACGGTTCCCCTGGTACTACTGGCAAGTTGCGAACGGCGAATCGGCTGATTGACAGCAGGATCTACAGGGTCACATCGCCCCCGCCCTGCGTCGCGCGACCTCAACTCGGGGGTCGTGTCGCGTCTGTGTCCCGTCTCAGTCCCGTTAACGGCCAATGGCGCCCAACGCCCGCAACGGCAGCACACCGCGTCTGACGCGAAGATTCACCCCGACCACAGCGGGTGGATCTTCGCGTCTGGGCGCTTTCAGGACGCTTGGTCCAGGGTGACGCGGTAGCCCATTGCCTCGAGTTGCCGGATGGCGCGGGTGCGGGCGCGTTCGGGGTTGAGCCGGGTGTAGTAGTCCCCGCCGAGGTCCTCGTAGAGCTCGCCGGTGGTGCCCATGTGCCAGATCGCGATCAGGAGCGAGTGCTGTACGGCGACGTTCGCCCGCTGTGGACCGCGGCGCAGACTGATGCGCCGGTACCGGGCACCGAGGTAGGTGTGCGGATGCTGGGCCGCCCACATCGCGGCCTGCCCGAGCGCTCCCTGCAGGTAAGGGTTGCCCGGCCGGGTCTGGGTCGACTTCTTCCGCCCCGCGGACTCGTTGCTGCCGGGCGTGGTTCCGGCCCATGAGGCGAGGTGCTTGGCGGTGGGGAACCGGGTCATGTCCGCGCCGGTCTCGGCGATGATGACGTCAGCGACCAGGGTCGCGACACCCGGAATGGTGCAGATCAGGTCGCGGAAGCCCTGAAACGGTTCGATCACCACCTCGATCCGTGCGGTGATCGCCGCGATCGCCGCGGTGTGGCGGTCGATCAGGTCCAGGTGCACCTGGGCGAGGAAGGCATGGTGCTCGGTGAACCTGCCGACCAGCGCTTCGCTCAGTTCGGGGATCTTCGACCGCAGCCTTCGCTTGGCCAGGTCCGCCAAACCTGCGGGGTCGCGGTCGCCGGCGATCAACGCTTCGAGCATCGCGCGCCCGGACACACCCATGATGTCGCTCGCGACCACGGACAGCTTGATCCCGGCGTCCTCGAGCAACTTCTCGAGTCGCTGGACCTCGCGGGAGCGTTCCCGCGTGATCGCGGTCCGGGCACGGGTCAGGTCCCGCAACTGCCGGATCGGCTCGGGTGGCACGAACGAGCCTCGGACCAGGCCATGCGCACCCAACTGGGCCAGCCAGGTCGCGTCAGCGACATCGGTCTTGCGTCCGGGCAGGTTCTTCACATGCCGGGCGTTGACCAGCATCAACTCCACCCCGGGCAGGTCTTCGAGCAGGTACTAGAACGGCTTCCAGTAGTCACTGGTCGCCTCCATCACCACGCACGTGACCTTCTCAGCGATCAGATGTTCGCGCAGCGCGAGGACCTGGTTGGTCATCGAGCTCCAGGTCGTGACGGTCTCGACCGTCTTGCGGCGCCCAGCGCCGGCCACACGAACGCACACCTTGGCGTCCTTCTTCGAGATGTCCAGCCCGGCGCACCGGCCGTGAACGACTTCCATCGCCTGCCTCCTCCTGGTGTCCACAACGGGTGTCCGTCGTGGGGAGGACAGGGAGAAATCGGAAGTCTGACGCTCGGGCTCTTGGCACCAATCCACGGTTCCCGTGGAAGTCCTCCGCCGCCATGCTGACCTGCGGGCTCACCGGCACCAAGAAGCCGTACGGGGTCGCCACGACGGACGACACCACGATCCACCCGACCCGCGCGAACCGCAACGATCACGCAGAATCTTCGCGCACCACGGTGCGCCCCGCGAAGCAGGCGCCGCGTTGCTGACCTGCGGTTTTGTCGGATCTCAACGCCAGCGGACGACGACCGTCGGGCCATGGAACGCCCTGTCACGGCGAGAACACGGGTTCGAATTTCCCAGCCACACGACCCCGAGCTCGTGTCCCCCCGGCGGCCCCCCAGATTGAAATCGCATGCCTGACCTCAACGTTCTCGACCGCGATCGACGCTCACCAACAGGTCCAACTCACTGGGTCCAGCCACTCGTAATGAGAAGGTCGTCGGTTCGATTCCGACAGGCGGCTCCACATCGAAGGCGCCGGACACGTCCGGCGCCTTCGATGTTCCCGGTGCAGATCGAAAACCGTCAGGGGGTCCGACCTAGGTTGGTGGTGTCGCCCCGATCGCTTCGGTCACGGGCGGCGACCGGTTTGCAGCACCGGTCATGAGTCGCCCCGGCCACCATCGGGAGGTCGGGGCGACTCGCGTCCGGATCAGCTGAAGATCCCGAACTCCTTGATGGAGTAGCCGTAGATCGTCGCGCGGGTGTTGCCCTTGAAGCGGACGTAGCGCGCCGACGTCGACAGCCCGAGCGTGTCGGTGCCGCCGTCGCCGTTCGTGACGGTCGCGGCGTCGGTCCAGTTCACGCCGTCCTGCGAGACCTGGATCCGGTAGGCCTTGGCGTAGGCGGACTCCCAGTCGATCGTGACCTTGGAGACCTGGCGGGTCGCACCGAGGTCGACCTGCAGCCACTCTTGGTTCTTGCCCCACGCGCTGGACCAGCGCGTCGACAGGTTCCCGTCCGTCGCCCGACCGGCCTTGTAGTTGGCCAGCAGGCTCCACTCGTACGAACTGGCCGTCGTGGTGCCGGTCCGGGCGAGGTTCGGGCCCGGCACGTAGGACGTCGTGGCGTCCCACGTGCGCAGGTAGGAGGCCGCGCCGGCATTGAGGTCGTCGATGATCTCGGACCCACCCAGCTTGCGCACGCTCTCGACCCAGTCGGGGATCATGCCGTACTGCGCGACCCCGTCCGCGTTGTGGTCCCACGTGCGCTGGCCCGTGACCTGCTGCGTCATCGTCGTGCCGTCGGGCGTGGTGAACGGGTAGGTGATCTTTGCGGCGGCCGTGGCCGGCGGAGCGGCCGTCCCGCCGAAGCCGTTCATGTCCGTGCCGTACCCGTAGCCGACGTCGTACTTGTCGCGCAGGGCCTTCGTCTCACGCCACTGGTCGACGAACGCCGTGGCGTCGTGTCCGTACTGCGTCGCGAAACCACCGAGTGAGTACAGCCGGTCCATGTACGACGTGGCCATCCAGTCGTGGCTGGACACGGCGCCGGGGTAACCGGCCGACTCCAGGATCGAGAGTGCCTGACCGGCCGCCTTCGCGCTCATGTGGTCGAGCTCGACGATCATGCCGCGCTCGATCATGCCGCGCAGCGCGTACTCGCCCAGAGCCGTCAGCCCCTTGGGGTTGCAGTGCGGCCCCTTCGGATAGAGCGGCGCCGCCGCCGGCAGCCCGGCGACCCCGGACAGCGACGCGGGGAGCACGCCGCCGATCACGGTGTTGTCGGGGACCTCGCCGGCCTTGCAGGTCTGCGGGTTCCACCATTGGCCGGTCGTGATGAACTGGCCGGCGTTGACGAGCAGGCCGGTGGTGTCGCTGTCATAGCGGACACCGCACAGGGCGTTGTCGAACTTGTGGCACAGGAACATGCTCGAGACGCCCTTGCCCTGCAGTTCGTCCAGGCCCTTGTCGATGTCGGCCTTCGAGCAGTTCGGGACGCCGAGGGTCACCTTGCAGTTGAACGGCTCGGAGACCTCGACGCCCAGCACGACCGCGAGCTTGCCCTGCTCGATGACCGACGTCGCCTCGGCGGCGGAGCGGACGACCCGGTACCAACCCTTGCCGGCGCCGCCGTACTGCCGGTCGATGAAGGCCTGCAGGTCGTACGTGGCCTGAATCTCCCGGCGGACGGTGTCCATGTCGTTGCAGTTGTACTTGTTGGGTCCGGCGACGACTCCCAGGATCGGGCACAGGCCCGGGTTGGACACCATGTCGTTGACCATGATGCGCTGCCCGCCGCGCCACGCCCGCTCGACCCACTTGTAGTACATCTGCTGGTGGGTCAGGGACGAGTAGGTCGGCCAGTCCTTGAACGTCGGCCAGCCCGTGGTGTCGTGGGAATCGAGGATGCCGCGACCGGCCGCCGAGTTCGTGAGGTTCTCCAGGATCGAGACGCCATGGTTGTCGCAGTCCTTGAGCGCGTCGGCGATGCCCCGCTCGCTCCAGACCGCTCCGCACACGGCGTTGCCGCCCATGCCGAGGTTCATGAACATGTGCGTGTGGGCGTCGATGTAGCCCACGACGTCACCGTTCGCATCGGTGCCGCGATGGGGTTCACCGGTGGCGTTGACGTCCGACTCCGGAGAGGGGGTCGACGACGCGACCCACCATCCGGATTCGGCCGAGGCGGAGACGCCCCCCGACGCCACCAGCAGCACCCCGAGTGCCGCGATTAGAATTGCCTTCACCGTGCGCGCCATGTGAGTCCCCTCATCGCTTCAGTTCCCTGAGCGGACTCTATGGGTGATGCGGATCACACGCCAACTGTGAGTTACACCGCCGCGGCCCCGACGGCCATCGGCAGGCCCGACAGGGCGTGGAGTTCGTCGCCGTGGAGGCGGTAGGTGTTCCAGACGTCCATCTGCTCTCCACCGTGGTCGACGAGCGCGGTACGCAGGGTGTTGCGGCTGATCACCTGACCCTCGACCCGCGTGTAGCCGTTCTCGACCGCGAACCGCGCGATCTCGGTCATCAGCGCCAGTCCGCCGCCGTGACCACGGACCGCGGGGTCCATGTAGAAGTCCTCCACGTGGAGCCCGGGCGCCGCGTCCCACGTGGAATACGTGCGGTACCAGAGCACCATCCCGCTGACGCGATGGTCGATCTCGAGCACGTGCGCGCCCAGGATGGGGTCGGCGCCGAACAGTTGGGTGCGCAGGGTGTGCGCATCCATCCGGCAGTGATCACCTTCTCCGTGGAAGTCGGCCAGGGCGTGGATCATCTCGGTGAGCCGGGGGGCATCGGTCACGACGGCGCGGCGGACGACGGGCGTGGTGGTGTTCTTCATGGGGTTCCCTCTCGCTTGCATGGATATGAAGCAATCCATGCTGGCTGGAGGGCCTCCGTGTCAAGGCCGCACGACTCCCGCAGGCCGGTCGCGGAGGCGATCGACCCGCAGGACGAACCGCGCAGGGTCCTCGCCCGTGGTCGGCGCGCAGACCGTCGTCTCGACCGTGGCGGCCAGTCCGACGGCCGTCCGCGTCTCGATGTCGATCGTGTACTTGGCCGGCCACGCCGCGTCGAGGTCGAAGACGGCGGCAAACGTCCACGTGGCGAGGCGACCCCAGCGGGCCTGCGGGAACATCATCTCGAGTCGGCGCGCCACGACGAACATCACTTCGTCCTCGCGCGCGCCGGGGTCGGCGGGGAACACGTCGACGCGCACCGCCGCACGGCCGGTGGAGACGGCCCCGCCGAGTTCGTCGACCAGAGCACGCCGTCCGAGGGTCTGGGTGCCCGGATCGTGTCCGGCCAGCGACCCGGAGATCGAGGGGAACGACGCTTGGTCGACGCTGGACCGCACGGGCTTGAGCAGCACCACCCAGCTGCGCTGCTCGGCGCGCACGGTCGGATCGACGGCGTGGATGTGCGCGGACGTGCGCATTCGCCCGCCGCGCAGTTCGAGGTCGATCTGCAGGTCGTCCTCGAACGGCACGTCCTGACCGAGGAGCTGTCGCGAAGTCATGTCGCGATGCGGGCGCGTACCGGTGATCAGTTCGATGAGTCGGCCCGCCGTGCCGTTCCAGTCCCGCAGGCGGCCCTCGGCATCGAACACGAACAGGAACAGTCCGATCGAGTTCAGCAGGCTGTCGGCCCGGGCGGTGGAGGTCGTCCAGTCCTCGGGGTGCCGTGCGACCCAGACCGCGAGCACGGCGGAACCCACGACGACGAAATGTGTCTGCTCGTTCGCGGCGACCTCGAGCGCGATGATCGAGATCACCAGCACTTGGGAGATCAGCACGAAGATGCGCACCCGCCGTTCCGGGTCGCGCTGACGCGCGTTGAGGGTCAGGATCACGCTCAGCAGCAGGATGAAGCAGTACGCGACGTGCAGGAAGAACACCCAGGTCTGGCGGAACTCGGCTGACGTGAGGTCGGGGAAGCGCTGGAAGCGCATGAAGACCATCAGGACCGGCTCGGCGAGGAAGACCACGAGCAGCGCGGGCGGGACACGCCATGCGCCCGTGGTGAGCCGCCGAGCGGCGACGTAGGCGGATGCCGCCGAGATCGCAGCGGCCGCGAGCATGCACGCGTTGGCGCCCGTGATGGTCTCGGGGTGGGCCACGGCCCAGGCCGCGGCGAGCGACCATCCCGCGGCGCCCAGACACAACGCGATGATCGGCGGTCCGGCGGATCCTCGGCGCCGGGGGGCCAGGCCCGCGCACAGCAGCGCGATGGCCGCTGCCGTCAGGTCTGCGCCGATCATTCGATCATTGTCTCAGTCCCACGCGCCTCAGACGGCCCACCGCCTCGGACAACACCTCGGGTTTCTTGCAGAAAGCCCAGCGGACGAGCGTCCGGCCCGGGTTCGAGCCGTCCGGTCGGTCGTCGTGGAACACCTGATGGGGGATCGCGACGACGCCGGCGCGCTGCGGGAGCGCGCGGCAGAACTCCAGTCCGTCGGTGAAACCCAGACGCGAGACGTCCGTCGTGACGAAGTACGTGCCGTCCGGCACGAACACCTCGAAACCGACCTCGGCCAGGCCCGCGCACAGCAGGTCGCGGCCCTCCTGCAGTTGGTTGACGAGGCCGGCGAAGTAGGCGTCGGGCAGGTCGAGAGCGGCTGCGATCGCGGGCTGGAACGGCGACCCCGACGTGTAGCTGAGGAACTGCTTCGCGCCCATGACGGCGGCGACGAGTTCGGCTGGTCCGGTCGCCCAGCCCACCTTCCAGCCGGTGAACGAGAACGTCTTGCCCGCGCTGCTGATCGTCAGTGTGCGTTCGGCCATCCCCGGCAGCGTGCCGATCGGCACGTGGGGGACGCCGAACGTGAGGTGCTCATAGACCTCGTCGCTGATCACCACGAGGTCGTGCTCGATCGCGACCTCGGCGATCGCGGTCAGCTCGGCGCGAGTGAGTACCGCACCGGTCGGGTTGTGCGGGCTGTTGAGCACGATCGCGGTGGTGCGGTCGGTGACGGCGGCGCGCAACTCGTCGACGGGCAGCCGGAAGTCCGGCGCGCGGAGGGTCACCGGCACGTGCCGGGCCCCGGCCATCTGGATCATCGCGCGGTAGGAGTCGTAGTAGGGCTCGAGCACGAGCACGTCGTCCCCGGGGTCGACCAGGCCGAGCAGCGCCGCCGCGATCGCCTCGGTCGCGCCGGTCGTCACGACGACCTGGCTGTCGGGGGAGAGTTCGACGCCGTGGAACCGCCGGCGATGCCGCGTGATGGCCGCGCGCAGTTCGGCGATGCCCAGGCCCGGCGGGTACTGGTTCTGGCCGGACTCGATCGCGGCGATCGCCAGTGCCTTGATCGCGGCGGGTCCGTCCCGGTCGGGGAAGCCCTGGCCGAGGTTGACCGAGTCGGTGGCGAGGGCGAGCGCACTCATCTCGGCGAAGATCGTGGTGCCGAGTCCGTCGAGACGGGCGCTCTGGTGTTTCACACCCTGAAGATATAGGTCGGCCCGCCGTTCTCGGGGGGTGAAACGGCGGACCGACGGCAGGATCAACGGCCAGAGGCTCCTCAAACCTGCGCTCTCAGCATACATAGCGCCGCGAGGCCGTGGAAGCGGATTCGTTGAATTCTTCACGAAAGGGACAATGGTCACCATGACGTCAACGACGCGCCGTCGCCGCGGCTCGCGCCTGCTGCTGGTCCTGGGTCTGGCGCTCGTGCTCACGGGGGTCGGGATTCTGGGTTGGGTGGCGTGGCAGTACTGGGGCACGAACGTCGTCTCCCAGCGCGAGCACGAGCGCATTCGCACCGAGATCACGCACGATTGGGACCAGGGCGAGACGTCGATCGCCGGGGTGGGCCTACTGCGGATCCCGCGCTTCGGCGAGGGCTACGAGGTGCCGATCCTCGACGGCGACGATCCGGCCACGCTCGCCAAGGGCGTCGGCCGGTACGAGGAGGGTGCCGAGCCCGGCGAGGTCGGCAACCTCGTGCTCTCCGGGCACCGGGTGACCCACGGAGAGCCCTTCCGGGACTTCCTGAAACTGCGTGAGGGCGACGACGTGGTCGTCGAGACCCAGCGATACATCTACACCTATAGGTTGCGGCAGGACGGCGACCAGATCCGCGTCCCCTTCACGACCTCGTGGCCGCTGTGGCCCGTACCGGACCCGGACGCCCAGGGCCAGAAGGCGACCGAGGCCGTCGTGACACTGGTGACCTGTTCCGAGCTCTTCCACACCGGCGACCGCAGCGTCGTGGTCGGCGACCTCGTCGAGACGGTCGACAAGCAGTCGGACTGACCGCTCTACGCTGGTCGGGTGCACGACTACCAACGCCGCTTCATCGAGTTCGCCCTCGAGCACGACGTGCTCCGGTTCGGCGAGTTCACGCTCAAGTCCGGACGGGTGTCGCCGTACTTCTTCAACGCGGGGGCCTTCGACACCGGTACCCGGCTCGCCGCGCTGGGCGGCTTCTACGCCGATGCCGTCGTGGCGGCGGGCGTGGAGTTCGACGTGCTGCTCGGACCGGCCTACAAGGGCATCCCGCTCGCCGCGGCCACGGCGGTGCAGTTGGCGGAGCATCACGACCTGGACGTGCCGTGGTGCTTCAACCGCAAGGAGGCCAAGGACCACGGCGAGGGCGGCCTGTTCGTCGGGGCCGCGCCGCGGGGCCGCCTGCTCGTGATCGACGACGTGATCACCGCCGGCACCGCGATCCGCGAGGTCATCGCCCTCGTCGACGGCCTCGACGCCTCGGTCGCCGGCGTGCTGGTCGCGGTCGACCGGCGCGAACGCGGCACGGGCGAGCTCTCGGCCATCCAGGAGGTCGAGCGTGACTTCGGCCTGGCCGTCCACGCGATCGTCTCCTTCGACGACATCATCGAGTATCTCGAGCAGACCGGCCGGTTCGCCGAGCACCTGCCTGCGGTGCACGACTACCGCGCCCGCTACGGCGTCGCGTGACGGTCGGCCCCTGGGTCGGCCCGTGGCCGGACGGCGACCGCTACGACCCCGAACTGCTGCGCGACGGCGACACCCGCAACGTCGCCGACCGCTTTCGCTACTGGACGGTCGAGGCGATCGTCGCGGACCTCGACACCCACCGGCACCGGTTCCACGTCGCGATCGAGAACTGGCAGCACGACTTCAACATCGGCTCGATCGTGCGCACCGCGAACGCATTCAACGTCGCCGGGGTGCACGTGATCGGCAGGCGCCGTTGGAACCGCCGCGGTGCGATGGTCACCGACCGCTACGTCCATGTCCACCATCACGAGGACGCCGCCGCGTTCGCGACGTGGGCGCACGGCGAGGGACTCACGATCGTCGGCATCGACAACCTGCCGGGTGCCGTCGCGCTGGAGTCGACCGACCTGCCGCGCGAGTGCGTGCTGCTGTTCGGACAGGAGGGTCCGGGCCTGTCGCCGGAAGCCGCGCAGGCGTGCGAGCGCATGGTCGCGATCGCCCAGTACGGGTCGACACGGTCGATCAACGCCGGTGCCGCGGCGGCCATCGCGATGCACGCCTGGATCCGCACTCACGCTGATCCACCGGCGATGGAATACTGACAGCGACAGCCGCTTCCAGCAGGAGGATCCATGCCCGTCGCCACTCCCGAGATCTACGCCGCGATGCTCGACAAGGCGAAGGCCGAGTCCTTCGCGTACCCGGCGATCAACGTCTCGTCGTCCCAGACCCTCAACGCGGCCCTGGCCGGGTTCGCCGAGGCCGAGAGCGACGGCATCATCCAGGTCTCCACGGGCGGTGCCGACTACTGGTCCGGCCCGACGGTCAAGAACATGGTCAGCGGTGCCCTCGGCTTCGCCGCGTTCGCGCAGGAGGTCGCCAAGAAGTACCCGATCAACGTCGCGCTGCACACCGACCACTGCCCGAAGGACAAGCTC
>CAYXFT010000008.1:0-33780 GCA_964464335.1 uncultured Aeromicrobium sp.
CACCACCTGCTTGCCGTCCTGGATCGCCTTGAACGCGGCCCGCACGGCGATCTCGGTCTTGCCGTAGCCGACGTCGCCGCACACCAGCCGGTCCATCGGGACGGTGCGCTCCATGTCGCGCTTGACCTCGTCGATCGTGGACATCTGGTCCGGCGTCTCGACGTGGGCGAAGGCGTCCTCGAGCTCGGCCTGCCACGGCGTGTCGGGACCGAACGCGTAGCCCTTGGTGGACTGGCGGGCGGCGTACAACTTGATGAGCTCGTCGGCGATCTGGCGGACCGCCTTGCGCGCCCGCGCCTTGCGGGTGTTCCAGTCGCCGCCACCGAGCCGGTCGAGCGTGGGCGACTCACCGCCGACGTAGCGACTGACCTGGTCGAGCTGGTCCATCGGCACGAACAGCCGGTCCGCGGGCTGACCGCGCTTGCTGGCTGCGTACTCCAGCACGAGGTACTCGCGGGCGGCGCCGTGCACGACCCGGTTGACCAGTTCGACGTAGCGGGCGACGCCGTGTTGTTCGTGCACGACGGCGTCACCGGGCTTGAGCTCGAGCGGGTCGATCTGGCGTCGACGGCGCACGGGCATCGACTTCGTCGGCCGCTCGGCGACGCGTTGACCGACGAGGTCGTCGCGGGTGACCAGGGCGAGCCCGAGCGAGTCCGACACGAAGCCGTGCGCGAGATCGGCGCAGATCACCTGGACGACGCTGCGCTCGGCACCGTCGGCGCCGTCGGCCTCGTCGACGATGAGCGCGGGGACGTCGTGCTCGGCCAGCCACTCGACCGTGCGCTGGGCCTGACCGTGGGCCGGCGCTACGAGCACGACGTGGCGCTCCTCGGCGCGCCAGCGCTGGACGTCGGCCAGCGCCGCGTCGGTGTCGCCGCGGTACTCCGGTGCCGGTTCGGCGGCGACCACCTGGGCCTCGTCGATCGCGAACGCCGAGACGTCCGCCCAGCCCAAGCCGATCGACGCCACGTGGTCGCGCACGTCGCCGAGCTCGCGGAACCCGGCCGAGCCGAGGTCGATCGGGCTCTCTCCTCCCCCGGCGGCGGCCGCCCACGAGGCGGCGAGGAACTCCTCGCTGGTCGCGAACAGGTCGGCGGCGCGGGCGCGGACCCGCTCGGGATCGGTCGTCAGGAGGGTCGAGCCGGGCGGGAGCAGATCGACGAAGAGCTCCATCTCGCCGGCGAGCACGGGCGCCAGCGACTCCATTCCCTCGACGGCGTGACCCTCGGAGAGCTTGGTGAACAGTTCGGCCAACGACGGATGAGTCAGGGCGAAGCGCGCCGCGGCCGCCCGGACCTCGTCGGTGAGCAGCAGTTCGCGGCACGGCGGTGCCCAGAGTCGTTCGACGGGTTCGAGGGTGCGCTGGTCGGCGACGGCGAACCGCCGGACCTCGTCGATCGTGTCGCCCCAGAACTCGATGCGCACCGGGTGGTCCTCGGTGGGCGGGAAGACGTCGACGATGCCGCCACGGACGGCGAACTCACCACGCCGTTCGACGAGGTCGACGCGCGTGTAGGCGGCATCGGCCAGCCGCCGCACCACGTCGTCCAGCTCCACGTCCTGTCCGGAGACGAGTTCGACCGGCTCGAGATCGGCCAGGCCCGAGACCTGTGGCTGCAGGATCGACCGCACCGGCGCGACGACGACCCGCGGGCGCGCCGCACCACCGTGCACGACCTGACGCAGCACCGCGAGACGCCGACCGACGGTGTCGGAACGCGGCGACAGCCGTTCGTGCGGCAGGGTCTCCCAGGCCGGGAACAGCGCCACGTGCCGAGGTCCGATGAGCGCACCGACCGACGCCACGAGGTCGTCGGCCTCGCGGGCGGTGGCCGTGACGACCACGACGACGGCGGCATCGGAGGCCAGCGCCGCGACCACGAACGGATTGAACGCAGTCGGGGCGCTCAGGTGGGCGGTGGGTGCGCCGGAGCGCAGCGCGGAGACGAGTTCGGCGACACGGGGTTCGGCGGCGACGGCGGCCGTCAGATGCGGTTGGGGCATGGCCTGCCAAGACTACGTGTGCGGCCGACGGGGGTCCGATGGCGACGTGTCCGAACCCTCAGCCGGATCCGGCTCGCGACCCACCGGCCTGCACTACGCTGGCCGAGGTCCACAGTGTGACAAGGGGGCGGACGGTGAACGAGACCGACGGCAGTCGGCGCGGGTTCCGCGAGAGCCTGACCGCACTGCGGAGCGCGCAGAAGCCGTCGCGCGGAACTCCGGCCTACTCGCGGTGGGTCAATCGTCCGGCCGGTCGTCTCGTCGCGGCCTGGATGGGTTCGCGAGGCATGACGCCCAATCAGGCGACCGTCGTCAGCGCGCTCCTCTCGGTCAGCGGGATCGCCTTGCTCGCTCTCGTCCGTCCCACCTGGTGGCTGGGTGTGCTCATCGCCGTTCTGTTGGCCGGCGGCTATGTGATGGACTCCGTCGACGGACAGCTGGCGCGTTTGCGTGGCGGGGGCTCGAAGTCCGGCGAGTGGCTCGACCACACCGTCGACTGCTTCAAGACGCTCACCCTGCACTTGGCTGTCCTGATCTGTTGGTATCGCTTCTACGACCTCCCCAGCGACGCCTGGCTCCTGGTACCGCTCGGTTTCACCGTCGTCGCCGGCGCCACCTACTTCGGGCTGATCCTCATGCCGACGCTGCGACCGACGCCGGCGTCGGACGCCCGGGCTTCGCTGCCCCCGGAGCATCCTCTGCGCACCTACCTGATCCTGCCGACCGACTACGGCTTCCTCTGTTGGGTCTTCGTGCTCCTCGGCTGGGAGCTCGGCTTCCGGATCGCGTGGACGCTGCTGTTCGTCGCCGCCACGGGCATGCTCGCACTCGCCCTGCGCAAGTGGTGGCGCGAGTTGCGCGCCCTCGACGCCGGAGCCGCGTGATGCGCATCGTCATGCTGGGCACGCGCGGTGTGCCCGCCCGGTACGGGGGCTTCGAGACTGCGATCGAGGAGATCGGCCGCCGCATGGCCGAGCGCGGCCACGAGGTCACCGTCTATTGCCGCGGCGCCGAGGGACGGCCGGACGAGCACCTCGGCATGCGGTTGGTGCACCTGCCCGCCACGCGCAAGAAGGCCCTCGAGACCCTCAGCCACACGTTCCTGTCCGTGCTGCACGTGCTGTTCTCCCGCAGGAGGTACGACGTGGCGTTCGTGTTCAACGCCGCGAACGCGGTGTTCCTGCCGGCCCTGCGGCTGCGGCGCCTGCCGATGGCCGTGCACGTCGACGGGCTGGAGTGGAAGCGCGCCAAATGGGGTGGCGCGGGCCGCTGGTACTACCGCCTGGCCGAGTCCCTCTCCGTCCGCTGGGCCGATGCGCTGATCGCGGACGCCCAGGGCATCGCCGACTACTACACCGATGAGTTCGGGGCCGAGACCGAGCTGCTCGTGTACGGCGCCCCGATCCTGACCGACCGGCACACCGACCGGCTGGCGGAACTCGGCCTCGCCGACCGCGGCTTCCACCTCGTGGTCGCCCGGTTCGAACCGGAGAACCACGTCCTGGAGATCGTCCGGGGTTACCGCACGAGCGCAGCGACGCTGCCACTCATCGTCGTGGGATCGGCCCCGTACGCCGACGAGTACACCGCCCAGATCGAGACAGCGGCGGCCGGCGATGATCGGATCCGCCTCATCGGCGGGGTCTGGGACCAGGAGCTGCTGGACGCGCTCTACGCGAATGCGGCCTCGTACCTGCACGGCCACAGCGTGGGCGGCACCAACCCGTCACTCTTGCGTGCGATCGGCGCCGGCACTCCCGTGATCGCGTTCGACGTCAGCTTCAATGCCGAGTCACTGGGGCCGGACTCGCACTATTTCAGGACTCCCGCAGACGTCGCGGCTGCGCTCTCTGAGGTGGAAGCGGACGTCGCCGCGGTCGTTGGTACGGCGGCGACGATCCGCGACCGCGTCGCCGAGAGGTACTGCTGGAACGCCGTCACTAGTGGATACCTGGAACTCGCCGAGCGGTTGGACGCAGACCAGTCCCGGCGCCGCCGTGCCTCAGGTCGCCGCCTATCGCGCGCGTGAGGTCGCGTCTCCGCGAGCATATGGGCGCGATGTCCGGCCCAGGACGGCCGAAAACTCGCCGCGACCGCGTGCAACCATCCGCCTGCCGAGTGCTCGGTCGCCAAGGCGACCCCACACGACTCCACGCACGAACTGCGCCTCCCCGAGAGCCAGTCGCGTCGCGGCGGAGAAGACCAGCCGAACCCGCAGAGCGGTACGCCGGCTCAGCGAGTCCGCCAGGGCCAACTCCGCACGGCTGGACGAATGCGCCAGTCCGTACGTGCGCTCCAACGCATACTGCGGGGTGAGGCGCTCGGAGGGAAGGTGATCGAAGACCACGGATTCAGCGCACCAGACGAGGCGGCCTCCACCGTTGACGAGGGTTCCGGTGAACACCGAGTCCTCGCCACCGCTGAGCCCGAATCGGGGGTCGAACCGCAAGCCCAATCGGTGGATCGTCCGCAGGTCCAGCAGCAAGTTGTTGGTTGCTGCGCGGGCGATCTGCGTTCCGGTTGGAACGCCTTCCCAGTGCGTGCGATCGAAGAACTCCCCGGCCTCGACCCAGGGGTGAAGCGGACCGGTCGGCACCGAGACGACCGGACCGGCAACACCGTCGGCACCGGTGGAGCGCCAAGTCTGGACGAGTGAGCGGAGCCATCCCGGTCCCGGAGTCTCGTCATCGTCGATGAAGGCGAGCAGTTCGGCGTTGCCGGCGAGGTCGAGAATGCGGTTGCGCGCAGCCGAGATCCCGGGCGTGGGCTCACTCGTATATTCGAGTCGCTCATCCTGGACGCAGGAGACGACCGGTTCGGCCGAGCGTTCGGGATCGTTGTCCACGATGACTAGTCTCGTATGGGCCACGGCGTCGGGCCCTCCACGAACATCGTCGCATTCAGCCAGCAACAAGCGAACCAGATCAGCCAGGAGATGCGCGCGTCGATAGGTCGCGACCCCTACCACCAGGTTCGGCCCTCGACGCACTCCATCACTTGTCACGCGAGCATCCTAGGGAGTAGACGTGACGGTGTCCGATTCACCACGTTGCCTCCGCCCGGCGGCACCATCGCCTAGGCTCGGCTATGGCCCGCTGACGCTGACGAGCGCAACTGGACCGAGATTCGACGGATGGGAAGACGATGGCTGGTTCAGGCACCAAACCCCGCGTGCCTTGGGTCGACACCGGGCGCGGGATCGCCATCATCCTCGTGGTCCTCTTTCACAGCGGCAATTGGTCGGTTGTCGCCTTCGACGGAGCCTCGACCTGGGTCGAGGTGAACCGAGCACTCGCATCGCTGCGAATGCCGTTGTTCTTCACTCTGTCTGGGCTATTCGCTGCTAAGTGGGTCACGGCGTCGTGGCTGTCTCTCTGGCGGCACAAGCTCTCCCTCTTCACCTGGGTCTACCTACTATGGAGCACGATCGGCACCTTCGTCTTCATGCTTGGCATGAGCGTGCAGGACCAGCACGGCAACTTTCTCAAGGCAGCGACCAAGGGCTGGCTCTTCACTGCTGTTGCGCCCCGATTCGAGTACTGGTTCATCTGGGCGCTCGCGCTGTTCTTCGTCTTGGTGAAACTGACTCGACGCGTGCCTGCGTGGATTCAGTTGACTGCGGCGGGTTCGCTCTCCCTCGTTGCGCTGTCAGGAGTCACGCTGGTGAACGTGGGGTGGACCGGCATGGCGAAATACCTGTTCTTCTTCCTGTTGGGGCTCCACGCCCGTGACTCGATCCGCCGTCTCGGCGATGTCAACGTCTGGGTGCTTGCGCCGCCAGCCGCCCTCTGGGCCTGTCTCGTCGTCTCCGGCGCTGCCTTCGGTTGGGATGCCAGCGTTCCGGGGTACTACTTCGCCACTTCAGTCGTGGGACTGTTCGCCGGCATCCTGCTGAGTCGAGCCCTGTCGCGCCTGACCTTCGTCCAGTACCTCGGAAGGAACACCCTCCCGATCTACCTGACCCACACCACCATCATCTTGGTGGTCGTCTGGCTCATACATCGAGTCGGGACGGGATCGAGCACGCCGATCGTCGGCTTGGCTTTCGTTCCGACTCTGGCCACGGTGGCGCTTCTCGTGTCATTGCGGCTGGGTGTCATGAGCGAGTCAAGGCCGGCGCTGCGCTTTCTCTATGCGGCCCCAGAGTGGTTCCAGTCGTGGTGGCCGGTGCCTTGGCGGACTGGTCGCGGTCAGATAGACACACGGCGAGCGTGATCGGGAGTAGCCACAGGCTCGAGCCCAAGGGGCTGAAGCCGAGGTCCCAGAGGCAGCGCACCGCGAGGTATGCGGTCAGGACATCGAGCGTCAGTTGTCCGCCCGGCGGGCGAACGAGAGCCCGAATCACGATCCAGGCGATGACGATCGCCAGCACGAGGCCCATCGGCCCGAATCGCAACCAGAGGTCTCCCCACCCGGAATGGACTTCGATCGCACCACCGAAGAGGTAGGAATTCACGTATCCGTTGTCCGGGTCGTAGCCGGTCGCCGCCAGTGCGTGTCTGGCGATCGACAGATCCCCATAGGTCGCCTTCGCCCCGGGGCCGATCCCCCAAGGATGCTCACGGGCCAGTGCCCAGGCAGCTGCCAACTCCGGCCTTCCTCCCAGCAGCAACGACCCGCTCTGTTCGAGCTGGCGCTGAGTCCGTTCCTGGGTCACCTCACCGAAATACCCGCCGAGTATGGCGTTCGTCACGAGGTAGTACACCAAGTACGCCACGCCGGCGGCGACCACCAAGTTGGCGCCACGCTTCGTGCTCTTCGAAGCGGGAGTCGCATGGTGCGAGACGACACTCCACGTCGCGAAGAGAGCCGCCAAGAGGATCATCGTGGAATTTGATCGCGAATCATTCAGGAAGCCGACAGCGGTCAGAACGCCACATGCCGCGAGTGAGGCGGAGAAGCTCTTCCGCGACGTCATCGCGAGCACGAACACGGTGACGGGGAGCGAAAAGGTGAACCGCCACGGATTGTCCGTCGCGGTCGCGTTGAGGGGGATACCGGCGAGCATGCCCAGCCCGTACCACGCGGCCGTCTCCAGCCGACCCCAGAGCGTGCGGGCCCACAGCAGGACGCCGACGGATACCCCGAGACCGACGAGTTCGAAACTGCGAGAGACCGCGGCAGATCTCAGCACCACATGGCCCGAGTCCACGGCCGTGAGCACCAAGCCGACGAGAACGGTGAGCGCCATCAGCCCGAGCAGGAGTACTGCCAACCGATATCGACGCACTTCCAGCAGCCAGATCGGGATCAGAACCGAGGCGAGAAGCACCCCCGCCTGGAGTCCGTAAGGCAAGCTGTAACGCGTGCCCAAGGACACACACAGCAGAGCGGCGAGCAGTCGTTCCGTGGCGAGCGAAGGATCGGAGCCGAGCGTCGGCTGGGCCTTCGTCGTCATCGAATGATCATACTCAGCCGGGGAGACTCCGGCGGCCAATCCGGTGCCCATCGCGGGACCCGGGTCGGGGGCCCATCGGCTTCACGGGCCATCGCGGTGCGATTCGCTGGCGAGTGCTTCACGTTAGGGCACGCGGCGATCCGTCGAGTCGCTAGGATCGGTAACCCGGCGGGTGCGAGCAGGACCTGTGCGAGGCAGTCCGAGCGCAATGAGCGGGGAGGCCAACGTGACGACGAATTCAGGCGATCAGATGCGCCCGGAGTATCGCCTTCGCGTCCTGATCGGTGCCTACGCCGCGGGAAGCGGGGACGAGCCAGAGGCCGGCGCCGGGTGGGCCCTTGCTGTTGCCGCCGCGCGAGATAACGACGTCTGGCTGATCACGAGACCGCGGTTCAAGGAGGCGATCGAGGCAGACCTCGCGTCCGACCCCCGCTTGTCGGAACATCTCACCGTCGTCTATCACGACCTACCTCCGCGAGTGGTCGCACTGAAGCGCCGCTCGTTCGATCTGTACTGGTATTACGTGCTGTGGCAGCACACCTTGGCTCGGGTCGCGCGTCGACTGCATCGAACGGTGGGGTTCGACGTCGTTCACCACGCCACGTGGGCGAACGACTGGCTACCGGCCGGAGTCACCGGCGTGCGTGGCGTGCCGTTCGTGTGGGGGCCCGTTGGAGGAGCGAGCGCCGTCCCATTGTGGAAACTCCGGCGCTGGCTCGGAGCGCGCGGATTCCTCTACGAGGTCAGCCGCAAACTCCTCACAGGGCTCCCTCGCTGGTGGTGGGGCGGTCGGAATGCGTCACGCGCCGCAGTCGTGGTGGCACAGAACCGTGACGTGGCACGACAATTCGCTCATGCCCGTTCTGTGGTGGTCGAACCGAACGCCGCACTGGCACCCCACTCGACACTCGTGGCCGAGCTTCCGGCAGACGCCCGCTCGACCACCAGCGACTTCAGAACTGCCGTGTTCGCCGGTCGACTCATCGGTTGGAAAGGCGCGCGACTCGCAATTGAAACCCTGGCCAGTCCGTCAGCTTCCTCATGGCGGATGGACATCTACGGCGACGGGTATGACCGGGCCGCTCTGGAGGCGCTGGTTCGACGTCACGGGTTGGACGAGCGGGTCGAGTTCCTCGGCCATCGCCCCCGAGCGGAGGTACTGGCGGCATTCGCCACCGCGGATGCCATGCTGTTCCCCTCGATGCACGATCAAGCCGGCTGGGTGGCCGGCGAGGCGAGCAGCCTGGGATGTCCGGTGGTGTGCCTGCCCTTGGCAGGCCCGCCGACGATGGCCCACACCAACGCATTCGTCGCATCGCTCGACGGAGACGTGGTGGCGAACTTGGCAGCGGAACTGGCGCGCGCCGGCGAAGTTGGCGGTCAGCCGCACGACCGTTGGTCGATCGCCAGGCTGCCGGAGCTCCTCGACGGCTGGTACGCCCAGGCCTTGGGCGCCGCAAGGAAGGGTGCGGACCACTGAAGAACCCGAAGGCGTCCATCGTGGTTCTCGAGGGCTACTCGGCCATTGGTCCCACGAAGAACCCTTACATCACGCAGTTGGACGCCGCACTGAGGTCCATCGACGGCCTGGAGGTGCTGACATTCAGCCCTGGGAGAGCATTGGCGGGACGCTACGATCTCCTGCATCTGCATTGGCCGGAGAACTTGTTCGGTGGCCACACGAGGCGCGGTCGCGCCGCTCGACGCTTCATCACCACGCTGGTCCTGTTGCGATTGACCGTGACACGCACACCGATCGTCCGGACGACGCATAACCTGCATCGGCCGAGCGGCCTCGGACGGTACGACAATCGACTGCTCGACTGGATCGACCGCTTGACCAAGGTGCAGATCCGGCTCAACGACGACACGGCGTTGCCGCTCGGTCGCGTCACGCACACGATCCCCCACGGCCACTACCGGGACTGGTACCGACGTTTCGAGCGCGCGACGGCGATACCCCGTCGACTCTGCTACATCGGTCTCATCCGCCGCTACAAAGGAGTCGAAGACCTCCTCGAGGCGTTCAGCGCCGTCGATGTCGCAGGGGTGACGCTCAAAGTCACCGGCAAGCCTTCCACGGTCGATCTGGCCACTGGGATCAGCGCAGCGGCCGCCAAGGACCCTCGCGTCAGCGTGCGGCTCGAGTTCGTCGACGATGCCGAATTCGTCGCGGAAGTGTCCCGTTCCAGCCTCGTGGTCATGCCCTACCGGCACATGCACAATTCGGGTGTCGCTCTCGCTGCACTGTCACTCGAGCGCCCGGTGTTGGTTCCAGACACGCCCGTCAACCGTGCTTTGGCCGCAGAGGTCGGTGAGGGCTGGGTGCACGTGTTCTCGCGTGGGATCACCGCAGCCGACCTCACTGCCGTTCTCGCCCAACTCGAACGGCATCCACCCAGTGGAGCGCCCGAATTGAGTGCCCGAGACTGGTCACAAGCCGGTCCGGCGCACCTCACCGCGTATCGCGATGCGCTCGGGAGGTTCTCCCGATGACCCAGTCCCCGACGATCGTCGTGGCCCATCCATCGGCCGACCTCTACGGTTCGGACCTACAACTGCTGGAAACCGTGAAGGCGCTAGTGGAGGGCGGCGCGCACGTCGTCGTGGCGATCCCCCGATCCGGGCGACTGCGTGCGGAGTTGGAAGCGCGTGGCGCCACCGTGAGGATCCTGCCCTTTCCTGTTCTGCGCAAGGCAGCACTGCGCCCGCTGACCTTCCTACGGCTGGCGCTCGACTGCGCAGCCTCCCTGCCGAGAATCATCGCCTTCATCCGATCACAGAACGCCGACTCGCTCATCGTCAACACCATCACGATTCCCTGGTGGCTCCCCGCCGCGCGCCTCGCGCGGATGCGCACCGTCGTCCATGTGCACGAGGCCGAGGACGACGGCCCGCGTGCGGTCCGCCTTCTGTTGGCACTGCCGAACCTTCTCGCCGGGACACTCGTCGTCAACAGTCGAGCGTCAGCCTCGGCCCTCGTGTCCGTCCTTCCCGTGCTGGCACGTCGGCTCGAGATCGTCTACAACGGCGTGCCAGGGCCGCCGCAACCGCCTACTCGGCCACGCACACGGAACGTCGACAGCCCGTTGCGCCTCGTTTTCGTTGGCCGCCTCTCCCCGCGCAAAGGCACGGATGTCGCACTCGATGCCCTCGAACTTCTGGTCCACGACGGGGTGAACGCCTCACTCGATCTGTACGGCACCGCATTCGACGGCTACGAGTGGTTCGAGCAGCAGTTGCGGGAGCGAGCGAACTGCTCCGCGCTGACTGAAAGGGTGAGCTTCCACGGCTACGTCAACCCCGTCTGGCCGGCGCTCCACGATGCCGACATCGTGCTCGTGCCATCGCGAGTCGAGCCGTTCGGCAACACCGCGGTCGAAGCGCTGCTTGCTCGCCGCCCGCTGGTCGCGTCGAACACGCAAGGGTTGTCCGAAATCATCGTGAACGGCACGAACGGCCTGCAGGCCGAACCAGGCGATCCGCGCTCATTGGCGGAGTCTATTCAGCGCCTGGCCGCGGACCCCGGCTTCGCGCAGTCACTCGCCGAAACCGGATGGAAGGACGCCACCATGCGCTTCGGGACACCTCGCTACCAGCGTCGGATACGGGAGTTGATGCACCTGCCGGAGCCGCTGGACCTTGCGTTCGAGGGTGACGACCCGAGCGCCGACAGGTGACTGCTACCGGCTTGACGGAACGCACTTCGCTGCTTGTCCAATCCGCCTAGACTGACCATTCGCCACGTCTCATGAGGGAAGCGCCCCGCCGATGACCAAGAACACCGATCCGTCCGATCGATCTCTCCCTTGGCGTCTCATGGGTGCAGCCATCACGGTCGTGCTCCTGCTCGGCGTTGCCGGTTGGGCCCTCATCGGCCGTGCCGAACCGAAGGCCGATCCTGTTACCACGACAGCGACACCGACCATCGGCAAGTCCCCGAGTCCGGCGGCCACGCCATCGTCGCCTGAAACCGCCATACCGACTGGTACGCCGACGGCTGTCGCGACAGATCCGGCCGGCGAGCGAGCGCGGCTGGACGACGTCAAGCCTCGCGAGGTTGCGCATCCGTCGGAGAGCTTGGAACTTCGGGTCGTCAACGTCGAATCGGTGACGAGCAAGGTAGCGTTGCCCGAAGACAAGATCGCACCGGCACTGCGGGTCTCGATCAAGGTTTCGAACACTGGCAAGAAACTGTTCGATTCGCGGTTCGCCGTCATCAACGCTTATTACGGCGACGCACAGACACCAGCGAGCCAGTTCTTGAAACCCGGAGGACGCGGATTCCCGACATCCATCGGTGCCGGGAAGTCGGCGACGGTGGTTTACCTCTTCGACATCCCGCGACGCGAACGGGGCAAGGTCGACCTCGAGGTGGATGTCGCCCCCCAACTTCCAGTGACACACTTCGTCGGGTCCTTCCGTTGACGCCCAGGCGTCGCAGAGGCCGTGCACCCGTGCGCGCGGCTTCACTCCACGATGATTCTTGGTCGTGAACGCGGCGACATCTGAGACACCTGACGATCCGTGACTCCGTGTGGCCAGGCCAACGGTCTCGACGACGCTCGATCGAGTGAGCCATCGCGACGGAAGATGAGGCCACCAGACAGATTGGGGCGTGATCGGCGTGATCGGCGTGATCTTGTGGGCGATTGGCCTTTGATCCGGCGGCCACCGCCGGCACCGATGCGTTCAAGCAGCTCGAAGAACGGCGGCCTCGTTGTCGCCTGCCGGCTCGGCCCATTCGCGCAACCACCGCAGCGCTGACGCAAGAGAAGGGGGAGTAGGCGGTCAGGTCAACTTGGCCCAATCACCTGCGTCATGACGGTTCAGGAATTCCTGGGCACGGCTGCCCGTGTCCGTCCGACGCAGGTGATGGAAGCCGCCATCCGAGCGCGCGCCCTCGGTCTTGCCAACTCCGATCTCGTGTCACCATCACGGCGGACACCGGAGCCACCGTACGTCTGTGACGCGTGGTCAAGGAACAATCGCGGAGATCGAATCGAACTGGAGCGTCAATGGCGCGATGGCGGAGGCGGCCGAGGGCAGCGTGCCCCAGACCCCGACCGACCCGGGCGCCTGCAGCGCCGCCGTCGTGTCGGTGCCCGTGCGCTGCCAGTCCGGCTCGGTCTCCCCGTCCTTCCAGACCTTCGCCTTCACCGTGGTCGTGCCGGACCCGGTGACCTCGATCGACAACCGGTACTTCTGCCCCGGCACGATCGTCAGGTTCGGCACGAACTGCGCCCCGATCGTGGCCGTGCCCGGGTTCCGCAACAGGTTCAACCGGACACTGCCGTCAGCAGCCAACCGCACCCGCGCGTAGTACTCGTTCGTGCCGACCTTGCGACCCACCAACGACACATACGTCGCCTCGTACAGTTTGTCGACCGAGAACACCCCCGTGACCCGCGTGTTCACCGACGACACCTCACCCAGCGTCGCCGCCACCGTGCCACCGGCCGGAAGCGCGAGATTGCCCGCACCACCGGAGACCGAGTACCGCGGCGCCGACGCCGGCGTCGTCCACACGCCACCCTCGTCCGCCGAACCCCAACCACCCGTCACCGCACGACCGAAGTCGTCCTCGGCCAGGACGTTCGGGTTGGGCGGCTCCTCCGGATCGGGCTCGGTGACCGTCACCGTCTTGGTCACCGAGTGGGTGGCGCCATCGTTGTCGGTCACCGTGAGCGTCACGTCGTGGGCTCCGCCTGAGGTGAACGTGTGCGAGGGGTTCGCTGCCGAACTCGTCGCACCTCCCCCGAAGTTCCAGGCGTACGAGGCGATCGAACCGTCGGAGTCCGTGGCCGTCGACGTGAAGTCGGCCTTCAGGCCGGAGGCCGACCACGTGAAGTTCGCGACCGGGTCGACGTTCGGCGCCGGCGGCTCCTCCGGCTCGTCGATCACGACGGTGGGATCGATCGCGGTGATCGCGTCCCACGCGGCAGTGACCGGGGCGATGGCGGAGGCGGCCGAGGGCAGCGTGCCCCAGACCCCGACCGACCCGGGCGCCTGCAGCGCCGCCGTCGTGTCGGTGCCCGTGCGCTGCCAGTCCGGCTCGGTCTCCCCGTCCTTCCAGACCTTCGCCTTCACCGTGGTCGTGCCGGACCCGGTGACCTCGATCGACAACCGGTACTTCTGCCCCGGCACGATCGTCAGGTTCGGCACGAACTGCGCCCCGATCGTGGCCGTGCCCGGGTTCCGCAACAGGTTCAACCGGACACTGCCGTCAGCAGCCAACCGCACCCGCGCGTAGTACTCGTTCGTGCCGACCTTGCGACCCACCAACGACACATACGTCGCCTCGTACAGTTTGTCGACCGAGAACACCCCCGTGACCCGCGTGTTCACCGACGACACCTCACCCAGCGTCGCCGCCACCGTGCCACCGGCCGGAAGCGCGAGATTGCCCGCACCACCGGAGACCGAGTACCGCGGCGCCGACGCCGGCGTCGTCCACACGCCACCCTCGTCCGCCGAACCCCAACCACCCGTCACCGCACGACCGAAGTCGTCCTTGGCGATGACGTTCGTCGCGGCCGGCACGGTGACCGTCACGTCCTGCGTGGTGGTGTCGGTGGCGCCGTGGTTGTCGGTCACGGTCAACTTGACCGTGTAGGTACCGGCGTCCGTGTACGTATGGCTGGTCGACTGACCGGACCCGTTCGGGCCCGCCCCGAAGTCCCAGTCGTACGACGCGATGGTGCCGTCGGGATCGTTGGAGCCACCGGCGTTCACCGTGACCTTGAGACCCTTGACGGTTGCAGAGAAAGCGGCCGTCGGCGGCTGGTTCGGCGCGACGAGGGAGATCGTCCTGGTCTTGCTCGACGACGCGCTCTCGTTGTCGGTGACCGTCAGGCTGACCTCATGGTTGCCGAAGGTCGCGAAGTCGTGGACCGGGTTCTGCTCGGTCGATGTCTGACCATCGCCGAAGTTCCACAGGTAGGACGCGATCGAACCGTCGTTGTCGGTCGAGTCGGAGGTGAACTGGACGGTCTTGGAACCTGCTGCCACGGTCGAGTGGAAGTCCGCCACCGGGGCGACGTTCGGCAGTTCGACCGAGACCGGCGACGAGTAGACGCCCTGGCCGCCCTTGTTGTCCGTCACGATCAGCGTCACGGTGAACGTGCCCTCGGCGCCGTAGGTGTGCGTGGGGTTGGCCTCGGTGCTGGTCTGACCGTCACCGAAGTTCCACAGGTACGACACGACCGTGCCGTCAACGTCGGACGCGTTCGAGGTGAAGTTTGCCGTCAGCGCGTCCTTGGTGACCGAGAAGTCGACCGTCGGGTTGATGTTCGGCAACGATCCCCCGCCGGCGAGGTAGTGCCGCTGGACGTCCGACGTCGTCAGCACCCGCGGGTAGACCGCGGCCTCGTCGACGTCGCCCTCGAAGTACACCTGCGAGTTTCCGCCCCACGTGTTGTCGCCGCCGAGCTTCCAGTAGCCGGAGTAGGACTGCGCGGCCGTGTTCGGATTCGTCGCGTCGAGCTTGCCGTCGACGTAGAGCTTCATCCCGTCGGGGCCGAGGGTCGAGACGACGTGGTGCCAGCCTCCGTCGTTGAGCGCTGCGCTCGACGTCATGGACTGCTCGGAACCGGTCCAGGCGCCGAACTTCACCCTGCCGTTGTCGAGCATCCACAGGTGCCGGTCGTAGTTGCCGGAGGTGCTGCCGTTCGTACTGTCGCCGAAGCCGAAGATCCGGCCACCGCCGCTGAGGTTGTTCGCCGTCTTGATCCAGACCTCCTGCGTGAACGTCGTCGGGTTCGAGACCTGGGACTTGGAGACGACGTTGCCACCGGCAGTGAGGAACCCGGGCCGGCGCAGTTGGGTGGCGGCGTTCCCGCTGACCACCCCCGCACGCCCTTGGGTCTTGTTGCCGTAGTAGGTCCCCTCCTGCTCACCGTACGGCGACGCGTCCGCGGCGGTCGTCGTGGTGTCGGCCAGCCGCCAGAACAGGTCGGGGCTGTCGTTGAACACGGACGCACCGTAGGCGTCGGCCGGGGCGGTGCCCAACGCCGAACTGCGACCGCTGGCGATCCAGTGCGAGTTGACCTGTTCAGGCGTGAGCGCGGTCGGGAAGACCGAGAACTCGTCGACCTGGCCGTTGAAGTTCTTGCCACCGGTCCAGGTGTTGTCGCCACCGAGGCGCCAGTACCCGCTGTAGCCCTGTGCGCTCGTCGTGTCGGTGCGACGAGCGACTCGCTTGCCGTCCACGTACAGCGTCTGGCCGCCCGGGCCGAGCGTGGCGACCGCCTGATGCCACTGGCCATCGTTGTACGCCTTCGCCGAGGTCACCGAGCGCTCGGCGTTCGGGTAGACGCCGAACACCAGGCGCCCCGCCGCGTTCATCATGATGTGCCGGTCGTAGCTGTTCGAGTCGCCGCTGGCGGCGCTGCCGAATCCGGAGATCTTGCCGCCCGCGGTCGAGGTCGTCTTGAACCAGACCTCCGTCGAGAACTCCTGAGGACCAGTGACCGCCTGGGTCGAGATGATCCGGCCGTTGGCGGTTCCGTTCAGCGCCGATGCCGTGTCGGTCGAGTTGTTCAGGGCGCCCGCGGTGCCGCGGGTCACTCCCGTGCCGGCGGTGGTGTCGTCGGCCCCGAGCCAGTCGGCAACGGTGGTGCCGCTGTCGCCGAGGCGCCAGTACTTGGTGGCGCCGTCGTCGAAGACGGCATTGCCGTACTGGCCGAGCGTGTCGGTCGCGGCAACGGTCGTGGTCACCCAGTTGGACGTGGCGAGGTTGCCGTCGTCGTCGAGGACACGCAACTGATAGCGCACCTCGGCACCGGGCGTCAGACCCTTGTCGGTGAAGGACATCGGCTTGCCCTCCCACCAGCGGGCGGTCTGGACCTCCTCGTGCACGAGCCCGGCCGCGTTGATGTTGTTGCGATAGATGCGGTAAGTCAGCCGTGCGCTGTCCTGATCGCGGTTCGCCGGCCACGTGAGCCGGACCTCACCTGGCCGCACACTCCGGGCACCCGGGTCGATGGTCGACCCGGAGTTCTGAGGCCCGCGCTTCTTTGGGTTCGAGGCGACGGATCGCTTCGCGTAGCGGACCAGCCCGTACTGCGCCTGATTGTTGATGCTCGGAAACTCGCCCACGAAGACCGTGTAGTCACCCTCGGCGTCAACGCCCCAAGTCGCCTGACCGGTAATCGAGCCGACCGTGGAGGTCGGCCACCAGTTCAGCAGCGCCGGGCGAGGCGTTCCGGGATGATCCGGGTATCCATAGATGTCCGATGTGTTGGTGCCGCGGACGTCATTCGTGAAGGCTGTCGAGTGGTAGTAGGACCACGGAGTCGATTGGGGGAAGCCGTCGCTGTTTCCACAGTAGTGCTTGTGGCTTGCCGTGTAGACGACGCTTTCCGTGGCCGCGATGTCGTAGGTGTCGCCGTGGCAGTCCTCGAGCCACTCGAGCGATCCGTCGCTCCAGTTCGCGGCGAACGAGCCCTCGACATTGCCGCCGGCACCGTAGTGCCAACCGACACCGTAGAACTTCGTGCCGTCACTGTCGGTCTTCGAGATACCAGAACTCGAGCCCGCGTTACGCACCTGGGCGTTGACCGGCATCGGCAGCGGCTCACCGGACGTTGCATCGGCGAGAAACAGTCCGTATCCGGGGTTGTCGCTGCCGGCGACCGAGGTGAAGTTGCCCGTCATCAGCACCTTGTTGGCCGACACCGACACCTCAACCGACTGCACTTGGTTGTTGTCCGCGTCCCTGCGCCACGGCAGGGTCGCGCCAGTCGCTGCGTTGATCGCCGCGACGCGGCCCCGCGGCTGGTTGTTCACGCCGGTGAACGTGCCACCGACGAAGATCGCGTCGTTCGTCGCCGCGACTGTGCTGGTGGAACCATTGATGTTGGGGGCGAGGCTGTTCAGGTTCCCGCTGGGGAGATCGAAGACGGCGATCCTATTGCGGGTGAGTCCGTTGACCTGCGTGAAGGTCCCGACGACGTACAGCTTCGTCTTCGCGGGGTTGACGGCGATGTCCTTGACAGCACCGTTGAACTGCGGTGCCCAACCGTTCAACGCGCCGGTCGTCAGGTTGAAGGACAGCGCATTCCAGCGCTGGCTCTCGTTCGTGCCGGCCGCGGCTCCCGCGGGACGCGCGCTCGTGAACTCGCCACCGGCATAGACTGTGTCGCCGACGATCCGCACCGCCGTCGCCTTGCCATTGATCTGGGCGGTGGGCAGACCATCGGCCGTGACGGTCTCCGGAAGCGGTTCGGCGGCGGCGGCCCGACCGATCGTCGGCACGACGAATGCGAACAGAAGCAGCGAGAATGCGCCCGCGAAGGCGAGAGGGCGGCGAAGTGTGCTGTTCACGCTAATTTCCTTTGATGATCGTGCGCCGGGGGGTCGCCATCGAGTCGGGTCCCCACACCCCTTGACTCGCTGGAACACGAGCAGTCAAACACGCGGCGAGATACGTCGTTCACCGAATTCTTGACCTCAGAAATCGCCTTTTCTCCCTCAAATCCCACTAGTCACATCCAGCCCCATCCGCTTCATGACGCAGGTCACAAATACTTACCTGGCGGCTTCCGAAGCGGTGCCACACGGACCTCCCGGCCTCCGGTACGGTGGCGGCGGCACCACCGCAGGGACACCGAACGGACGGAGGGCGCGTGGCCGAGACCGAGTTCGTCTTCCCCTCGTCCGCGTCGGCATGGTTCGCCCGTCACGAGCGGGGCGAGGTCCCGGGTGGGTGGCCCTACGGCCTGGACCTGCTGGACGGACCCGCCCACCCCGTCACGCCGGTCCAGCTCGGGCCTCCCGGCCGACCGGCCCGCCTCGCCTGGCGGGCGCGTCCGCGGCCCGCGCGAACCCGTCGCACCGGCCTGGCCTGGGACGAGGGAACCGCTCACGCGATGGCGGTCTCGCGTCGGTACGACCGGATGCACTGTGGCGTCATCTGGGCCACGGACCGGCTCGACGACCTCGACGGACGGTCGCTGGCGGGAATCCGCCGCACCCTCGCGGCGATGCGATCGGTATGGGTCCTGAGCCGTGGACAGCTCGAGGCGATGGACCGGCTGACAGCCCGGGGAACCGCGTGCCAGTTCGTCAAGTTCGGGGTCGACACGGACTTCTTCTCCGAGGCCGACTACCCGGACGAGCCGCTGATCTTCAGCGCCGGCGGTGACCGGGACCGCGACCACGCGACCCTCCTCGAGGCCTTTCAGCGTGTGGTTCGGGCCCGTCCGCACGTCCGCGCCGTGCTGCAGACCAAGGCCACGACGAGCGCTCCCGGCGTCACGGTCATCCCCCACCTCAGCCACGTGGACCTGCGCGAGATGTACCGGCGCGCCTCGGTCGTGGCGATCGCGACGAAACCCAATCTGCACGTCTCCGGCATGACGGTCTCCCTCGAGGCACAGGCCACGGGCCGACCGGCGATCCTGACGAACACCCCCGGCGCGGACGACTACGTCGGCGACGGTCGGTCGGGCCATCTCGTCGCACCCGCCGACGTGGCGGGCCTCGTCGATGGCCTGATCGACCTCGTCGACGACCCCGGGGCGGCTGCCACGATGGGCCGTGAGGCGCGGGCACGGGTCGAGGCCGACTTCACCTCCCAGCACCTCGCAGATCGTCTGGCGGCGGCCGTCGGACCTTGGTGAGACTCAGTCGCGGAACATCCAGCGGTCCGCGTCGAGCCTTCCATCGACGGGCGGAAGATCGCGGCACACGTCGGCCGGAGTCCGGGGGGACTGCAGGGCACGCCGGATCGCGTCGGCGATGCGGGCCGGTTCCTGGTCGTACGCGTCGATGACCTGGTGCCCGTGTTCCTGAAGCCAGGGTGCGATGCCGGTCTCGGTCGTCGCGACGATCTCGCAGCCGTGCGACAGCCCTTCGACGATCGGCAGGCCCACCTGCTCGCGCCACGTCGGCGTCGGCTGGGAGAGCAACACCAGCACCGCCGCGCCCGCGAGCGCGTGATGGATCGCGTCCCTGGTCGGATCGACCTCCAGGGCGACCTCCGACCAGCGCTCGGCCGCGTCTTCGGCGAGGGCGACCAGGTCGCCCTTGCCCAAGATGGTCAAGGGCGTGCCGGGGACGTCGGATCGGACCATCGGCCAGGCCGTGAGCAATGGCCGCAGGCCCTTGCGCTCGTCAAAGGCACCGAGGAACACGACACCCGTCCGTGGCCGGCCCAGATCGCACGCGGTGCATGGTCTCGGCAGCGCAGGAATCAGCCGGATCTCCGCGGTGCGCCGCAGGCGATACGGCCGGTACTCGGCCATGGCCCCGTCGGTACCCACGGCGATCCGGTCCAGCTGGAGCATCAGCACGCGGACCATCGTCAGATAGACGAACCGGCGCCACCTCGACCTCAACCGCGGGCTGGGCGTCACGAACGGGTCCTCATTGCCGATCGCATAACTGACCACGCTGACCTGGCGCCCACGCAGTCGCGCCGCGATCCGTACGGTGAGAGTCGCCAGCAGGCTGTTCTTGACGGCGGAGAGCATCAGGGGTTCGTTGACCTCGAGTTGGCGTACGTCGGCTCGGAGCAGGCGCTTGACCAGTTCGACCGATCCGTCGAACCGGCGGATGTCGAGTCCCTCGACCAGTTCGTCGGCGAAGTCGTAGTTGCGATCGGCGTGGAACACCGTCGCCGGCTCGAGTTCATGGAATCGCTCGAGGTGGGCCGACCGCAGCCCTTCGTAGACCCGCACGCGCGACCGCAGCGGCCTCTCGGCCGGTCCGCCGGCTCGCCACCCGTCCACGGTCCCCCGCAGAGCGGGCCAGAGGTTCCGCGTCGGGTGAAAGAACTGTCGACGGCCGCCGCGCAGCAGGACGCGCCAGGCCGCGCCCAGCGAGCCGCGACGCCAGCGTCGACGGTCGTCCGCCGAGAGACGACGGCGCGCGAACAGCAGTCGATTGCGGACGTTGTAGTAGTAGTAGAGCGCCGACTTCGCCCGGGCTCCGGCGTCACCGCTGTGCGTCCCACCCTCGTGATGGGTCGCGGTCGCGGCCTGGACCACCTGCAGGTCGCCGCCCACCGCGAGGACGCGCGCGCTCAGGTCGACGTCCTCCCAGTAGAGGAAGTAGTCCTCGTCGAATCCACCGACGCGGTCCCACAGCCCGACCGAGAGCATCAGGCAGGCGCCAGACAGCCACGGCAGGTGGCGCTCGCCCGGGACACGTCGTGCCCAGGAACGCATGTCACCGGTGGCGAGCAGGACGTCGGTGCCTGCGGACCAGACGGTGCCGTCGGGACCGCGCACCACCGGCGCGGCGAGGGTCAGCGGTTGCTCCCGGACGACCTCCAGCAGGGCCTCGATCGAGTCGGAGTCGATCGTCGCGTCCGGGTTGACGAGAAGCACGTGGCCGACGCCCTCGCCCACCGCACGCCTGACCCCGACATTGCAGCCGCCACCGAAGCCCAGATTCGCGTCCGGTTCCTCGACGAGCCACCCGTGCTCGCCGGCGAGCCGGCGGACCGCCTCGCGTTCGCCGGGGGTGCTCCAGTTGTCGACGACGACCACGACATCGTCGCGTCCCTCGGTGAATCCGACCAGGTGCTCGCGCAGGAGGGCACTCGAGCCGAAGTTCACCACCACGATCCCGAGCCGGCGGCCCAGGTCGACCCGCGGGCCCTGCGTGTCAGTCATGCCTCGCGGAGAAGGCACCCAGCCACTTCGTCCCGGACGTCTGGCCGATCTTCGAGGCGACGGACGACGGCAGTGCGGCGGCCACGGTCGGTACCGAGGCCTTGGTCGCCGCGGTCAGGGTGCCGTTCCCGGCCAGCACCGGCGTTCCTTCGGTCAGGGTCGACTTGAGGTCGTTGCCGGTGCCGTCGCGGAACTGCTGCAGATTCTTGAAGGACACGATCTGTTTCACCCCGTTGGCCCAGCACGCGAAGTTCGACGGATTCGACGCGCTCGGCCGCTGGAACACGTTGTTGTTCGACGTGATGCCGAACTGGTTCCCGACGAGGACCTGTGCCTCGTCCTGGGTCAGGATGGGACAGTTGTTCGCTCCACTGAAGGCCATGACATTGTTGTGGACGTCGATGTCGTCGACGATCCAGGGGATCGTCGCGACCAGGCTGGCCACGTCTTGGCGCCGCCCGTCCGCCCACACCGCCAAGGGCCGCCCGTTCCCGTCGAACGTGTTGTTCCACACGTCGACCGAGCCGGACGCCTGGATCCGGACGCCCGATCCTTCGTTCCCCTCGAAGTGGTTGTCGGCGACGACCGCACCCTCGCTGAGCTCGATCATCAGGCCGGCCGTGTTGTTCGCGATCGTGTTGCCCACGATCGTCAGATCGGACGACGACACGTCGAACCACAGACCGCCCGCATAGGGGGTGTCGGCAATCACGTTGTTGCGCATCACGACACCCTTGGCACGGGTGATCTTGACGCCGGAGGCGACCGGAGCAGGCTTGAAGCCCTCGGCGTTGTTGCCGCGGAACACCGAGTCCTCGATGACCAGGCCGTCGACCTTGTTGCCGCCGAGACCCATGATCGCGTTCCCGGAGACCGTGACGTGACGATACTTCTGCCCGGCCGCCCAGGCCGCGATGCCGAGCCAAGAGTTGTCGGAGACCGTCATGTTCTCCATCGTGATCCCCGGCACGCCGGCGATCACGGCAGCGAACTGGCCGGAGGTCGTCGCATACCGGCGCACGCCGAAGCCTCGCAGAACCGCGTTCTGAGCATGGATCTCCATCGCTCGCTTCAGCGCGCTGGCCGCGACCGTCTTGCCGGCCGGGTTGTCACCGATGACGATCCGCTTGCCGCTGGTGTCGATGAAGAACTTGCCAGCGGTCACCGCCGACTCCGACGCGACCTGGGTCAATTGCCGACCGTCGATCCAGACCTGGTCGGGGTAACTGGCCATGGGACGCGCCGCGTCCACGTAGCGGTTGGTCTCGTCGGTACTACCCGACATGATGCGATGGTCGAAGACGTCGGTCCAGCCGGTCGAGACCCATCGGGATCCGCTCGCGGTCCAGTTCGAGACGCGCTTGGCACCGTCGAACCACACGGCCTCACCGGGGTAGTTCTGGATGACGATGCCGGTCTTGTAGGTGTCGACCAGGACATTCTCGTGGTACGACCCGCCGCGAAGGACCAACGTCGAACCGGATTTCGCCTTCGAGAGCGCCGTGGCAACGCTGCCGTACGGGTTGCTCTTCGTCCCGGCCCCCGCGGTGGTGCCCAACGGCGCGACGTAGATCGCATCGCCCGGAACGGGATAGGCGGCCTTTCCGACGGGCAGGGATCCTGGCTCCGACGCAGTCGGCGTCGTGGGGGCTACCGTCGGCTCGGGCGCGGGTGCCGTGGTGGGCGACGACGTCGGGGCGGTGGTCGGGGCAGTAGTGGGAACCGTCGTCGGAGTCGTGGCCGGGACGTCACCGGCCTCCGCGGTGGTGAAGTTGTCGGCGAGGATCGTCGCGGTCGCCGCGTCGGCTGCGACGTCGAACTTGACTCCGGGGGCACCGCCAGCCACCAGCCGGCGGTCCGACGAGTCCGAGCCGGAGAGCTGCCAAGCCGGGGCGGTCGCGCCCGACCTCCAAGCCCGCGCCCGTACCGTGACGGGCGACGTGCCGGTCACCGAGAACTCGACCGTGTAGGTCGCCCCTGAGCTGACGGACGTCCCGACGGTATTCTCCGCGACGATCGGCGTGACGGTCACACCGTCAACGCGTTCGATCGCCAAGGCCACCGTGGAGTTCGCCAGATGGTGCAGACGCGCCTGATAGTACTTCCCGATCGTGGCACGGCGCAGGATGACGGCAGAGTGGGTACCTGCGCCCTGGGGGGTCGCGCCGACGGCAAGGTCGATCTTGGCCGTCACGTCACGCAGGGTCAGACCCTCGGCGACGGCGGCGGCCGACTTGCCCGGTTCGACGCGCGCCTTGCCGCGGGATCCGTCGACCGAGAGGCGGCCGGGTGCTCCCGTCGCGTAGAGGGTGCCGCTGCTGGAAGCGCCCCAGCCTTCACTCCAGTTGCGAGCGAAGTCGTCCGTGAGCTGGCGCACCGAGCCCGAATTGGTGGAGACGTCGCCCACGTCAGACGCCCGATACTGGTGTGCCGAGACGAGAGTCGCTGCAGCGCCGGACGGCGAGTTGAACTTCAGGCCGGTCGACCCGGATTCCAAGCGTGCGGATGACGAGTCGGACGCCGTCACCTGCCAGCCCGGCAGGACCGACTGTCCCGTCACCCAGGCTCGGGCCTTGAGCGTCACCGGCGAGGATCCGGTCGCGACGACCTCGACGGAGATCCTCTGATCTGCTGCCGCGCCGGAAACGACCACGGTCTCTCCGGCGAGCGACGTCACGGACTTGCGGTCACTGCGCAGCAAAGTAAGGCCGAAACGCCCTCCGGACATCTGACGAACGCGCGCCTCATAGAAGTACCCGAGGCTCTTGCGCCGCACGAGCAGCGAGGCGGAGACCCCTACCGACGAGCCGGCCGACGTGGGCGCCACGGAGACAATGGTCTTGCTGTAGGTGTCCGCAAGCGAGACCGATTCGCTCACGGCGGCGGCGTCCGTACCCGGCGCGAGGGCAACCCGCCCGGCTCCGTCCTTGACGCTGAGGGACGCGGACCCCGTGCTGTAGACCTGACCGCTTGTCGCCTTTCCCCAGCCCTGTGACACGACACGATCGAAGTCGTCCTGGACGCCTTCTGTTGCCGCCGACGCCGACACAGTCCCGACCAGGGCTCCCAGGACCAAGGCGGAACCCAGCATGAGGGAGAGAGGACGGAGGGGCGCGGCGCGCCAGCGCTGGGCTCGTGTCGAAGTCACGTAGATCAACCTTGGGGTCGGCGGTGTCGGTCACGCTGCATTGCGCGACGCAGGTGAAGGTCCTGCCAGTTCCCGAGATTGCCCGAACGAGCCTGCCAAACGAGATCACGGATCGCAAATCGTGTCCGGCTGGATGTGAGAGAAGTCACACATCTGCCGTCTCTGGGGCTCGCTTTCCGTACACCCCGTAACTTCCGTACTTCCCGTACCGCATGGCACGGCGTCGTCGGACGCGAGTCAGAGCGACACCGAGCACCGGCGGACGACCGCTCTCCAGCACCTCGAGCGCCTTCGCGAAGCGGGTACTCGAAACCTTGCCACGGCGCGCCAGTATGAGCACCCCGTCGGTGAGGTGGCCGAGCCAGACCGCATCGGAGGCTGCCAGCAGTGGAGCGGAGTCGAGCACGACCACGTCATAACGCTCCTTGGCCGATTCGACCAACTCGGCCATCGCCGTGCTACTGAGCAGTTGCGCCGGGTTGGGTGGGACAGGTCCCGTCGCGAGCAGGTCGAGGTTCGGCTGCCACGACTGAATCGCGGTGGAGGCGTCATACCGGCCTGAAAGCACGTTGGACACACCGATCGCAGACTCGAGTCCCGTCACCGCCCCGAGCGAGGGGGACCGAAGGTCGCAGTCGATCAGGAGAACCCGCTTGTTCGCCGCGGCGAGCGTGATCGCCAGCCCGGCCGAGACCGAGCTCTTCGACTCGCCCTGCGTGGCCGACGTGACGACGAACGAGGTCACGCCGTTGGGAACCCGCAGGAAGCTCAGGCTCGTGACGAGCCTCTGCAGGGACTCGGCCTGCGGACCTCGACGATCGGCCATCACCGCTCCGACGAAGGACGTTCCCCGGCCCGACTCGACGATCTCACCCAGCACCGGTAGGTCGGTCACCGCCTCGACGTCGGCGGGCTCGCGGATCGACTCGCCGAGGAACCTGCGCGCAAACGCGTACGCCAGTCCGAGGGCGAGGCCGGCAATGGCGCCGAGCATCGTCTCTCGCTGTCTGTTGGGCGCGATCGGGAACGACGGCGTCGTGGGCGCACCGATCGTCGTGAGCCGGATGACCGGATTGCCCTTGCTGCCAGCTGGGGACACCTCCGACACTGCCTTGGCCAGCTGACCGGTCACGCCCTCGGCGATGCGCTGCGCCATCTCCGGATCGCCCGAGACGACCGCGATGTCGATCACGACCGTGTTCAGCGGCGACGAGGCGCTGACCGCACCAGACAACTGCTTGGCGGACACCTCGAGGCCGAGGTCTTCGATCACAGGCTGGAGCACCAGTTCGGAGTTGGCGAGCAGCACGTACGACGCCACGATGTTCTGGATGTAGTTGGAACTCTGCACGATCTCTGCGGCACTGCCGCTGAGATCGGTGGTCAGCAGCACGCGGCTCGACGAGCGGTAGGTCGGTGGCGTGTTCGCGGCATGGAGGTATCCGGCGAGCGCCCCGAGTACGCCCATCAGGACGATGACGACCAAGTGGCGCTGGATGGTTTTGACATATGTTCCCAAGCTCATGAAAAGCACCCTCCGAGGCGGTGATGAGGGGCATCCGGCACGGTCACGCTACGAGTGTAGACACGAGGCCGCGCCGCGCCGACAACATCGGCGAATCGCGGCTCGGGGAAATGAGATGGGCGACCGCCATGTCTGACATGATCGGCTCATGCCGGGACCCGATCGATTCGTCGGGTTGCGCGCCCGCGACACGGTCGTCGTGGTGGTCGCGTGCAGTGCAAACGTGTGCCGATCACCGCATCTTGCCTTTTTGCTCGAGCGCGAGATCGGCCGATCCGGCCTGAGCACACGCGTCGCGATCCTCGACGGTGGCGTCGACACCGAGTTCGGTCAACCGTCGTGCCGACGCCTTTCCCGACTGTTGCCCGGCAGTGGCCCCGCGGTGCGCAACCACGTCTCCGCGCCCATCGATGAGGAGCTTCTACGGCGCGCGGACCTGGTGATCGCCGCGTCGCGCAGTGAGCGCGCCCGGCTGGCGGAGTTGGCACCCGAGACTCGCGGGCGAACCTTCACGGCCTACGAGGCGATCGGCACGATGGCGGCTTGCCCCGACGAGGAGCTCGTCGCGCTGGAACGCGAAGCAGTCCGCGACCGGCTCACACGGCTGACGACGTGGATGAACCGCCGTCGAACCTCTGGCGACGTGTGGGACATCCCTGACGCGCACACGTCCCGTGCGCGGCACACCGAAGTGGCGCAGCACCTGCGGGTGACCTCGGCCGGGCTTGCCCTGGCGATCAGGGCGCTGGTCGAAGGGCCTTCCGGGTGATCCCCCCCCGGTCAGGACCGCTCGAATCGCACCACGGAGGTACGTGGTCCTGACCACGAGGACACGGGAGCGAATCCGTGCCCACCGAGCACGGAGTCCTCCTGCGCACGGACCGATGCGGCGAGATCGGAACGACGGATGACCCACACGGTGCTCAGCTGGTCGAGCTCGGGACCCGAGGCGGCCAATTGACGTGATCCGGCGAACAGCCGGTGGCGTTGCTCCGGCCCGTCGATGCGGGTCACGTCGACCAGATCGGCGAAAGTCGCCGGATAGGCACTGGCGATCGGTCGCATCGTGGCCCTGACCTCGTCGGCGTCGTCGGGACGCAAAGGGCTGAAGTACACTCCGTCACCTTCGGCCGCCTCGCGGTCGAGTCGCTGGACGACCGTCGACCAGTCGTAGCCGCTCTTGGCGTTGATCCCGCGTTGCGAGGCATACACCGGGAGGACGAGGGCCAGCATGACCGCGGCGATCATCAACCGCGCGGCGGGTCGACGCACCCCCATGAGGCCAAACCCGAGCAGCACCGACACGGCGGGCGCACAGAACCCGAAGTATCGCGGGTGGTAGAGCGAGCCGCCGAGCAAGGAGTCGGCGGCGACGACCGCCGTCGGCACGACCACCCACGACCCGAGAAGCACAGCCGTCGCGAGCGGCTTCCCCCGCTCGGGAGATCGCGCCAGCCGCACGACGCCGACGGTGACGAGGAGCCAGCCGATCAGGCTCAAGCCAATCGCCGCAGGCTGCCACGGCACGGCGCCGACGCCCTGAGGTGTCTCCCCGAGGAACCACTGATTGACGATGATGCGACGTAGGAGACCAGCCGCGGCGAGCTCCGTGTCGGTGAGCTGGCCGCGCTGCCCCAGCGCGAGCAGGACGACCGGAGACGCCAGCGCCACTCCCCCGGCCGAGGCGGCTGCCCATTGCCATCGTCCGCGCACCGTGGGAACGAACCACCTCACGCCGATCGCGTGCACGATCAGGAGCAGCGCGACGTAGAGGTGCAGGACGATGCCCAGGGCGGCCAGCGCGAGGTAAACCCACCACCGTCGGCCCGGACCTCGCGCGGCCCACAGATACACGACCGTCAACCAGACGGCACCCGCCGTGGCGAAGGCGAAGGACCGCGCCTCGATCCCCATCCAGGTCACGCGTGGCAGCATCATGAAGACGATCGCTGCGACCCAGGCCACGTCCCGGCGACCGATCAGTTGCCGTGCCAGGACGAAGGTACCGGCGGTCGCCACACCGACCGCGAGAGCGCTGGGCATCCGCACGGCGACCGCTGAGCCACCGGCGACCGACGTCCATCCGTGCAGGAGGACGTAGTAGGCCCCGTGCACCGCATCCAACCGCCCCAACAGTCCCATCAGATCGGGCAAAGGCCGATCGGATGCGGACAGCGAGGCCGCTTCGTCGAGCCAGAACGACGGGACACCGGAGGCGATCGCGGAGACTGCCGCGGCGAGGATCCCGATCGCCAGCGCCGCGAATGCGTCACCGCCCCGGCGGAGATCGACGGACGTCACCTGAGACCCAGCAGAGTCGTGACGCGGTCGAGGGTCGTGACTACTGCCTCGACGTTCGCCTCGCTGTGCCCCATCCTCGGCTTCGAACGCAGCTCGCCGACCAGTTCGGGGATCTGCGCGTCGTCCGCCTGATGCAACGGCGGCGGTTCCGGGCACGCCTCGAAAGCCGTTGCCGTCTTCTTCACCCCTGGGGCAACGGTGGGACGACCGTACGTCGCCGCCACGATCGCCGCATGCATGCTGGTGCTGACGACGCAACCGGCTGCGGCGAGGACGCCGGTGACTTCGTCCGCCTCAAGCGTGCCGAGGTAGGGCACTCCGGCGCGCTGGGCGGCCTCCTGTAGGACAAGGTGCTCACCGGCGTACCCACCCAACGGCAGCACCACCCGCGGGACGTCCGAACAGGCCACCAGCAGGCGGGCCATTCGCTCGGCATCCCAGCCGGTGAACGGGGCCGCGTGGAAGACCACGACGGGATCACCGCTGCCGATGGCATGGGTCAGGATCCGTGAACCACGTTCCGCCGCGGAGTCGGCGGACTCGACGAGCGGCAGGGCGAACACGGCGTCGGGACCCAACAACACGGCGTCGGCGGGCATCCCGGCTCGCGTCAGGATCTCGACCCCGCGCTCGGTCCTCACCCAAGCTGCGTCCAGCGCCCCAATGGCCTCGGCCATCTGCGGCGAAGACGGCAGGCTGTGGACACCGGCCGAGACGTAGGCCGCGGGAGCCCCCCACGATCGTGCGATCCACGGACCCGGCCTGTCCCCGATCGCGCGACGGGCGAACCACCTCGCGCGGGCGCGAGCGACGAAACGGCTGCGTTCCGAGGTCGGGACGCACAGATGGTCCATGGCCACGACTCGCCGGTCGACGCGCACAATGTCCCCGCCGCCGATCAGAACGGCATCGAGGCCGTCGGCCCGAAAGTCGGTGATGGCGCCCACCGGCCGGCCGTCGGGCAGTGTGCCCTCGATCAACCCGTGATGAGATCGAGGTGGCTCGATCCCCAGACGTCGCAGGAGGGCATCGAACACGCCCGGGTAGATCTGATCGCCGTAGTTCGACATCGAGAAGGCCCCGACATGTGCGAGTCCGGTCATGCGGCCAACTGCCTTTCCCGGCGGCTGGCATACAGCCAGTTCGCCACCAACTGAAACATCACCACACCGGTGATCGAGGCCACGACGGGCCCGATGGCACCGAAGCGCGTGGCGAGCGTGATGGACACGGCGATGTTCCACGGCAGCATCAGGGTGACCATGAGCGCTTGGAAGCGCAGCCCGGGCGCATCGGTCAGGAAGTTGCCGAGAGGGTTCTTCGCCGCCTGCACCACGACGAACACGACGAAGGCGACGACGAGCGCCGGTCCGAGCTGGATCTGTCCATCCGATGCGATCCGTGCGAGATAGGGCGACGCGGTCGCGACCAGCGCGGCAACGCCCAGAGCCGCGCATGCGAACCACAAGGCCATCGTGTGTGGGGAGGTGGCGGACGGCTTCGCCCCGTGAGCACGCTCGCGAGCGAACACCGGCCAAAGAGCCACTCCCGCTGCCATAGCTACCGCAACGATCGGCAGGAACATCTGGGCCGCGAGGCTGTACTCGGCCAGTTCCTCCCTGCTGGCGACGTGGCTGAGCACTACTCGGCTCGATTGCATCGCGATCGGCAGGGCGATCATCTGAACGAGCAAAGGCAGCGCGGTGTCCATCACCTTCTCGCCTCGAACAGACCGAATCCTCACGGCGTCGCGATACGCATGTCCCAACGTCGGACGGATCGCACGATCAGCGAGTATCAGCGCGATCAGCGCGGCCACGAACATGCCGGCATACGCCACGACCGCCAGGTATCCACCGGCATCGAGATCGAACTTCAGAATCACCACTATCGCCGACAGGACGACCGGCGTCTGCACGAGCCCGAGCAGGATGACGACGTGATTTCGGCCGAGCGCGATCAAGATCCGCTGGCCATAGCCGATGCTCAGCGTCGTGGCGAACACCACCATGCATCCGGTCGCCGCAGCTGGTCCGGTGTCGGCGATGAGACCGTCGCCGAGCAGGTCCGCCCACGACCCGGTCAGGGTGATGGCTGCGGTCAGCAGCAGGACGACCGCCATCGATCCGGCGAGGATGCGCAAGCAGGTGACGAGCACGCCGCGCACGTGGGCATCGCTGCGGGGGTTCTCCGACCCGGCAACCGTGTTGACGATGGCCGCCGAGATCCCCAGATCGGCGAACGGGACCAACGCGATGACACCCACCAACAGCATGTACTGCGCGTAGGCATCGATGCCGAAGTTCTCGATGACCAGCCGCGTGACCACGATGCCCAGCCCGGTACTCACCGCCAGGACCACCAACCGGGCAAGCACGCTCGTGCCCACGGCGCGGCGTGCCGTCTGGGCACGCCGCGATGGGGAGTGCTGCGTCTCACTCATCTGCATCCGCGCCTCGGTGGGAGAAGGGTCGTCTCGCCACGTTGCGAGAGAGGAGTGCGGCACGCGGCCGCATGGCGAGTCTAGGCTGGCCGGCTTGTGCCGGGAACGTTTCCCTTGCGTAATGCCACCCCTGGCGACATCATCGGCCCCACAAGTATCCTCATTCGCTTGCACCCATTTGGTCACTCGTGTTTCCATCAGCTATCGAATGTGGAAAACCGCGCGGATCGCGTCACGATCACGGAAGTTCTCCGTCTCATCGGTGCAGGACGACAGCGCCCGCCTGAGCGGGTGCGTCACGACGAAAGCGCAGGCAGGCAAAGTGGCGACTGACGGATCGATTCTCTTCGTGTGCCGAGCCAACGTGTGCCGGTCACCGGTGGCCGAGTTCGTCGCGATCGACCGTCTGAGTGGTTCGGGGCTGGACGTCCTCAGCGCCGGAACGGACGCGGCACCGGGCAATCACCTGTGTACCCATGCTGCCGGCATGCTCGCCGGTCGGGACCGCGACCTCGCGTTTGTCAGCACCCATCGCAGTCGGCGGCTGAGCACGAAGTTGATCGGAAACGCCGACCTGATCCTCACCGCGAGCATCCGGGAGCGCTCCTTGGTGGCCCGCCTCGACCCAGAGGCTCGCCCCCGCACGTTCACGATCGTCGAATTCGACCGCCTCTTGTCGATCTTGCCCACCGTTAGTGGTCCGGCGACGCTGTCCGCCGTCGTCGCCCAAGTGCACCAGCAGCGTTGGCGGGCCACGAGCGAGCACTGGCGGGAGCCGGCGATACTCACCCGTCTCAACCCGCTACGTGCTCGGGACGGGCTCAACCTGCGAGACGCGCACACGGTCCGCAACTCCATCCACGGCCCGATCTTGGCGGAGACCCGGTCGCGGGTCGGTGCGGTCAGCGACAGCCTCATGCTCCGACTCCCCGCCATGACAGCCAAGACGGACGCGAAACCCGACACGGCAATCCTCCCGACCGACGACTCTCGCCACGCCGTCTGAGGCGACCGTCAGGAGTTGAAGGCGCTCTGCGTCGCGACCAGACCCACCGTGATCAGGCTCTCGACCGCGTCGGCGGACTCCTGCGTCACGATGTCGGCTTCGGTCTGCTCGGACTTCGCGAACGGCTTCAGCACGAAATCGTGGACGGGCTGCTGGCCGGGGGGACGGCCGATCCCGAAGCGGACCCGCAGGAAATCACCGGTGCCGATCGACTGCCGGATCGACTTCAGTCCGTTGTGGCCGTTGTCGCCGCCGCCGAGCTTGCAACGCAACGAACCGAGCGGCAGATCGAGTTCGTCATGCACGACGATCAGCCGATCGACATCGATGTCGTAGTACTTCATCAGCGCCGACACCGGACCGCCGCTCTCGTTCATGTAGGAACGACCGCGACCCAGCACGGTGCGCTGGCCGGCCAGCAGGCCGGAGACGACATCGGCGCGCGCCGCCCTCAGAGACGAGAACCGGCCACCCATCCGGGCGGCCAGTTCGTCGGTCACGTGGTACCCGACGTTGTGCCGGGTGGCGGCGTACGCCGGGCCGGGGTTGCCCAGCCCGACGACGAGCCAGGTCATCAGTCCTCGGAGGACTCCGCCTCGGCGGGAGCCTCTTCGGCCGGCGCCGGGGCGTCGTGCTCGATGCCGGCCTCGGCCTCGGCGTCCTCGAGCTCGGCGTCGACCTCGGCGGCCGTCGGCGCGTGCGTGAGGTTGAGGATCATGAAGTCGTCCTCGACGGCCAGGGCCGCACCCTCGGGCAGGACCAGGTCGGACGCGAGCACCTGCGAGCCGACCGCGAGGCCGGCGATCGAGACCTCGATCTCGGTGGGGATGTGCGTGGCCTCGACCTCGAGCGCGACCGTGGCGTTCTCGGTGACGACCAGGACGTCCGGCTGGGCGTCGCCGACGACGACGACGGCGATGTCGACGGTGACCTTCTCGCCGCGCTCGACGAGCAGCAGGTCGACGTGCTCGATGAAGCCCTTCAGCGGGTCGCGCTGGACCTGCTTGGGGATCGCGAGGTGGTTGTCGCCATCGAGGTCGATCGCGAGCAGGGCGTTGGCGGTCTTCAGCGCCAGCATGGTCTCGTGGCCCGGCAGGGTCACGTGGACGGGATCCAAGCCGTGTCCGTACAGGACTGCGGGGATCTTGCTGTCACGACGGATGCGGCGGGCGGCGCCCTTGCCGAACTCGGCGCGCTGCTCGGCGGAAATCTTGATCTCGGCCACGGGTCGTTCTTCTCCTCGGAAGTCTTTGTTTCAGGTCTCGGCGTTCTCAGGTCTCGGCGCTCGACACAACACTCCGGTGGAGCGCCCTGTCGATCACGGTCCGAACACGGGTCAGGACCCTCGCCGAGGCAACTTGTCGATTCTAACCCACGGGCGCAGAAGGGCGGAAATCGGCTCAGCGCAGCGTGCGGTACAACACCTGCTGGGTCAGCACGGCGAGCATCGCGGTGACCGCGAACGCGAGGATGCCCAGCGAACCGACGCTCATCAGTCCGCTCAGCAGCACGAAGCCTGCGGCGAGGACGGTCGCCGTCGCGAGCCGGCGCTCGTCGTCGGGGATCTTCGGCACGAGCCACCAGTCGGCCAGCCACGCGATGACCGCGATGATCGCGCCGGCGAGCGTGAGCGCGCCCGCCAGCACGACGATGGGCAGCGGATCGATCGGGAACCGACCGGCGATCGTCGCGCCGAGCAGTGCCACGACCACCCCGACGACGGCGAACATCGCCGCGAGCAGCCCGGTCGCGCGGGCGAGTCCGCCCCTCATTTCTCCGCGAACAGGCTGGTGACCGAGCCGTCCTCGAACACCGCCGAGACGGCTTGGGCCAGCAAGGGCGCGATCGACAGGCAGGTCAGCTTGTCGAAGTGGGCGTCGTCGGCCAGCGGCAGCGTGTTCGTCACGATGACCTCGGTGGCGACCGAGTTCTTGAGCCGGTCGACGGCCTCACCGCTGAACACCGCATGGGTGGCCGCGATGACGACCTCGGCGGCACCGTCGTTCATGAGCGCCTCGGCGGCCTGACAGATCGTGCCGCCGGTGTCGATCATGTCGTCGACCAGGATGCAGGTGCGGCCGGCGACCTCGCCGACGACCCGGTTGGCCTTCGTGACGTTGGCCTGCGTGATGTCGCGAGTCTTGTGGATGAACGCCAGCGGGGCATTGTCGAACTGGCGCGCCCACTGCTCGGCGACCTTGATCCGGCCGGCGTCGGGCGAGACCACCGCGAGCGGCTTCTTGCCGTACTTCTTCTTCACCTGACGCGTCAGGATCGGCATCGCCAGCAGGTGGTCGACCGGGCCGTCGAAGAAGCCTTGGATCTGCGCG
>CAYXFT010000009.1:0-293 GCA_964464335.1 uncultured Aeromicrobium sp.
ACGGTGCAGGGGCGCCTGCTCGACTCGTGGGGGCGGCCGCTCGCGAACCAGCTGGTCGAGATCTGGCAGGCCAATGCCGCCGGGCGCTACATCCACCAGCGCGACCAGCATCCCGCGCCGATCGACCCGAACTTCACCGGCGTCGGCCGCTGCCTGACCGACGACGCGGGCATCTACCGCTTCCAGACCATCAAACCGGGCCCGTACCCGTGGAAGAACCACCACAACGCCTGGCGGCCCGCACACATCCACTTCTCGCTCTTCGGTACCGACTTCACGCAGCGGATGATCAC
>CAYXFT010000009.1:303-15049 GCA_964464335.1 uncultured Aeromicrobium sp.
CGACCCGATCTACCAGACGATCGTCGACCCGAAGGCGCGCGAGCGGCTCGTCGCGACCTACGACCGCGACTTGACGACGCACGAGTGGGCCACCGGCTACCGCTGGGACATCGTGCTGACCGGCTCGCACCGCACACCCTTTGAGACCGAGAACGACGAGGACTGACATGGCTCGCCTCACCGCCACCCCCGGACAGACGATCGGTCCGTTCTTCGGCTTCGCCCTGCCCTACGACGGCGGTCCCGAGCTCGTCCCAGCGGGCCGCGTCGATGCCATCTACCTGCACGGCACCGTGACCGACGGCCACGGGCAGCCGGTCCCCGACGCGATGCTGGAGATGTGGCAGGCCGACGCCGACGGCACGGTCGTGCAGGAGCCGGGCTCCTTCAAGCGCGACCTCTGGACCTTCACCGGCTTCGGCCGCACCGGCACCGACGACGCCGGCGGATTCACCTTCACCACAGTGCGTCCCGGTGCCACCGAACCTGGACGGGCGGCGTTCTTCTGCATCACGGTCTTCGGCCGGGGACTGCCAAACCGACTTTTCACCCGGGCGTACCTGCCCGACGACGCCACGGCGCTGGACGCCGACCCGCTGCTCGCCTCGCTCGAGGCGGACGAGCGGGCAACCCTCGTGACGGTCGCCGAGGACGGTGGGTACCGCTTCGACGTCCGGCTCCAGGGCGAGAGGGAGACCGTTTTCCTGCGGTATCCGGGACACTGACACCGTGAGCAACTTGTTCTGGCCGGCCGACCACCTTGCCGGCGAGCTCTTCTCGGATGCCGCCTGGTTCGACGCTCTCGTCGCCGTCGAGGAGGCGTGGCTCGCCACCCTCGCCGACCTCGGCGTCGCGCCCCGTGCCGCGTCGCTGGTGGGCTTGGTGACGGGCGAGGACCGCGAGCAGATCGCCGTCGGCGCCGCCACCAGCGGCAACCCGGTGATCGATTTGGTAGCCCTGCTGCGTGACCGGCTGGACGAGCCGGCCGCGACGTGGCTGCACCGCGGACTGACCAGCCAAGACGTCGTCGACACCGCGCTCGTCTGGTGTGCCCGCGACGTCACGACGCACGTCCGCTCGGAGCTTGACGGCCAGCTCGGCGTCCTGGACGTCCTGCTCCAGGACCACGCCCGAACGCCGCTCGTCGGTCGCACGCTGACCCAGCACGCGGTCCCGATCACGTTCGGCACGAAGCTCCTCGCCTGGGCCGCGGGTACCCTCGACGCCGCCGACGCGCTCGACCGGCTCGAGTTCCCGGTCGCCGCGGGGGGCGCGGCCGGCACGCTCTCGGCTGTCGTCGAGCTCGCCGGGGCCGGCGGCGCCACCGACGCGGTCACGGGTTTGGCCACCCGGCTCGGCCTCACGCCGGCTGACCCGTGGCACACGAGCCGCGGCTGGGTGACCCGCACCGGCGACGCACTCGTCACGTGCACTGACGCCTGGGGGCGAATCGCCACGGATGTGGCCACGCTCTCGCGGCCCGAGATCGGCGAACTGGCCGAGGGTACGGGCGGCGGTTCCTCGACGATGCCACACAAGCACAACCCGGTCAGGTCCGTCCTCCTGCGACGGACGTCGCTGGCCGCTCCCCCGCTCGCCTCGACGCTGCACCTGGCCGCCGCGACCGCCGGCGACGAACGACCCGACGGCCCTTGGCATGCCGAGTGGGACACACTGCGCCTGCTCGCCCGGCGCTCTGCCTCGGCCGCCGTCCTCGCCACCGACCTGCTCACCGGGCTGCGCGTGGACACCCGCAGGATGGCTGAGAACCTCGCGTCCGCGCAGGGCGTCGCCTCCGAACAGGCCGCGATGGCAGAACTGGCCGGGCACGCACCGAGCTTCGACCACACGGGGATGACCGCCGACATCGTGAGGCGGACCCGCGAGCGGATCGCCGCGACCCGCGCCAGGACGAAGTCATGACGAAGCTCGCCGGCATCGACTTCGGCGGCACCGGCCCCACACTCGTGCTCGGCCCGTCGCTCGGCACGAGCGCGACCGCGCTGTGGGCCCGCGCGGCAGCGCTTCTCACCGACCGGTTCCGCGTCGTGGGCTGGGACCTGCCCGGACACGGCGCGAACCACGTCGTGACCGACGACGTGTCGATCGCAGGCCTCGCGGCGGGGGTCCTCGACCTCGTCGACGGGCCGTTCGCCTACGCGGGCGACTCGGTCGGCGGAGCCGTCGGCCTGCAACTGCTGCTCGACGCCCCCGATCGCGTGGAGAGCGCCGTCCTCATCTCGACCGGCGCGAGGATCGGCACCGCCGAGGCCTGGCACGAGCGCGCGGCCACCGTCCGCGCCTCCGGCACTCCCACGCAGGTGGTCGGCTCGGCTGAGCGGTGGTTCGCACCCGGCTTCCTCGAGCGCGAGCCTGAGGTCGGCGCGAAGCTCCTGCACAGCCTGCAGGACGCGAGCGCCGAGGGCTACGCGCGGGTCTGCGAGGCGCTCGCGGACTTCGACGTCCGCGCGCGACTGGCCGAGATCGCGCAGCCGGTCCTCGCCATCGCCGGCGCGCACGACGTCCCGACACCCCCGGCCTCGCTGCAGGAGATCGCCGACGGCGTGAGCGACGGGCGATTCGTCGTCCTGCCGGACACGGCGCACCTGCCGCCGGCCGAGTATCCCGCCGCCGTGGCGCGGCTCATCGCCGATCACCTGGGGAGCAATCATGGATGACCAGTACGACGCAGGCATGCGGGTACGCCGAGAGGTCCTCGGCGACGCCCACGTCGACCGCGCGACCGAGAACGCGACTGAGCTGACCGCGGACTTCCAGGAACTCATCACCCGCTACGCCTGGGGAGAGATCTGGACCCGACCCGGGTTGGACCGGCGGACACGATCGTTCATCACCCTGACTGCAATGCTGGCTCGGGGGCACCACGAGGAGTTCGCGATGCACCTCGTTGCCGCGCGCCGCAACGGCGTGACGGACGACGAGATCAAGGAACTCATCATGCAGTGCGCGATCTATTGCGGCGTGCCCGACGCCAACACGGCGTTCCGCATCGCCCAGAGCACCCTCGGACAGGACTGACTACCAGCCGATCGGCAAGCCCGCATAGTTCTCCGCGAGACCGTCGGCGCCCGCTTCGCTGGAGGCGACCCACCGCAGTTGCGCGAGTTGCAGCTGTGCGTCGAAGTCGTCGCCCGCTCGGTGCAACATCGTCGTCATCCACCACGAGAAGTGGGTGGCACGCCAGATCCGGCGCAGGGCTCGCTCGGAGTAGCCGTCGACGAGCGTCGTGTCACCGCGTCTGATCCATGCCGACAGCGCTGGAGCGAGCAGGGCGACGTCCGCGACGGCGAGGTTCAGCCCCTTGGCGCCAGTCGGCGGGACGATGTGGGCGGCGTCACCGGCCAGGAACAGCGAACCCTTCCGCAGCGAGGACTGCACGACGCTGCGCATCGGCAGCACGCTCTTCTCGCTGATGGGCCCCGGCGTGAGCGTCCAGCCGGCCTGGCCGTGGCCCAGACGGGTTGCGAGCGCCTCCCAGATCCGGTCGTCGGGCCACTGCTCGATCGGGGTCTCGTTCGGCACCTGCAGATAGAGCCGGCTGACCGTGGACGAGCGCATCGAGTGCATCGCGAAGCCGTCCGGGTGCCACGCGTAGATGAGCTCGTCCGTCGAGGGCGCCACGTCCGCGAGCACGCCGAGCCACGAGTGCGGGTAGACCCTCTCCCACACCGTCCGGTCGGCATGGCCGAACATCGCCCGGCTCGGCCCGAACGAGCCGTCGCAGCCGGCGATCGCCCGGGCCTCGACCCGATGCGACGCGCCGTCGACGGTGAACGTGACGAACGGCCGGTCGCTCGTGACGTCGTGCTCGGTGACATCGGCGGCCTCGTAGTACACGACCTGACCGGCCGCCTCGCGCGCTGCCACCAGGTCGTTCTGCACCTCGGTCTGTCCGTAGACCCACACGCTGCGGCCGATCCGGTCGACGAAGTCGATGTGGTGTCGCTCGTGGGGCCATTGGAGGTAGATACCGGAGTGCTCCTCGCCCACCTGACGCAGCCGACCGTCGAGGCCGTGCTCGGTGAGCAGGTCGACGCTCGACTGCTCCAGAATCCCGGCCCGGATGCGCGCGCCCACGTACTCCTGCGAGCGCGCTTCGACAACGATCGACTCGATCCCGTCCGCGGCGAGCAGGTGGGACAGCAGCAGGCCGGCCGGCCCGGCGCCGACGATGACGACGTCGGTCGTGAAGTTTTCGGTCATGGCAACCATCCGACCGTGTCGCGCACCTGTCTGGGCACGAAGTCTTCCGCTGAGCAGAAGTCGCTCAGAGCTGGCGGCCGATGCCCTGCGCCGCGACCTGCAGAGCGGCCAGCAGGCGGGCCTTGTCCCGGCGCAGGCTCCGCACCACGACGCCGATCGCCGCCACCACCTCGTCGTCTCGCCGAACCGGCACGGCCAGCGAGCAGGCCCCGAGGGTCATCTCCTCCGTCGTCGTCGCGTAGCCCTCGCGCACGACGCGGGAGAGCAGCTCGGCCAGCCGACCGGGCTGGGTGACCGTGTACGGGGTGATCCGCTCGAGGCGGCCCAGCACGTACCGCTGCAGGTCGGCGGGAGCGTGCGCCAGCAGCACCTTCCCGACTCCGGTGGAGTGCAACGGCAGGGTCGAACCGACCGAACTCACCACGGGCACCGACGCGAGGCCCCGCATCCGTTCGAGATAGAGCGCCCTGTCCCCGTCACGCACCGCCAGGTGTACGGTCGCACGCGTCGTGGCGTGGATGTCGTGCAGGAAGGGCTCAGCCACCTGGCGCAGGCCCGCCTCGACCGGGGCGAGCAGGCCGATGTCCCACAGCCTCCGGCCCACGACGTAGCGGCCGTCCGCGCGCCGCGCGAGCGCCCTCGCCTCGACCAACTCAGCCGCGAGCCGGTGCGCGGTCGGCACGGCGACCCCGGCCCGTTGCGCGAGCTCGGTCAACGTCAGTCGACGGTGCTGCTCGTCGAACGCACCCAACAGCGCCACGACGCGCGACGCCACGGTCGTCCCGGGTACCGCCGTGTTGCCGGCCATGCGCGAAGCCCTTCCTCTCAGCTCTCGACGAGCCAGCCCTCGATCGTGCCCGCCGTCTCGAACTCCGCCGTGTTCACGAGGCGCCGGGCGTCGTCGAGGTCGCCGGAGAAGTCGGTGCCCAGGAAGGCGTCGACGAGATCGGACACGACGGTGACGTCGACGAGATCGGCGGCGATCACGAGCACGTTGACGTCCGCGGAGACCCGAGCCGCCGCGACGAACTCGACCGTCAAGGCGGGGACGGCGCGTGCGCCGTTGACCTTGTTCGCGGCGACGGTCTCCCCCGCCCCGCCTCCGCCCACGACGATTCCAGCGGTGGGCACCCCCGCGTCCTCGTCGCGAACGGTGGCCTGCGCGACCCCGATCGCGAGCGGTGGGTAGTCGTCGCCCTGGTCGATCGCGGGCGGTCCGTGCCACACGACCTCGTGAGCGGCAGCGAGGGACTCCTCGAGTGAGCGGGCGATGGCATAGCCGCGGTGGTTGCCGGCGAGGTGGATGCGCATGTCAGTCCTCCCAGTGGTTCCGGTTGACCGTCTCCGGATCGTGGCACAGGTAGCGGTGGAACCGGCCTTGCGGATCTCGGTCTGCGATGATCTCCTGCAGCCGCGCCCAGTGGTCGTCCGACATGACCCGCAGCTGCCGGTTCGTCATGTCGCTGTCGCCGAGGTACTGGCCGGCCGTCACCGGCTGGGCGTATACGAGAGCGTCGTTGAGCCACTCGCGCCACTTCTGGTCGTCGACCGGCTCGTCATGGACGAGGTACGTCGCGACGTAGGCCTCGGACTGGATCGAGAACGCCATGTCGGGCAGCTCGCGCATCGGGGCGTTGCTCATCCAGATCGTGAACGCGCCAGGCGTGGGCAGGTCCGTGAACAGCGGCTTGATGCGCTCGACGATCTCGGCGGTCTCGCCCTCGACCCAGAGGTTGTCGGTGATGTACCGGGCGTGCTCGGGGTTCTGGATCTCCTGCTGTGCGCGCTGCTCGGCCATCGTGGACGGTGCGGCGTCCTGCACCATGACGGCGCGTGCGAGGGCGGGGTTGTCGTTGAACGGCGCGAGGGCCGCCCTGGCCTGCTCCTCGTTCGCGCTGAGTGCCACGCCCGTGACGACGAAGCGACGCAGGCCGCTCTCGGGATCGGTCAGGCTGACCACGACGATCTCGACGTCCGGGCTGATCCGGTGGTGCGCTTCGTACAGCCACGTCATGACCTCGGTGAACTCCTCCAACTCGAACAGCTGGACGGTGTGGGCGAGGTGGCCGAACATCGGTCGCGTCTGAAGGTGGAAGCGCGTGACGATCGCCGGGAACGTCGGTCCCGCGCCGCGCGCGGCCCAGTACAGGTCGGAGTTCTGCTCGGGGTCGCAGCGCAGCAACTCGCCGTCGGCGGTGACGACGTCGACTGCGACGACGCTTTCGGCAGCCCAGCCCCAGCCACGCTGGCACCAGCCTTGGCCGCCCTGCAGCAGGAAGCCGCCGATGCCGACCGACGGGCAGTGACCGCCGTTGAAGAATCGGCCTCGTTCCTCGAGGTATGGCGAGAGCACGCCTCCGCCTTGGACCGCGGGACCGGCCGAGACGATGTGCGTCGCCGCGTCGTACTCGATGTCGGTCAGGTTCCCGAGATCGATCAGCAGGCCACCGTCGCGCACGGGCCAGCCGGCCCATGCGTGACCGCCCGAGCGCACCGCCACCGTCCAGCCGTTGGCCTTGGCACGCTTGACGCCCTCGACGATGTCGTCGACGGTCTCGGCGACGAGGATGGCATCGGGCTGCCGGTCCGGCCGGCGCCCGTTGAACATGCGCCCGACCCGAGCGTCCTCCCAACCGGGATCACCCGGCAGCACGTACTTGCTCATCCGAGCACCGATCCTCCCCCGTCGACGACGAGATTGACGCCCGTGATCCACGAGGCCTCGTCGGACGCCAGGAACAGCGCCGCGTTGACGATGTCCTCTGGCTGGCCGACCCGACCGAGCGGGATCCGGGCGATGTTGTCCTTGAACGGCTGCGGACCGGAGTCGACGAGCCATGCCGTCGAGGGCGTCACGGTGAATCCCGGGCTGACACACACCGCCCGGATCCCGTACCGGCCCCCCTCGGCGGCCAGCTGCTGGGTCAGCGAGATGACGCCGCCCTTGGCCGTGCCGTGCGCGTTCTGCGCCATGAACTCGACACCACGCGTGCCGGCGATCGAGCCCACGTTCAGCACGACGCCGCCGTGCTGCATGAAATACGGCCAGATCGCCTTGGTCGCGTAGAAGACGAGGTTGAGCTCGTTGTCGATGACGTAGTCCCAATCCTCGAAGCTCAACTCCTGGACGGGACCGAACCTCGGCGACGACGCGTTGTTGTAGAGGATGTCGGCGCCGCCGTACACCTCGAGCGCGGCCTCGACCCACTGCTGGGCGGAGGCCGGGTCCGAGAGCTCGACCGGCGCGAAGTTGGTGATCTCGCCGCCGTCCGCGCGGATCGCCGCGACGGTCTCCTCGGCGCCCTCGGCGAACAGGTCGCAGCCGACCACCCTCGCGCCCTCGGCGCAGAAGCGGCGCGCGGCCTCGCGACCCATCCCGCCGCCGATCCCGGTGATCAGGGCGATCTTGCCCTCGAGCCGCGCCATCAGACGGGCGGGGCCACGAACAGGCCGAGGTCGACGTCGTTGAAGGACTCGCGCGCCACGAGCTCGCTCATCTCGTTCGCGGTGCCCCACTGGTCCTGGGTCGTCACGAGGTTCACGTCGAGCTTCGACGGGTGCCAGAGGTCCTCGTCCTCGATGACGGCCAGCTCGGTCGTGTACTCGAGCGTGTTGCCAGCCGGGTCGAGGAAGTAGGCGAACGTGTTGTCACCCGCGTTGTGGCGCCCGGGCCCCCACACCATCCGGGCGCCCGAGCGCAGGATCTTGCCGGAACCGCGCATCCACTCCTCGACGCCGCGCATCTCGAACGACGCATGATGCAACGAGCAGTGTGGGCCGCGGGCGATCGCGAACGAGTGGTGCGCGTTGTTGCACCGCATGAAGTTCATCAGGTCGCCCATCTTCGGGTTGAAGAGCGTGTCGCTGATCGCGAAGTCGAGGTGGTCGATGTACCACTGGGTCGTCTTCTCGAGGTCGGGCGCGTTCACGACGACGTGCGACAGCTTGACCGGCACGGGTTCGCGCGGGTTGATCTTGCGATTCTCGCGCAGCGCGACGTCGGCCGAGACCTCGATCGTGCGGCCGTCGCAGTCGAAGACGCGGAAGCCGTACCCGCCGCCGGGCTGGGTCAGCTCCTGCGGGGAGTGGACGGCAACGACGCCGTGGTCGACCAGCTCGGCGAACAGGGAGTCGACGTCCTCGCGGGTGTGTGCTCCGAAGGAGACGAGGTCGATCCGCTTCTCGCCGTGGCGCAGGCGGACCGAGTACGGCTCGGGCGAGCCCTCGGCAGCGAGGTAGGACAGTCCGTCGTCGTCGCCGCCAACGCGGGTCAGGCCCCAGTACTCGGTGAGGAACGTGAGTTCCTCCTCGTAGTTCTCGACCGCGAGGGCGAGGTATCGCAGGTGGGAGATCTTGCGCTGTGACATGGCTCGCACCCTAGGAGACGATGTGACCCGCGCAACAGCACCCGGCGCCGATAGTTGTCATCGCCGCGGCGTGATGGGTCAGTCGCGCAGCAATCGGACGAACGAGATGAGCGATGCGGCGGCCAGCACGATCGTGACAAGCGCAAATGCCGTGATGGAGTCCTCCCCGCCGAGCCCGACCACGGGCGCGACCACGCCCGCGCACGCGAACTGCACGGCACCGAGAATCGCGAGCGACGTGCCGCCGAGGTGGCGCAGGTCGCGCACCGCCAGCGCGGTCGCCGGGCCAAACACGAAGCCCAGCGCGGCCGCGATCAGGAACATCGCCGGCAGCAGGAGCCACGGGCCCGGCTCGGTGACCAGGGCGGCCGCGAGCAGGGCCGCGGCGGAGGCGTGGCACGTCACTCCGAGCGCCATCACGCGGCGCGGGTCGGTCCGGTGCACGAGCCGCGACGTGACCAGCCCGGCACTGATGAGTCCAGTCCCGTTCACCGCGAACACCACAGCGTAGGTGCCGGCCGACAAGCCGAGGACGGACTGCACGACGAACGACGACGCGGAGATGTAGGCGAAGGTCAGCGAGAAGCCGATCCAGATCATCGCGGCCGAGCGTCGGTATGTCCGGTGGCCGAGTACCTCGCGCGCGCGGTGCGGCAACGCGGCGAGCCCGCCGTGCACACGCCGGTCGCGCGGCAGGGACTCCGGCACCATCGAGACGACCGCCACCGTGCCCATCGCGGCGAGCGCGGCCATCGTCCAGAAGACCGCCCGCCAGCCGCCGAGTGCGAGGGCGACCACGCCGACGAGCGGCCCGACGACGGGCCCGATCGTCGTGAGCGCGCCGAGCAGAGAGAACCGGCGCATCGCGTCGCGGGCGGTCGAGGTGTCCGAGACGACTGCCCGGCCCAGCACCGCGCCGCCGGAGGCGCCGACGCCGGTGAGTGCGCACGCCGCGGCCAGCGTCGTGGCACCGCCGGACACGGCCGAGAGCGCGGCGCCCACGGCCATCAGCGCACTCGTGGCGACGAGCGGCCTGCGGCGTCCCACGCCGTCCGAGAGAGTCCCGACGACGAGCTGACCCGCGGCCATGCCGAACGTGAACGCGGTGAGCGAGAGCTGCACGTCGTGTGCAGGCGCACCGAAGTCCTCGGCGATCGCCGGCAGGGCCGGCAGGAAGGCATCGGTGCCGAGCGGTCCCAGCAGGCTCAGCAGGCCGAGCACGGCGAGCACTGAACCCGAGGCTGCGTCACGCTCACGAATCGACACGGCGCCAGCATCGAGCTTGCCGGCCGCCGGGTACAGGCCTCGCGGCGCATGACAGGTATTGGTCACGAACAGGCTCCTCACAGGCACATGTGTTATCCACGTCACATGCCGGCACTCGATTTCGACCTCAAGCTGCTCGTTCCCTTGCGGGCGCTGCTGGAGGAGGCGAACGTCACCCGCGCGGGTCAGCGGATCCAGATGGGCCAGTCGTCGATGAGCTCGGCGCTGGGCAAGCTGCGCGACCAGTTCGGCGATGAGCTTCTCGTCCGCGTCGGCCGCGACTACGAGTTGACCCCACTGGCCCGGCAACTGCTCCCGCAGGTGCAGCGGACGATGGCGGAGATCGAGCGGGCGCTGGCCAGCGACGGCCCCTTCGACCCGGTGTCCTCATACCGTGTCTTCACGATCATGGCGTCGGACTTCGCGACCCTCGAGGTGCGCGACCTGCTGGGCACCGTGGTCGCGGACTGCCCGAACATCTCGCTGGAATTCTCGTCCCTGCCGGACCAGCCGACCGACAGCGAGCGGGACCTGATGACCCACGACTTCATCGTCTCGGTCCCGGGCATCGGCATCGAGGGCGAGTCGATCGAGCTGTTCGTCGACCACTACGTGTGCCTCGTCGACCGCGCCAATCCCGCGATCGTCGACGGCGAGCTGACGTGGGAGGCGTTCTGCGACCTGCCACAGGCCGTGTGCGACTTCGGCAAGGCCCACCTGACGCCCGCCGCCCGGCGACTGCGCGAGCTGGGCTTCCAGCGTGAGCCGGAGGTGAAGGCGGCCGGGTTCCTGCCGCTGCCGTCGGTCGTCGCGGGCACCGACCTGGTGGCGGTCGTGCCGAGCCGCCTGGCCGCCAGGATGAGCGAGGCGACCGGCACGATCGGCGTGCCGGCCCCGTTCGGACGGGTCGAGATCATCGAGACGGTGTGGTGGCATCCCAGTCGCGACGCCGACCCGGCGCACCAGTGGCTGCGCGGGTTGCTGGCGGGTCATCATCGGGAGCCATAGCTGTCATCGCGCCGATGACCTACCTGCCGGAGTGTGACGCGGATTACGGTCTCGCTCCAGAGGCGGACGCCTCGCGAGAGGAATGGTCGAGACGATGTCGGTACGCAAGGTGGTCGTGGTCGGCGGTGGGGTCACCGGGACGGTCGCGGCGATCGCCCTGGCCCAGCGTGGGGTCGAGGTGACCCTCGTCGAGCGCTCCGCCCAGTGGCAGGGAGTCGGGCACGGGATCACCGTCCAAGGCAATGCGCTGAAGGTGTTCCGCGAGATCGGCGCACTCGACGCGATGCTCGAACACGCGCTGCCTTTCAACCGGGTCGATGTCTGCCACGCCGACGGGCACGTGCTCGCCGCGATCGACACTCCGCGCACGGGCGGGCCCGACCTGCCCGCGACGATGGGCGTGCTGCGCTCGGACCTGCAGACCGTACTCGTCGACATGATCGAGGATTTGGGCGTGCAGACCCGCCTGGGCGTCGAGTTGGAGTCGTTCGAGGAGTCCGACGACATCGTCACCGTGACGCTGACCGACGGCTCGACCCTGGAGGCCGACCTGGTGATCGCCGCCGACGGCATCAAGTCCACGATGCGCGGCCTGCTCGGCATTCCCGAGGACAAGGCTGCGACGGGCATGGGCATCTGGCGCGTCGTCACGAAGCGGACCCCCGCCATGGACGCCTCCGCCGTCTATTACCACGGCCGGGAGTACAAGGCCGGCTTCACGCCGATCTCCGACGACCTCTGCTACGCCTACGTCCTGACGTCACCCGAGCGACCGGACAACGGACTGTCCGACATCGAGACGATGCGGTCGCTGCTGTCGGGCTACCACGGTCACCTCGACGACGTCCGCGAGAACCTCGCCGAGGGCGACTTCCTGAGCTTCCAGCCGATCGAGTGGCTGTTCGTCGAAGGCCCGTGGCACCGCGGCCGGGTCATCGCGATCGGCGACGCCGTCCACGCGTGCCCGCCGCTCATCGCGCAGGGCGCCGCACAGTGCTCCGAGGACGCATGGCTGCTGGCCGAGTACGTCACAGCCGACGACGTCACTGACGGTCCGTCGCTCGCCGCCGCCCTGTCCGCCTACGAGGACCGCCGCAAGCCCCGGGTCAGGCTCGTCGTGGACGCCTCGCTGCAGCTCGTCGAATGGGAGTTGCACCCCGACACGCCGGGCGCCGATCCGGCGGGCCTGATGGCGTCGTCGCTCGCGGCGCTCACCGCGGAGGCATGACGTGGGCGCACCCCGCAGGATCGTCACGGGCCACGACGAGCGCGGCGTCTCCGTCGTGGTGTCCGACGGCCCCGTCCCCGTCTCGCGCGAGCTTCCGACCGACGGGGTCGGCTTCCACGAGGTCTGGCAGACCGACGCCTCCCCCGCGCCGATCACGGCGCGCGAGGACGAGCCCACGCAGCGGTCGCTGCGGGTTCCGCCGCCTCCTGGTGGGACGAAGATCCGTATCAACGAGTTCGCCCCCGGCCATCTCGACGACGACGGCCGCCAGTCCCCGGTGCACCGCACGGAGTCGATCGACTACGGGATCGTGCTCGAGGGCGAGATCACACTGCTGCTGGACGACTCGGAGGTCACCGCACGGGCCGGTGACATCGTCGTCCAACGCGGCACCGACCATGCGTGGGCGAACCGCGGCGACATCCCGGCCAGGATCGTGTTCGTGCTCGTGGACGGCGTCTTCGACGAGTCGTTGCGCTCGATACTGCCCCATGACGTCGTGCTCATGCACGGCGGACCCCGCGAGGAGGAAGAGATCCGGTGAACTTCGACCACGTCGGCCTCAGCGTCGCCGACCTCGAGGCCCAGCGCGACTGGTACGCGCGGGCGCTCGACCTGACGCCTGTCACCCCGTTCGAGATCGCGCCGCTCGGCCTGCGCGGGGCCTTCCTCGTGCATGCGACCGGGTGGTCGATCGAGCTGCTGCATCGTGACGGCAACGGCCCGGGACTTTCCGCGCCCGACGCACCGACGGCTGCCCTGACCCGCGGCTTCGGCCACGTGTGCGTCCGCGTCGACGACGTCGACACGCTCTACGACCATCTCGTGAGGATGGGCGCCGCCGATCGGATGTCGCCGCGTGACGCGCCCGAGCCCGGAGTCCGGATGGCGTTCGTCGCCGATCCCGAGGGCAACCTCATCGAGCTCATCGACCGAAAGGGGCCCGCCGGATCATGACCGCCACCTTCCCCGACCTGTCCGGCAAGACCGTCGTCGTCACCGGCGCCGCCGGCGGCCAAGGCACCGCCGAATGCGCGCTGCTCGCCGCCAACGGCGCGGACGTCATCGCGTGCGACCTCAACGCGCCCGCGGAACTGATCGGCGAGTTCCGTCGCCTCGACGTTTCCAGCGAGGCCGACTGGACCGCGCTGGCCGACGACCTGCGCGCCACCGGCCGCACCGTCCACGGCCTCGTGAACAACGCGGGCATCACCCACCGGGCTCGGCTCGGCCAGACCGAGCTCGCCGACTGGAACCGCGTCATCGGGGTCAACCTGACCGGTCCGATGCTCGGCATCCAAGCACTCGTGCCGCTCATGGTGGACGGTTCCTCCATTGTCAACGTCGGCTCGGCCGCCGGCCTCACGGCGCATTACACGGCGGCGTACACGGCCAGCAAGTGGGGGCTGCGCGGGCTGACCCACGTCGCCGCGACGCAGTTCGGGCCGGACGGGATCCGCGCGAACATCGTGCACCCGGGCTTCATCGAGACCGACATGACCGCTGCCGCACCTGCCGCGATGGTGGGCGCACAACTCGACCTCACGCCGCTGGAGCGCGTCGGCCAGGCACACGAGGTCGCGTCCGTCGTCGCGTTCCTGCTCAGTGACGCCTCCGCGTACGTCTCGGGCACCGAGATCCCCGTCGACGGCGCCTACACCTCCTCCTCCGGCGTCAAGTACATGGCCGACCGGATCGCCGCCTCCCTCAAGGACTCCTGACATGTTCATGTACTTCCCGACCAACTACGTGTGGAGCCTGTCGGTCGTCGCGACGCTCAACAACGGCGGTTACATCGACGAGGTCGACCGGGCCTGCAAGCCGGTGCTGCTCGCCGCGCAGAACGGCGACGACGCCGGCACCGAGGAGCTGTACGCCTCGTGGTCGGCCGTCGCCGACCGGCTCATCGCGAAGGCTGAGGACGACGAGTCGCGCGGCCGGCGCATCGGCGCGGGCGAGACGTACTACCGCGCGTCCCTGTACACGTCGCAGGCCGAGCGGCTGCAGTCGCCGAAGTGGGAGGGCCGCAACGCCGCCTACCAGAAGTCGATCGATCTGCTGCTCAAGCACGTCGAGCTGTCCGGCGTCCCGCTGACGACGGTGGAGATCCCGTACGCGGGCTCGTCGCTGCCGGGTTACCTGTACCGCGCGCCCGGCGAGGGCCCGCACCCCGTCGTGATCCAGTGGAACGGCTTGGACTCGACGAAGGAGATGATGTACTACTCCGGCTTCCCACGGATGCTGGCCGAGCGCGGCATCTCCACCCTCATGGTGGACACTCCCGGCTCAGGCGAGGCGCTGCGGTTGCGTGGTCTGACCGCCCGCCACGACACCGAGGTGTGGGCCGCAGCGATCGTTGACCACCTCGAGACGAACGCGGACGAGCTCGGGGTGGACCCGGGGCAGGTCGGGATCGTCGGCTGGTCGCTCGGCGGCCACTACGCGCCGCGCGCGCTCGCGTTCGAGAAGCGGCTCAGGCTGGGGGTCGCGTGGGGCGCGAACCACAACTGGTTCGAGGTCCAGGAGGGCCGCCGCCACCGCGAGGGCGAGAACCCCGTGCCGCACTACTGGGACCACGTGTTCTGGGTGTGGGGCGCCTCCGACATGGACGACTTCATCGAGAAGACCCGCGGCATGCACCTGAACGGCGTGG
>CAYXFT010000009.1:15059-33041 GCA_964464335.1 uncultured Aeromicrobium sp.
CCGACCGGATCACGGTGCCGGTGCTCATCACGCACGGGGTCGCCGATCGCCAGATCAACGTCAAGTACGCGCACGACACGTACGAGCAGGCCGTGAAGAGCCCGAAGCGCGAGCTGCGCCTGTTCGACGATCCCGAAGGCGGCACCGAGCACATCTCGATCGACAACATGCCCTATGTCGCCGGCATCATCGCCGACTGGATCGCGGAGACGTTCGCCGAACTGGCGTAGTGGCGGTCAGGTGTCGAGGTCGAGTTCGCACTCGATGACAGCCCGCGACCCGGCAGGTGCCGTCGCGCCAGTGCAACGCCGCCCGCAGCTCGCCCGGCGGCTGGTATCCCAGTTTCGTCGTGTCCATCACCCGTCCCTGCGGGCCGAGCACGAGTCGCCGGAACAGCGTGGTCTCGCTCGCGGCCCAACTCACTGACCCACTCGGCGGGGACGGGATGCTCGCCGTCGCGGGTGATGCCCGGCCCGGCGGTGAGTCCCCTCAGGTCGACCGCGTCGATCGCGGTGCCGGTGCAGGACGGCAGCCAGTGCGCGACCAGGTCGGCCTGCATCTGGTCGCGCGTCCGGCGGTCGCGTTCTCCGGTCTCGGGGTCGATTTTCGGCAGGGCCTTGGCGGTCTTGCGCAGACGGCCGGCGATCGCGACGGCGGCGGTGGTTGCCAACAACGCCGCGAGCCAGCTGGTCCCGTCGCCGTTGTGCGTCTCGACCACGCGGCCGGCCTCGGCCGCCATCGGGGCGATCGTTGATTTGCCCACTCGGCTTCCGCCGCGTATATGCGACTTCGAAAGCTGAACCGTCGAGAGTGCTGGCCAAGAAGATTGCACATGTGGCGAGAAGCGACGGAAAGAGCGCATCCCTTCACAATCGAGAGTTCCTTCGTGCGTCTTCTGCGCCAATCGTGCCGACTCGCGCGAGCACGTCGTTGGTGAATGGATCGCCTCAGTCCTGGGAATCGACAAGTCGGAGGTCACTACACATGTCACACACGTGTTTGGTGTCGACTCCTTGACGCCCCTCACCTCTCTACGTTGGAACGAGACCCAGCGGAGAAGTGGCCATCCTGCGTCGCGCCGCGAGAAGATTGTCTGCGAAGGTTGCAACACCGGATGGATGTCCCGACTCGAAACCGCGTGACTTCCCGCCTGCCAGAACGAGCGTTTGGATAGGTCGCTTCGATGGCAAGGAAGAGCCACTTGCTTGGATCACCGACCTGAGCTCGTTCGTTCCCCCAGCGCTTTGGGTGCTGGCCCGATCCGTCCGAATCGCTCGAGTGGCCACCATCAAGATCGATCTCGCGAGCGGACGCATACACGCTGCGCAACCGGTACCAACTCGCCACGTGGGGTGCAAACACTTGCCGGAAAACCCACCAAAGCGGTGGATCGCAGGCACCAGGTGACTGCGATCCACCACTTTGATCGACGAGGCTCAGCGGCGCACTGTCACGGAGGTCTTGACCGACTTCCCGACGTACCGCGCATCACCGGAGTAGGTTGCGACGACCTTCCAGCTGCCCTTGGCCAGTTTCGGCAGGGTCAGCGTGGCCCTGCCCGACTTCACGGTCACGGTGGCAGTGCGTACCGTGCCGCCCTTCGTCAACTTGACCGTGACCTTGCCGCTCGGCGTGAGCAGGCCGGCGGGAGCCGTCAGGGTGACCTTCGCGGCACCCTTCGCCTTGCTGGTCGGGACCTTCGTGACCTTCACCGTGGCGCCGGCAACCGAGCCCTTCGCAACCTTCAGGGTCGCCGTGCCGGCCGAGGCGGCCGCGGTCGAGGTTCCCGCGTAGGAGGCCGTCAGTGCATACGAGCCGGGGACGAGAGTGCGCGGCAGCGAGAAAGTTGCCACCCCGCCCGACAGGGAGGCCGTCTTCGCGACTCCGGCACCCTTGAGCGTGACAGAGCCCGTGGCGTTCGGGACCGTGACCTTGACGGTCGCGGCCGTGCCGTAGGTCGTTCCGGTGACCTGAACCTTGGTTGCGGTCGCGTCCTTCGCCGAGGCCGTCAGGACGACGTCGCCGGCGTAGGTGTGGCCGGCTTCGATCGGCGTTGCGACGCCGTCGACGGTCATGGTGACCTTCTTGCCCGAGGGCGCGACGACCCGGGCATCGGAGCCGATCGTCAGGGCGGTCACGTGCGACTCCCCTGCGACGGTCCACGTCGAGTCACCCTGCAGGTTCACGACGACGCCGTTGTTGACCGCCGCGCCGACAGTGTTGTCGACCTCGCCGATCTGTTGGTAGTTCGCCATCGAGATCGCGTCGACGCGGTGCTTGACGGTCGACGCCGAGATGACGCCGTCGATCGACGAGTCCTTCAGGTTCAGCACGAGGTTCTTCGCCGTGTTCCGCAGCGCGTTGTAGAAGTCGCCGTCGAGGTCGACGTCGGTCAGGTTCGTGACGGAGTCCTTCGTGTGTGACGTCGTGGTGTCGAACGACTCGTTCTTGACGATCGCGTCGGTCGGGTCGTGGTAGACCGCCGTGGCGCTGAAGCCCGGGTCGTCCGCCTCCATGAGTTGGAAGAGCACCCCGTTGTCGGACGTGATCGAGGCACCGTCGGAGCCGTCGACGTCGAGCTTCAGCTGGTGGCCCTTGTTCTGGAACGTCGTCTCGCCGGTGTGCAACCGCGTGCCGCCGTCGATCGTCGTGACGCCCGCGTCGATGTCGGCCGAACCGCCGCCGTGCCACATGATCCCGAAGCGGCTCGAGTCGACGGTCGTCGCCCTGTCCTCGATCGTCGCCTTGTCCTCGTCGGTCAGCCGCAGGTCCAGCTGGTCGTCGAGCGCGGCGACGTTGGCGGCGGACGAGTCGTGCAGCTCGATGTCGCCGCCAGTGCTGATGATCCCGTAGTCGTCGACGTCGAACTTCGTCCCGTAGAACTTGATCGCGACACTCTGACCGTCGGCGTACGAGCCGTAGCCCTCCTCGCCCGTCGACACGTCGGAGTCGATCGCCGTGAGCTGGCTGTTCGACGTACCGTCAGTCGACAGGGCGCCCCACTCCGAGGAGTGCACCGAGCTGTTGACGTAGGTGGCGCGGGTGCCGTTGCCGAGCATGTTGGTGGCGCGGACGTTGCCGACGATGCCGAGCATCCAGGGTGCCTGGCGCATGTTCGGCGGCGGGCCGAAGACGTAGTCGTCGGGCAGGTCGGTTCCCTCGGTGGTGATCGTCGAGTCCTTCACGACCAGGTCGCTGCCGTCCGTCGCGACGATGGCCGTACGCAGCGCACCGACGTTGTCGATGTCGACGTCGTCGACCGTGAGCCGGGTGTCCGCGCCGGAGCTGCGCAGCGTGGCGCCCATGCCGGCGAAGTCGTTGCGCCCCTCGCCCCTCGCCGAGAAGGTCGAGTCCGAGACCGTGTACTCGCCGCCGTCGACGACGATGCCGTTCGAACCGTCGGCCTTCGACGTGATGCTGATGCCCTCGGCCGAGTCGTCGTCGTACGAGCCGCCGCGGATCATGCTGCCGACGGACTTGTCGGGCTGGACGCCGTCGGCGTCAACGTAGAGCGCCTGGCGGAACGGCCAGGTGAAGCCTTGGAAGCTGACGTCGTTGGCGTCCGCGACCGTGAGCACGACATGCCCGGTGTAGGTGCCGGCCTCGAGTTCCGGCTCGAAGACCAAGGCTGCCGCCGACGTGTACTGCTGGCCGACCTCGACCCCGTTGACCGTGATCGTGAGGCGCTTGCCGTCCGGCACGTCGATCGTGCCGCCATTCTCGATCACGAGGGTCGAGACGCGCGTGGTCTCGTCGATCGAGACACCGCTCGCGGGGACCACGAGCGTCGTGCCGCTGGCGGACGCGACGCTCGGCGCGAGCAGGCCGGCGCCGAGCGCCGTGGCCGCGATCGCCGCGACGGACAGCCGTACGCGGACCGCGCGGGAGATGGTGTGGGACATGAACCCTCCTGGGTTTCGTGTGCTGTGGATCACACGACCGTAGGGGGGAGAGACCCGATCCGACCACGCCAGTTAGCCGATGATTGGCATCGGCCAGCGATGGTCGAGAAGGTGCGTCAGTTGGTCTGCAGGCTGCCGAACTCGATGACCTCGGACGCCAACAGCATCATGTCCACGAGCCACATCAGTGCCGGGTCCGAGGTGCGCGACGGATGCCAGTAGGCGGCCTCGACGAGTGTCATCGGCTCGATCGGGGTCTCGACGATCGCCAGGCCCAACGATGCAGCGTGGCGCTGTGCGATCCGCTCGGGCACGAAGCCGATGAGTTCGGTTCCGGCCACCATGAACGGCACCTGCAGGAAGCCCTCGACGGAGATGCCGACACGCGGCTTGATGCCGGCCGCCGCGAGCATCTCGTCGACGTGCGTGAACTGGTGCTCGCCGAACGTGCTGTGTACGTGCCGCATCTCGGCGACATCCTCGGCGGTCAGCGAGCCGTCCACGAGTCGCGGGTGATCCGCCGCCGCGATGCACACGAAGCGGTCGAGGAAGAGCGACCGATGCTTGCCCGGCACTCCCCGGCCCGTTCCGGCGACGACGACGTCGCGGCGCAGCAGGTCGACGGGACTGATCGACGTATTGACGGGCAGCGAGTCGAACTCGACACGCGCACCCGGCGCGCGATCACGCACGACGGCCTGCAGCGGACCGGACATCTCCGAGAGCAGGTAGTCCGAGCCGGTGATGTAGAACGTGCGCGTCGTCGTGGCGGGATCGAACGTCGGCAGCTCGTCGAGCGTGCGGTGGATCTCGACGATCGCCGCACGCACCGCCGACTGCAAACGTTCGGCGGTTGGCGTCAGCTCGAAGACGCGGCCCTTGCGGATCAGCAGCGGATCGTCGAACTGCTGCCGCAACCGGGCCAGGGCGCCGCTCACCGCGGGCTGCGTCATGCCGAGCGTCTCCCCCGCGCGAGTGAGGTTGCGCTCGGTCAGTACGGCGTCGAGCACCACGATCAGGTTGATGTCGACACGGCGCAGGTCGGTCATGAGGGTTTCGAGTCCTTCGGGGGGTGTGGCTGCGGTCACAGTGTAGGCCGCACCCCCGCGCCTCGGCCTACGCGTGTGCCAGGTCCGCGACCCAGACGGTCCGTGCGTTGGTGAACTCACGCAATCCCTCCACCGACAGTTCCCGCCCGTAGCCGCTCATCTTGACGCCGCCGAATGGCATGCGCGGGTCGCTCGCCACGACGCTGTTGACGAACAGCGCCCCGGACTGGATTCGGCGGCCCAACTCGATCGCGCGATCGGTCTGCGCCGTCCAGATGCTCGCCGCCAGCCCGTAGGCGGAGTCGTCCGCCAGGACGAGGGCCTCGTCGACGTCGGCGGCACCGACGACGACCATCACGGGGCCGAACGTCTCCTCGCGGAACACGGGCATGTCCGGCCTGACGTCGGACAGCAGGGTCGGCGCGAAGAAGCTGCCCGGCCCGTCGATCCGGTGTCCGCCGACGAGCACCTTCGCGCCCATCGCCACGGACTCGCGCACCTGGCGCTCGACGTCGTCGACGAAGCGCGCCTCGGCGAGCGGACCCACCTGCGTCCCCTCCGCCGCGGGGTCGCCGACCCGGAGCGCCTCGACGAGCGGAGCGACCCGATCGAGGAAGGACTGCAGTGCGGACTCCTCGACGACGAATCGCTTCGCGCACAGGCAGGACTGCCCCGCGTTGACGAACCGCGCGCGGACGGCCTCGGGCGCGACGACGTCGAGGTCGGCGTCGTCGAGCACCACGAACGGGTCGGAGCCGCCGAGCTCGAGGACCGTCTTCTTGAGGGCCCGACCGGCGGCTTCGGCGACCGCCGCGCCCGCGCGCTCGCTGCCCGTGAGGGTGATCGCGGCGACCCGGCGGTCCGCGATGATCCCGGGGATCTGGTCATGGCCCTCGAGCACGAGGGTGGTCAGCAGGTGCTCGGGGAAGCCGGCGCGGCGGAACGCGTCCTGCAGCGCGAGCGCACATCCCGTGACGTTCACGGCGTGCTTCAGCAGTCCGCCGTTGCCCGCGCCGAGTGTCGGCGCCGCGAACCGTACGACCTGCCAGTACGGGAAGTTCCACGGCATCACCGCGAGCACTACCCCGATCGGCTCGTACGCGACGAACGACGTGCGCGCCTCGGTCTCGACGGGCTTCGGGGCGAGGAACTCAACGAGCCGGTCGGCGTAGTAGTCGCACGTCGTGGCGCACTTGAGCACTTCACCTCGCGCCTCGGCCAGCGGCTTGCCCATCTCACGGCTGATCAACGCGGCGTGGTCGTCGACCTCGTCCCGCAGCAGCTCCCCGAGGCGCCGCAGCGGCACGGTGCGCTCCTGCGGCGTGGTCCACCGCCACTGCTGCTGTGCGTCCGCCGTCGCGGCGAGGAGTCGCTCGACCTCGGCGTCGTCGTGGGCGTCGTGGGTCGCGAGCGGCTGTCCCGTCGCGGGGTTGACGGTCTGGACGGTCACCGGGCCTCCTGGGGCGCGAGGGTGGCGGCGCGGCCGGCCTTGGCCGCGGCGGAACGGGGCGGCGCGATCCGGTTGGAGATCGTGCCGAGGCCCTGGATGGTCATGGAGACGACGTCCCCCGGCTGCAGGGGCGGCGGGTTCCTCGTGCCGGTGCGGCTCCACGCCTCGGCGAGCGCGCCCGATCCCGCGGTGCCGCTGCCGAGCACGTCGCCCGCGCCGACGACGGCGCCGCGCGACGCGTGCACGAGCATCTGCTCGAACGACCAGCCCATGTGGGCACTGTTGTCCCGGCCGACGACCTCGCCGTTGACCGCGACCTCCATGTCGAGGGCGAGCCGGCCGTCGACCCGGAAATCGTCGACCTCGTCGGCCGTCGTGATCCACGGGCCGAGCGTGCTCGCGAAGTCCTTGCCCTTCGACGGGCCGAGCCCGACCCGCATCTCGCGGCCCTGGACGTCACGGGCCGACCAGTCGTTGAGGATCGCGTAGCCGACGATGTTCGCGTGCGCCTCGTCGAGGTCGGCGTCGCGCGTCGGTCGCCCGACGATGCACGCCAGCTCGAGCTCGAAGTCGAGCGCCTCGGTGTCCGGTGGCGCCGGCACGTCGTCGTGCGCGCCCACGAGCGCCCACGGGTTCATGAAGAGGAAGGCCGGCGCCTCGTACCACTGCTCGGGAACGCTGCCGTCCCCCGGCTCGGACTTCTTCATGCCCGCGATGTGCTGCTCGAACGCGACGAAGTCGCGCATCGCCCGCGGCTCGATCGGCGGCAGCAGCCGGACCTGGTCGAGCGGCACCCGCTGGTACCGCCCGGCCTGGGCCTCGAGCAGGTTCCGCTCCCCGATCGGCAGGTTCAACACGCCGAGCACGTCGAGGTCGGTCCGCAGGTGGTGCACCACGTCGTGCTTGACGACGCCCAGGTGCGCGAACCCGTGGTGCTCGTAGCGGACGAGCCTCACGTCAGTAGTCCAGCGTCTCGTAGAAGTCGCGACGACGCTCCTCGAGGGCGGGGATGGCCCGGCCGAGCGCCCACTGCTTGAAGTGGTCGTACTCGGTGTGGGCGGTGACGGCGTCTTGGTCGCGATAGACCTCGAAGATCCGGAAGACGAGGGGCTCCTCGGGGTCCCGGTACGCCTGGTAGTAGATGTTGCCCTCCTCGGTGCGCGAGGCGGGGGCGAGGTGCTCGAGCGCCTCGCGGACGGTCTCGGCCTCACCCTCCTTGGCGATCCAGGTGGCGGAGAGAACGACGGCCATGGCAGGCCCCTTTCGGTGGTGTTGCGTGGTGGTTCGGACGGTGGTGGTGCGGTTCAGCCGTTCGCGCGGCGACGGCCGAGGTAGGTGGAGATGCCGACGGCCGCCAGCAGGGCGATGCCGTTGAACACGTTGGACGCCCAGCCGCTGGCTCCGCTGAGGGTCAGGCCGCTGACCGAGATCGACACGAAGACCGCGCCGATGATCGTGCCGATCACGTTGAAGAAGCCGGGCGTGATCGCGGTGGCGCCGAGGAACACGGCGGCCAGCGCGGGGAACAGGATGTCGTTGCCCGACGAGGCGGTCGCGCTGCCCATGCGGGACAGCTGCACGACCCCGGCGAGGCCGGCGATGACCGAGGCGATCACGAAGCTCCACCACACGTTGCGGTCGACCCGAATGCCGACGAGTTGCGCAGACGAGGCGTTCGAGCCGATCGCGTACAGCGAGCGCCCGAACGGCGTGTGCGTGAAGAAGTACCAGGCGAGCGCCGCGACGACGAGGACGACGTACACGACGTACGGCAGGCCGAGCAGGCGGCCCGAGCCGAACTCGGTGATCTTCGGGTCGATGCCCGAGATGATCGTCTGGCCCTTCGTGTACCAGATCATGACGCCCGAGATGAGCGTCGCCATGCCGAGCGTCGTGACGAACGGGCTCATGTGCAACCGGGTCACGAAGAACCCGTTGGCCAGGCCCACGACGCACGCCAGCAGGACCGGCACGATGATCGCGAGCCACAGCGGCCAGCCGTTGCGGGCCATCAGTCCGGCCGACAGCACCTGCGCCATCGCCGCCGTCGCACCCAGCGAGAAGTCGAAGTAACCCGAGACCAGCGGGAAGAGCGCGGCGATCGCCACGAGCGAGACGACGGCCTGGCTGCCGAGGATCACGCTGAGGTTCGTGTTCGTCGGAAACGCGGCGCTGGACTTGGGGAACACCGAGAAGAACACGAACACCGCTGCGGTGAGCAGCAGCAGCGCGTAGTTCTCGAGAAACGTGACGACGCGTGCCGTGGCTTGGTCCCCGAGGGCGGGGACGGCGGTGGCGGTCGAGTGGCTCATGGCGAGTCCTCCGTGGGAAGTACTGACAGATGGCTTGAGCGGTCGCGGGAGGTGGACGAGGATGCGGCGTTGCCCTTGTCACGCAGGACGAGCCGGGTGAGCTCCTCGACGCCGACCGAGCCCCCGACGAGCTCGTCGGTGATGACTCCCCCTGACAGCACGACGATGCGGTCGGCCAGGGCGTGGATCTCGCTGAGGTCCGAGGACGCGACGAGCACGGCGCAGCCGTCCTTGGCCGCCTCGCGGATGACCTCGTAGATGTCGGAGCGGCTCATGACGTCGACGCCCTGGGACGGCTCGTCCAGCAGCAGCACCTTGGGCGCTCGCTGCAGCCAGCGCGCGATGATGGTCTTCTGCTGGTTGCCACCGGACATCGAGCTGAACAGGGCCTGCGGGCCGGAGACCTTGATGCCGAACCGGCCGATGAGGTCGCGTGCGGCGCCCGTCTCGATCCCACGGGGCATCCACCGGCGATCCCAGTAGTCGTGCAGCTTCGCCACGGCGAGGTTGTCCCGGACCGTCAGGTCGGCGAAGCCGGCGTCGCGGCCGCGGTCCTCCGGTACGAGGGCGATGCCGGCGTCCATGGCCTCGTCGACGTGCGCGGGGTTGTGCGGCTTGCCGTCGACGAAGATCGAGCCAGAATCGTGCCGGACCTGCCCGAAGATCGCCTGCAACAGCGAGGACCGTCCGGAGCCGACGAGGCCGGCAATGCCGACGATCTCGCCGGCGTGCACGGTCAGGTCGACGCCCTTGAGCGGACCGGAGTGCAGGTCGGTGATCTCCAGGACCGGACGGCCGGTGGAGTGGGAGGCCGATCCGGTCGGCCGCAACTGCTTGACGAGGCCGCCGGCCATGATCTCGATGAGCTCGTCCTCGGACGGCTCGGCGTCGACGAGGGTGCCGACGACCTTGCCATCGCGGAAGATCGTGAAGTCGTGCGCGACCGACAGCACCTCCTGCAGCCGGTGGCTCACCAGGACGACGGTCTGGCCCAGCTCGGCGCGACCGCGGACGCGGTTCAGCAGCAGTTCGGACTCGTGAGCCGCGAGACTCGCGGTCGGCTCGTCGAGCACGAGGACCAGGTCCTCGTCGCCGGTGGACTCGCGGTCCTGCAGCGCACGGGCGATCGCGACCATCGTGCGGTCGGACGGGCGCAGGACTCGGATGGGGCGCCGCGGGTCGATGTCGAGCTCGTAGTGGGCCAGGATGTCGGCGACGTGGCGGCGCAGTCCCTTCCAGTCGATCCGTCCGCCCGAGCGGCGGGGGAAGCCCGCGTCGAGCGCGAAGTTCTCCTGGATCGAGAGGTCCTCGAACAGGCCCAGGTCCTGGTGCACGAACCGCAGCCCGGCGTCTTGCGCGGTCTGCGACGTGTAGGAATGCAGGTCGTACGCGGTCTCACCGACCGTCATGCTGCCCGAGTCGGCGGGGTGCACGGCGGCGAGGATCTTGATGATGGTGCTCTTGCCGGAGCCGTTGCCACCGAGCAGCGCGTGGACCGTGCCGCGACGAACGTGCAACGAGGCGTCGGCCAAGGCGCGGGTGCCGCCGAAGCTCTTGTCGACGTGCTCGACCGACAGGACCGGGGCCCCGGACCCGGTGGGCGAACCCACCGGACCCGGAACCGGAGCGAGAGGCTGGCTCATGAAACGCCCCACGACTCCTTGAACAGCTTCTCGAAGTCGACGTTGCCCGCATACTGACCGCTGTCCGGCATGTTCTCGTCGGCATCGACAGCCTGCATCGACTCGCCGATGTAGACCGGGTCCTGGTCGGCGAGCACGCGGATCGCGGTGTCGACCGAGCCCCAGGCGCCCCACTGGACGGCGAAGCCGATCGTGGCGTCGAAACCCGAGTCGCCCTTGCGGATCAGGTCGAGGGCGGGCTCGTCGCCGCCGCGACCGACGATCAGCAGCTTGTCGTCGAGCTGGGCCTGGACCAGCGCGGCCGAGAGGCCTCCGGTCAGCCAGCCGTCGACCGGCACGACGAGAGCGTTGGCGTCGGGCTGGCTGAGCAGCGCCGTGGTCACCTTCTGCACGTACGAGCCGTCCGCGTTCTCCGGGTCGCTGATGTCGACGGTCGCGAGCACGTCTCCGCCACCGAGTTCCTCCAGGCGCTTGGTGAAGCCGTCCGTGATCCACTGGCCCCACGTCTGCGTCGTGAAGTTCAGGACGACCGGCTTCACGTCGCCGTTGAGCTTGCCGTAGACGTAGTCGGCTTGGAGCTTGCCGAACTCCTCCCACTGCTGCTGCGGCGTGTAGTCGGCGAGCCACAGGCGCTCGGAGGCCCACAGCTTCGGGTCGCAGTCGTCGACGCCGCCACCACCGATGATGGTGATGCCCGCGTCGACGGCCTCCTTGAAGGCGGCCTGCGCGACACCACAGCCGATGCCGATCGGGACGATGATGTCGGCGTCACCGGCGACGCCTTGTCGGATAGCGGTGGCGAAGCCCTCGGGGCTCAGCTTTCCGTCGGCGACGACGGCCTTCCAGCCTACCGCCTCCGCGGCGGCCTTGACCGTGGCAGCCGGCACCGAACAGCTGGGCACCTGCTCGCCGCACGAGACGACGTACAGGGTCTGGTCCGCCTCGGCGGAGACGGGCTCGAGGTCGTCGAGCGTGCTGCCGACACCCTTGTAGGCGGAGTCGAGCGCGGCCTGGGCCTCGGACGACAGCGCGGTGTCGGTCGAATCGGATTCGTCGTCGCTGGAGCCGCACGCGGCGAGCGTGGATCCCGCGATCAGCAGCACCGCCCCCGTGGCTGCAAGTCTTGCCTTGAACACAGCTACCTCCTGAGTGTGGGCCGCGCCACATCCGGCGACCGCTGACCGGGAGTCAACCAGTGAGACGCACGCCACAGTTAGACCCTTGCGGCGATAGAACCCATCGCGTCCGGCGATGCCACCGATGTGATCTGTCTCACAGATGTTTGGTATCGGCTAACGCGTCTGGTCGGCCGCCGTCGCGCGGTGCTGCCATGACTGCGGGGATCACCCCCGCACTCCCAATCCCTCAGGAGACAGCCAGATGAGAACCACCCGAACCCGCCGGCTCGCCATCGTCGCTACCTTGTCGCTGACCGCCGTGACCGGCCTCGCTCCCTACGCGTCCGCCCACTCCGGCGGTGCGTCGCAGCAGGGCGCCGCCGGCCAGAAGTGCGCCACCCTCGCCTCCACGAAGACGTCGGCGAGCAGCTACTCGAACTCCTCGAAGAGCCTGACCGTCGCATCCGGGCAGACGGTGACCATCACGCAGACGACGCACCTGAAGGGACTGACGATCAAGGACGGCGGGGTGCTCACCGCGCCCGCCGGCTACGCGTTGACCCTCACGGTCAACGGCGTCGAGACCGGTCAGAAGGTCAAGGCGACCGGCGCCACGGAGTCCGTCCTCTCAGCGGGCTCGTGGAAGGGCGACATCGTCCTGACGGTGGCCGAGGACAACCTCGTCACGTTCAACAACCTGGTCTACAAGTTCCGCCAGGCGCTCTTCGTCGGCGAGAACGGCGTCGAGAAGGCGAAGGGCGTCTCCGCCGCGGTCAGCGGCAAGGTCACCGACGACGCCGCGAAGAACGTCGCAATCACCTCCACCGGCGAGCTGTTCAACGGCATCTACGTCAAGGACCGCGAGTACACGATCACGAACCCGACGATCTCGCTGACCGGCAACGGCCGCTCGGACTTCGCCGGTCAGGGCGCGGGCATCATCGGCACCGGCCAGGCGACCGATCTGGTCGTCGACGGCGCGAAGATCTCCAACAAGGGCGCGGTCCGGCCGGCGGTCATCGCCGACGACGGCGCGAACGTCGTGGTGAAGAACTCGCAGATCGCTACGGCCGACGGCACGCTGCCCTCGGACTACATCTCCAGCGTCAACCTGTCGTACATGCAGGACGCGCCGTGGATGCTCGGCATTTCAGGCAACAACCGCTCGACGAACGTGCTGGGCTCCAACACCCAGGCCACGTACGTCTCATCGTCGATCAGCTCGCAGAACTGGGGCGCCCTCTCGGTCGACACCGGCTCGAACATGAAGCTCAACGCGATCAACAGCGTCGTGTGCAACACCGGCAAGGACGGCTACGGATCCTACGTGATCGGCAACGCGACCGAGCACTTCCTGGGTACGAAGTTCCACGTCAAGACGTTCGCCACGATCGTCACGGGCGGCAAGGTCGTATACGGCGACAGCACCAAGGCGGCCGTCACAGAGCTGAACGAGTCGCAGAACCTCGGCCTGACCGCGAAGGAGATCGCGAAGCTGGGCAAGCGCAACACCCTTGTGGACTCCGACCGCTTCGGCATCATGTGGCACAACCAAGGCGATGTCGACATCTCCGGGAAGACGATCTTCAACACCGACGAGACGACCTTCCTGGACAAGGGCCAGCAGGTCAACGTGACGGTCGACGGCTCGAAGGGCGCGCAGCTCAACCCGGGCAACGGCGTACTGCTGCAAGTCATGCAGAACGACGACCCGGGCCCGGTCCCACCGAGCATGGCCAACACGGGTGTCTACACCGAGCCGACGAGCGCGCCGAGCAAGGACGCCTCCTTCGACGTGTCGGCCGAACACGATGCCGACGCCGAGGCGTCGTTCAACGACATCACGTTGACCGGATCGTTCTACAACGCGATGCGCAACGGCAAGAACATGGTGCTGAACTTCGATGACACGAAGGTCACCGGCGTGATCAGCTCCTCGACGGCCAAGCACCGCGTCAGCACGATCACGTCCGCGAACTACCGCGAACTCGGCACGGTGACCAACACGCCGTCCGCGGCGGTCAACAACGGCACCATCGTGACCCTCTCGAACGGCGCGCAGTGGACCGTGACCGGGACGTCGCACCTGACGTCGCTGACGGTCGGCTCCGACGCGACGGTCAAGGCCGCGGGCAAGAAGAAGGTGTCGATGACCGTCGATGGAGTCGCCACCAAGATCGAGGCCGGGAAGACGTACACCGGCGGGATCGTCCTGACGGTCGGCTGATCCTCCCCAGCCGTCCCACCCAGGACAGGGGCGCCGCCGCGGCGGCGCCCCTGTCCGACCTACGGCAAAGGTGAACCCGTGAGGACCACGCGAGTCGTCCAGTACGCCACCGTCGGCGGGCCCGAGGTTCTACATCTCACCGAGATCCCCCGGCCCGCGGCGCCGACCGGCGGACCGTCGTCGGAGTGCGGGCCGCGGGCTTCAACCCGTTCGACGCCAAGGTGCACTCGGGCACGATCGCCGTGGATGCGCCGTTTCCGCGCGGCATCGGCGCCGATTTCGCCGGGGTCGTGCTCGAGGCCGGCCACGGAGCAGTCCATCCTGATGGGTCGCCCGTGGCCACCGGCGACGCCGTACTCGGATGGGTCGACCGCGCCAGCCACCGCGAATCGCTCGCCGTCCCCGGCGGGCAGTTCGCCCGCAAGCCCGCGGGCCCCCTCGGGAACTCTCTCGGTCGAGGTCGCCGTGACGTTCGGGTTGCGCGACGCCGAAGAAGCGTTCCGGCGAATGGAGTCCGAGCATCCCGCAGGGAAATCGTATTCGTGACGGACACGGATTCGAGTAGCGAGTAACGGAATTCGAAAGGTACGAACACAACCATGTCTGCTCCAGGAATGTCCAATTCGATCACGGTCCGCCTCACGGTCCCGTCGGGCGGCTCGGGCGTCAGCGCCCTGAGTGCGTGTGTGGAGCAGTCAGGCGGACTCGTCACCGCCCTCGACGTCACGGGCTCGGACGTCGATGTCCTGCAGATCGACCTGACGTGCGCGGCCCGTGACGGAAACGGCGCCCACGACGTCGTCGAGGCGCTGCGGACGCTGGACGACGTCGCGATCCTCAAGGTCTCGGACCGAACGTTCCTCATGCACTTGGGCGGCGTCATCGAGACCGCTTCCAAACATCCGTTGCGCAATCGCGACGACCTGTCCATGGTCTACACCCCCGGAGTCGCACGGATCTGCACTGCGATCGCCGCCGATCCGCAGGACGCACGCCGGCTCACGGTCAAACGCAACAGCGTGGCGGTCGTCAGTGACGGCTCAGCGGTGCTCGGCCTGGGCAACATCGGTCCGCTGGCGGCGCTTCCGGTCATGGAGGGCAAAGCGGCATTGTTCAAGTCATTCGCCGGCATCGACGCGTGGCCCATCGTGCTCGACACCCAAGACGTCGACCAGATCGTCGAGACCGTCGCCGCGATCGCGCCGGGCTTCGCCGGGATCAACCTCGAGGACATCTCCGCGCCGCGCTGCTTCGAGGTCGAGCGCCGCCTGCGCGAGCGCCTCGACATCCCCGTCTTCCACGACGACCAGCATGGCACCGCGATCGTGGTGCTCGCTGCCCTGACCAATGCCTTGCGCGTCGTGGCCAAGCACCTGCCCGAGGTGCGGATCGTTCTCGCGGGCGCGGGGGCAGCCGGCACCGCAATCCTCAAGCTGCTATTGACCGCGGGGGCGCGCGACGTTGTGGTCTGCGACGTCGACGGCATCGTGCACCGCGGTCGCGACGGCGCCCACGAATCGCTGCGCTGGATCGCCGCCAACACGAATCCCGAGAACGTGAGCGGCACGCTCAAGGACGTCGTGCCCGGAGCGGACGTCTTCATCGGCGTGAGCGCAGCAGACATCCTGGACGGCGACGACGTCGCGGCCATGGGCGCGGACGCCATCGTGTTCGCCCTGGCGAACCCGACTCCCGAGATCGATCCGGCCATCGCCCGGCGGACCGCGCGCGTCGTCGCGACCGGCCGGTCGGACTACCCGAACCAGATCAACAATGTGCTGGCGTTCCCCGGCACCTTCCGCGGCCTGCTCGACGCCCACAGCCGAGACATCGCTCCCGGGGCGCTTGTCGCGGCGGCCGAGGCGATCGCCGACGCCGTCACCCCCGGCGAGCTCAATGCAAACTACATCGTCCCCAGTGTGTTCCACCCCGGCGTCCACCACGCCGTGGCCAAGGCCGTCCAAGACGCCACCGACCCGAATTTCGCCTTCACCGAATTCGGGGACACGTGGTAGTCCCGAAGGCGAGTATCCACGACCGCGGAGGGGTCTCCTGCACGAATGGGTGAGCCCACACGGTCGACGCCGGCCGAGAGGTTCGGCCACTCCGCAGCCAAAACGCGGCGAAAAGTCGACCCCCACGACGAGTGGCGCGAACCGGACGTCAGCACCGACATGCCAGCACAAGATGCCAAGCACTCCCCTGCCGCGCTTCATGTCCGAACCCGGCCACCCGATGTGCCCCCTTGGTCCCCCCTCGGACGACGTCCTCGAATCGCAGGGAAAATCGACACCACCACACCACGGCAGATTGGCCTCGAAATGCAGACAACCCCTCCACTTGGAGGGGTTTTCGTGCTCGAGGGGGACTTGAACCCGGCGGCGGCCCCTGCAATTGCAGGCACCATTCGATCTGCCCTGCGGTTCCAGTGCCCGTTACCTACGGTTGCGTCCCGTTGCACCCGAAATGCGCCCCCTGGGGGTGCACCGATCTGACTTCGCGGCTCCACACCAGTGGTCATTGGGTTGCGAGTTCGCTGGCCCAATCCGCGAAGAACGCGAACACTTTTGGCAGTTCATCCTGAGGAAGTGGGATTTCGTCCTCTTCGAACCGGCTGATGGTTCGCAACATCTGACCGAGCACAGCCACGTCGAATCCCGCATCGAGCGCTTGCGCTTCCTTCACCAGTGCCTCCTTGCCGAACCGTTGGACAAGGACGTACACATCTGCGAAGTCGCGTGCCTCGGCACGACCGAACAGAGCGAGCAGCTTACGACCGCCGAGTTCTAGCGGCGCCAAGGTCGGTCCGAGGACGGTGACGGTTGGTCCGACGTGCGGCGGAGAGTCGATGGCCAGATCGACCAAGGTCTCCTCCCCCGCCCGAGCCACGATCATCCGGCAGAACGTCGGTCCGTCCTGGATGATCGTGACGTCGCATTCCCGTCCACTGACTTCACGGACAAAGGCCTCCTTGGCGCGTGTCACATGCATCGTGGGCCTGGCGGTGAACAGATCCAGATCCTCGGTCGGCCGAGCGATGAGCTCAGACGCTAGCAGCGCCGCCCCACCGGTGACGAAGTAACCCTCGGCTTCGTCGAGCCCGAAGAAGATGCCGGCGAGATCGATCTGGAGCACTGTGAGTTGCTCAGCATGATTCATCAGGCGACCTGCTCGGCATTCTCACCCGTGACGACGTGTTGCCAGGCGGACCGAACGGCTGGCGGCAGGACGAGGTCGTTCCACAGATCAACCAGCAGCGCCCCGTCAACGTAGGTCAGCACATCGTCCGGACCACCCTCGCGCAGCACGATCTCGTACACACGCCCCCGATCGCGCCTGTCACTCAAGTCGAACCGGCGACCGCGATCGGACCAGTTCAAATGAAGCGGAAGCTCGACAATTCCCGTCGCCTGGCGCAACGGCAGCTGCGGCAACGCAGTGGGCACCACGATCGGCCGACCGCGCTCGACCACGACCTCCCGGAACTCAACTCGAGGCGTGATGATGAGATCGAAACCCGCAGCGGCGACAATCCGAGCCGCCGTGGCCAGCGTCGGCGACTTCCGCCCATGCTCATAAGCCGACAAGGTCGGACGCGACGTCCCCGACAACCGCGCCAACGCGGCCTGAGACAATCCCGCCTCAACCCGAGCCTGCCGAAAAATCTCACCAGTCATAACTCAAGTGTATCCGATCAGATACATAGGGGCCAATCGCGGCAGAGTGTCGCAGGTCGACAGGGTTGAAGCGGAAGGCCGCCAGTTCAAGTAGACGGCCTCCCGCCCAGTGCTGAAACCGCGTCGGATCAGCCCTTGCCGAGAGTCTTCCCAGCCTTTGATTTCGCCGGTTTTGACGATCCGTTCGAGGCGAGGGTCTTTCCCGCCTTCGAGAGTGCACTCTTGCTTGGTTTCCCGCCGTTGGCCTTTGCCATCGTGCTCACCTCCTTTCTCGCTACCTGTCCTATCGCACGGGACCGACAGAGTTGCGAATCTCGGTCGGAGTTCACCATTCCTGGCGCGTCGGTTGCGGCGAAATGGGCTACCTATGGCGCCTTCCCATCGGGTCGGTTCGTCTTCGACGGCGATGGGACGACGTGCTACATCCCGGTGAAGGCCGCTTGATCGACGCCCGTGCGCGGGCCGGGATCCGGGATGCCTTCGCAAGTTGCGCCGAAAGTTGGTGACGGACACGAGAGGGCCGGGGCGGCAACGAGTTGAGTCCCGCACAGTGGTGTAGCGCGGTCGTTGAGTTCGTCGTCTGGATGGACGTCGAGGCGGCCAC
>CAYXFT010000010.1:0-8675 GCA_964464335.1 uncultured Aeromicrobium sp.
GCCGCACGATCTCGCACGCGTCAACCACGACCCCCGAACCCATGTACCCAACCTAATGAGCCCCACCGACAGTTTCTCAAACACCGATTCGAGCGATGGCACGCCTAGGCTGGTGTCGTGAACCCGGACGAGCTCGCGAACCTCGCGCACCTGCGCCGGGCGCGCGACCTGATGGACCGGCGGTTCGCCGAGCCGCTCGGCGTGGCGGAGATCGCGCGCGAGGCGCTGATGTCGCCGGCGCACTTCTCGCGACGGTTCCGGGCAGCCTACGGCGAGACCCCGTACGGCTATCTGATGACGCGGCGGATCGAGCGGGCGAAGTCGCTGCTGCGCCGTGGCGACCTGTCGGTCACGGACGTGTGCATGGCGGTCGGCTGTACGTCGCTGGGGTCGTTCAGTGCACGGTTCACCGAACTCGTGGGGCAGACGCCGACGCAGTACCGGGCCGGTGACCACACCGAGCTGGTCGGACTCTCGAACTGTGTCGCGAAGCAGGCGACCCGGCCCGCGCGCAGGTGAGCAGGAACGGAGAAGACCGGGAGGTCCGCTGGGCTCTAGCGTGGAGCCATGAACCTCACCCTCTCCGCCTGCTTCGTCCAGGTCGACGACCCCGAGAAGGCGCTGGCCTTCTACCGTGACGCCCTCGGACTCGAGGTGCGTCTCGACGTCCCGCGCGAGCAGTTCCGCTGGATCACCGTCGGCTCGCCCGCGCAGTCGGACGTGTCGATCGTGCTCACGAACTACGTCGACGGCAGCCCCGACGACGTCGACGCCGTCGCCCGTCTGCTCGCGAAGGGTGCGATGAACGGCGTGCACTTCCACGCCGACGACCTCGATGCCACGTTCGCGCAGGCGCGCGAGTGGGGTGCCGAGATCGTGTCCGAGCCGGCCGATCAACCGTGGGGCGTACGTGACTGCGCCTTGCGCGATCCCTCCGGGAACTTGGTCCGGATCGACCAGCAGGGGCACTGATGTGCCTGCCGCACCACCTGCCCCGGTACGCCCGGAACCGGCCGGTCACGAAAGTGGCTTGGCCCGAGCCGGCGACCGGGCCTAAGGTGATCTTCACGGCCCCGTCCGGGACCGCTTCGCACGACGCATCGATCGAGAGAGGCACGCCCATGGGTACCCAGCTGGCCATCACGAACCCCACGTGGGTTCTCTCGACGAGCGCTGCCGAGCACGGCTTCACGGCCGATTTCTCGTTCGAGCCGAAGCGTCTTTCGGAGCCGCCGCTGTAGGTGCCCCACCGCACCCGACACCGGGCCGCTCCAGCGAGACGAGATCTCGAAGGAGCGGCCTTTTTGTATGTCCAACCGACCGACCACGTGCCACCGACAAGGAGGTGACGGCACATGGAGAGCAAGATCATGGCGTCGATCCTCAACAGCAAGGGAGTGACCGTCGCCTACGCGACCCCGACCCCGCGTGCCCCGAAGCAGGACTGGGCGTGCGCGGGACTGGATCCCGAGCTGTTCTTCCCCGAGGACGCCAACGCCCTCGACGCGGCTCGCACCTTGTGCGGTTCGTGCCTGCAGCGCGACGTCTGCCTGACGCTGGGCCAGGCGCGCGCCGAGACCGGCGTGTGGGGAGGCGTACTGCTCGACCGGGGCAAGGTCCTGGAGGTCGTCCCGGTCATGGGACGTCCCCGCAAGGCCGCCTGACCGCCACGCCGCATGAGAGGAGGTGATCCGTGGTGAACGTCGTCCTGCTCAATGCGTCGTACGAGCCGCTCGGTGCGGTGTCGTTCAAGCACGCCGTACGGATGCTGTTCCGCGAGGTGGCGACCGTCGAGGAGGCGCTGCCCGAGCGCTCGATCGGCCCCCACCCGTGGCCACGGGTCATCCGCCTCGTCCGGTATGTCGCGATGGCGTGGATGTACCGGCCGGCCTCGTGGACGCGGCACGGTCTGCTGCTGCGCGACCGTCACCGGTGTGCGTACTGCGGCGGCCGCGCCGACACGGTCGACCACGTCCTGCCCGCCTCCCGAGGCGGGCAGGACGCGTGGGAGAACACCGTCGCCGCGTGCCGTTCCTGCAACGGACGCAAGGGCAACCGCACCCCGGTCGAGGCTGGGATGCGGTTGCTCTGTGAACCGCGCGTCCCGACCCGCGCGCAGTTGGTGGCGTCGGCCGTGTGACCAGTGTCAAGGCGTTAGAGTCCAGCCGTGTCTGAGACCTCCGTCAGCCGCGAACTCGCGGCATTCGTCGCCGAACGGGACTGGGACCAGTTCCATTCGGCGGCGAATCTGGCGAAGAGCATCGCCATCGAGTCGGGTGAGTTGCTGGAGTGCTTCCAGTGGAGCGAGGACGCGGACACCTCAGCGGTGATCGCCGAGCTCGCCGACGTCCTGACCTATTGCCACCTCCTCGGGGCGAAACTGGGCGTCGACGTCGACCAGATCGTGCTGGACAAGCTGCGGGTCACCCGTGAGAAGTACCCGGTCGACCGGGCTCGAGGAGTGAGCACGAAGTATGACCAGCTTCCGGAGTGACCGCTTCGCCTTCGATAAGTCGTCCGTCGAAGCCTGGTCGCAGGTGAACGGACGGCACCGGACCTGGCCGGTGGTCTACACGCTCGACAGCTCGAATTCGGTGTACGTGGGGGAGTCGCTGAACGCTGCGATGCGCTTCGAGCGCGAACGTACGCACGGACTCGCGCGGCTGGTGGCCGGATACGCGTGACCTTGGCGTAGCAAGAAGGACCTGAACGCCACCGACATCCACCTTGACGGTTTGGATCCGCAGTGGAACCGGACCGCGGTCGACTGGGTGAACTCCCCGAACTCGCTGCACGAGGTCGGCTCGATCCACACGATCCAGGGATACGACCTCAACTACGCCGGCGTCATCATCGGACCCGACCTGATGTGGGAACCCGCGATCGGACTCCGTTTCGTCCGCGAGAAGTATCACGATGTCGCCGGCAGAAGAACAACAACCAGCTCGATATCACCTACTCCGACGAGGACCTGCTGGTGTATGTCAGAAACGTCTATGCGGTGCTGTTGACCCGCGGGATCCTCGGGACGTTCGTCTACGTGTGCGATCCCGCGCTCCGTGAGCGGATGCGCGAGCTGCTCCTCTGATCTCCAGTCCCGTGCCTCCGCGAGTCGCTATGGTGTGGCCACCTTGACAGTGGCGGGAGACATGACGTGAGCGAAGAAGCGTGGCACGAGGCCCGGTTGATACCGACCAGTGGCATCAACGGGGCCCAGGAGCAGGAGAAGCGTGCGACGTCGGCTCTCTTGGCAGTCATGGGTGCAGTCCCAGAGTTCTCGAGAGTGCTGCTTGGTCCGTTGGGTGCACCGGGTCGCGCGCCCGAGACTTTCATCGAGGTCCCTTTCGATCTCGCGGGCAAGAAGGTCATCCCGGATGGGCTGATTCGGGTGACTCGGGGAAGCAAGACATGGACGGCGCTCGTCGAGGTGAAGACCGGCAAGAACGAACTGCAAGCGGACCAACTCGACAACTATCTGGATGTTGCTCGGGCTCAGGGATTCGATGCGCTCGTCACGATCAGCAACGAGGTGCCGTCGCTGCCGGGGGTGCATCCGGCTGACGTCGACAAGCGCAAGCTTCGCAAAGTACAGATCCATCACTGGTCGTGGTCGTACGTGCTTTCGAGCGCCATTGTGCAAAAGGAGCACCGTGGTATTGCTGATCCTGACCAGGCTTGGATCCTTGGTGAGTTGATCCGCTATCTCGAACACGACAGGTCGGGTGCGCTCGAGTTCGACGACATGGGCCCGAACTGGGTGGCGATCCGTGATGCGGTCGCATCGGGAACGCTTCGCGCCAATGACAAGATCGCGCCTGAGGTCATCGCCCGCTTCGATGCCCTTCTGCAGTACCTCGCGCTCCGGCTTGGTCGACGACTTGGCATCGACGTCTCGGCGGTGATCGATCGCAAGAACAGCAGCAACCCCAGTGCTCACCTGGCGGATCGAATGAAGGACCTGGCCGCTAGCGGAACGGTATCGGGATCGCTACGTATCCCGAATGCCGTGGGGCCGCTCGTGGTGACGGCGGACTTGCGGGCCAATATCGTCACCAGTCATGTGGAGATCGACGCTCCGAAGGAGGGCCGGCAGACGACCCGTGTCAACTGGTTGCTGCGCCAACTCCGCGACGCGCCAGGTGGCGTGCGGGTCGAATCATTCGCCATCCGCTCGCGGACGGGAAACGCCGAGTTGCTTTCGGCAGCGCGGGAGGATCCCAAGTTGCTCGCACCGGATGCCGCGAAGGATCTTCGATCGTTTCGGGTGGCGATCGACTCCAAGGCCGGCGCGAAACGCGGCAGTGGACAAGGAAGTTTCATCGATTCTGTCGTGAAGTCCGTTGACCAGTTCTACGGCGAAGTGATGCAGAACCTCAAATCGTGGACGCCCACCGCACCGAAGTTGCGTCCTGAAGTGGTGGGGGAAGACGGCGGACTTCGGTCCAGTTCACTCTCGTCCCAAGATGGGCCGGATTCGGGCGCCTGACGCGCTACCGCGATTTCCCGCCTCCCCACCCGGGTGCGGGCGCAACCTGGCAAGCTGTGCCCGTGGTCGCCGCCAAGAAGCAGATCAAGGTCGTGGGCGCCGTGATCGTCGGCGACGGAGCGGTGCTGTGTGCTCAGCGCGGACTGGGGGGATCACTGCAGGGCATGTGGGAGTTCCCCGGCGGAAAGGTCGAGCCGGGGGAGACTCCTCGGGAGGCATTGGAACGCGAGATCATCGAAGAACTCCAGTGCCGTGTCGCGGTCGGTGACGAGGTCACCACCACCGTGCACGAGTACGACTTCGGTGTCGTCACCCTGACGACCTTCTACTGCGAACTGGTGGACGGAACGCCCCGACTGACCGAGCACGCCGAGGTGCGGTGGCTGGCTCCGGCCGACCTGGACTCGCTCACGTGGGCTCCTGCCGACGTGCCGGCCGTCGACAAGATTCGGGCTGAACTGACCGCATGAGCACCGATTTTGGGTGGAGCGGCCAGCTCGCCGGCGACGTGGAGTTCGGCTATTTGCGAGGACAGGCCAGCTCGTCTCGGCGCTATCACCCACAGATCGTGCTCAACACGAGCGAGAACACGGTGCTCAGGACGTTGCGAGATGAGCTCGCGCGGTGCGCATCGTTCACCTTCTCCGTCGCCTTCGTGTCGCCGCGCGCGATTGCGCTGTTGAAGCAAGAACTGGTCGAGTTCGACGGCACCGGTCGGATCGTGACGTCTGACTACTTGGCCTTCAACTCACCGGCTGCCTTCGCCGAACTGCTGAATCTGCGCCATCTCGGAATCGACGTCCGCCTGCACGATGGCGAGGCCTTCCACCCGAAGGGCTACATCTTCCATCACGAGCACACCGTCACGGCGATGATCGGCAGTTCGAATCTCACCGAGAATGCCCTCGCCAGGAACACAGAGTGGAATCTCAAGGTGTCTGCCGCGGTCGAGAGCGACCTGGGGGCGCAACTCTCGCGGCTCGTGGACGAGCAGGTCGGTCAGTCGGTTCCGCTGACCCAGGAGTGGATTGACGCGTACGCACTCCATTACGTCACCCCGACCCGCAACACCCGACGGATTCGGGTCACCGACCCGCAGCCGGAGACGATCACGCCGGTCGATGTGCCGGTCACTGCGAACGTCATGCAGATCGACGCGCTCAGAGCTTTGGCCTCGGTACGTGACAGCGGTGAACGACGCGCTGTGGTGATCTCGGCGACCGGGACGGGCAAGACGATCCTCTCGGCGCTCGACGTCCTGGCGTTCAATCCCCGGCGACTTCTGTTCCTCGTGCACCGCGAGCAGATTCTCGACCGGACTATTGAGGAGTACCGACGTGTCCTCGGCGGCTCGCACTCGGACTTCGGCAAACTGTCCGGAACCTCGCGCGATCTCGATGCGCGTTATCTCTTCGCGACGATCCAGAGTTTCTCGCGGCCGGCCACGCTCGCATCCTTCGCGCCGGATGCGTTCGACTACGTGGTGATCGACGAGGCACACCGTGTTGGAGCCGAGTCCTATCGCGCGGTCGTCGACCGCCTCACGCCGCAGTTCCTGCTCGGAATGACTGCGACTCCGGAACGCACCGACGCCTTCAACGTGTTCGAACTCTTCGACTACAACGTCCCGTACGAGATTCGGCTCAAGCACGCCCTGGAAGCCGACATGCTCAGCCCGTTCCACTACTACGGGATCGCGGACGCGACGTTCGACGATGGGCACACCGTTGCGGGCGATTCGGACCTGGCGCGCCTCGTCACTCCCGAGCGGGTGGACCACGTGGTCAATGCGCTGGAGACGTACGGACACGCGGGTGTCGAACCCCGGGGTCTGATCTTCTGTGCGCGGACGGAGGAAGCCCAGACGCTCTCGTCCGCACTGAACGATCGAGACGTGCGAGGCCGCCGGCTGCGAACCGTGGCGCTGACGGGCAGGGACAGTGTTGCGGAACGGGAAGCGACCGTCGCTCGCCTGGAGCGCGGCGAACTGGACTACATCCTCTCGGTCGACGTCTTCAACGAAGGCGTCGACATTCCGACAATCAATCAGGTCGTCATGCTGCGCCAAACGCAGTCGGCGATCGTCTTCGTCCAGCAGTTGGGCCGCGGATTGCGGATGGCGAACGGCAAGGAGTATCTCGTCGTCATCGACTTCATCGGCAACTACGCGAACAACTACCTCATCCCCATCGCGTTGTTCGGGGACAGCTCGCTGAACAAGGAATCCCTGCGCAAGAACCTCATCGCCGCCGAGGAGATTGGCGTGCTCCCCGGGCTGTCGAGCATCCGATTCGACCGCATCGCGCACCAACGCATCCTGGCGTCGATTACGCAGACGAACCTGGACAGCATGCAGCACCTCAAGGCCGCCGTCCTGGACATGCGCAACCGCCTCGGCGGCCCGCCGCGGTTGTGGGACTTCCTGCGCTTCGAGTCGGCCGACCCCGTCGTGTTGGCAACGAAGAAGGACCATTTCCCCGCGCTGCTGGCATCGTTGAGGGTCGACGATGTGCACCTGTCGCCGGTCGAGAGCAAACAGCTGCACCTGGTGTCCCACGAAGTGCTCGGCGCCAAGCGCCTCCACGAGTTCGTGGTGCTGCGCAGGCTTCTCGACGGCGACGTGCTCACGGTCGAGTCCGCGGCTCAGGCCTTGCAGGTCGCCGGTGTGCCGGCGAGTGCTCGCCAGGTCGCCAGCGCGTTCGACACCTTGACCGTGACCGGCTTCTCCCAGCAAGGAACGATCCGATACGCCCACCCGGTTGCTCACCGCATGGCTGATGGGACAGTCCGCATCGATCCGGCCTTCGCCGACTCGATGGCTCGGAACACTCCGTTCGGCGAAGCGGTCCACGACCTCCTCAAGACCGGCGAACACCTCACTGTCGACCGCTACGACCGGGACCAACTCTTCGCGCCAGGTCGTCAGTACACGCGCTCCGACGCGACGCGAATCCTCGGCTGGCCACGAGCCAACGCTTCCACGATCTACGGCTACAAGACGGACGTCGAATCGGGTGTGTGTGCCAACTTCATCACGCTCCACAAGTCCGACGACATCTCGGCGACCACTGCGTATGAGGACGAACTGCTCGACACGACGACCATGCGTTGGTTCACGCGCAGTCGCCGCACCTTGATGAGCAAGGAAGTAGTGCCGATCGTGGAGAACACGATCGATATGCACGTATTCGTTCAGAAGGACAACGCCGACGACTTCTTCTACCTCGGCCTCGCCGACGCCGAGGATGCGACGGAGACGACGCTCCCGGGCCGGTCAGAGAGCATCGTGCGCATGATGCTGCGTTTCCGCGAGCCGATCGATGCAGGGCTCTTCGACTACTTCCATCCGCTGCTTACGGAGTGAGACAGCCAGGAAAGTCCGCACTGCTCGTCGGGTCGTGAGACCTCAGAACGGGGGCCAGGGGACCGCGGGCATGTCGCCCTCGGGGCCGGGGAAACGGCCGGTCTCCAGCAGCCGCTCGGCGCGGTGGATGAGGCCCGCGAGTTCCTGAGTCGCGAGCAGTTCGGCGAGCGCCGTCTGCAACTCCTCGTCGGCCAACACGTGTGAGACCCCGGCCAGTTCCTCGGATGTCAGTGGCTCGCCCAGCCAGCCCCACAACACCGTGCGCAGCTTCGGCTCGACGTGGAACGTCAGGCCGTGGTCGACGCCGAACCGGTGACCGTCGGCCATCGCCAGGACGTGACCGCCCTTGCGGTCGGCGTTGTTGCACAGCGAGTCGAAGATCGCCATGCGGCGCAGGGCAGGGGAGTCCTCGTGGATGAGCGAGACCGGCTGCTCGTGTTCGTCGATGCCGTCGAGGACGTGGCACCACCCGTGCGGGACCTCGCCGGCGGGCACGAGCGTGACGGCTTCGCGGGAGGGGTCGGCTTCCTGCCACGACTGCAGCATCCCCGTGCCGTGGGCGCCGTCGCCGAGCCACGTCGGTGGGACGACATTCCAGCCGAGCGCCTCCGACACCAGGAACGCCGCGATCTCGCGATGGGCGAGCACGGCGCCGGGGAAGTCCCACAGCGGGCGCTCGCCGGCGATCGGCTTGTAGACCACGGCGGCCCCGTCGATCCGGCCGAGGAAGGTCGCGTTCGACGCCGGCAGGATCCGGCCCTCGAGGACGAGCTCCCCGGTGGGAGGGATCACGCGTCGAGGTCGGGGTCGGGGCAGGTGTGGCCC
>CAYXFT010000010.1:8685-32764 GCA_964464335.1 uncultured Aeromicrobium sp.
GGCCCTCGGGGTCCATCGGCTCCAGACACAGCGGGCAGATCGGCCGGCCCGACAGGACGACCTCGCGCGTGCGCTTGCAGAACGACCTCGCCGTGCCGACCGGGATCCGCACCTGCAACACCTCGGCGGGCTCGACGGGCTCGGCATCGGTCAGCGACTCGGGAGTCTCCTCGACCAGCGGGAACGCCTCGATCACGACCTGTGCGGTCCGCGGGTCCCAGCCCAAGGAGAGCAAGCCCACCCGGAACTGCTCCAGCACCGGCTGGTCGAGGGGGTCGGAGTCGTCCAACCCCGCCGGCGCCGTCGGCGGGACGTGGAAGGGGTTGCCGTCCTGGGCCATCAGCTCGTCGAGGACCTCGTCGATCTTCTCGGCCAACGCCGCCGACTGTTCCTTCTCCATCGCCGCACTGACGATGCGGTCGCCCGCCTTGGCCTGCAGGTAGAACGTGCGCTGGCCCGGGCTGCCGACCGTGCCGACGACGAGTCGGTCCGGCCAGTCGAAATCGTGGACGAGAGTGGGCATGACACCCATGCTAGGAGCCTGCTCCAGCGTCCGCCTGCGGTCCGGCGCCACCACCGACCGCGGCGTCCTCGGACTTCGGCGCCACCGCGAGCCACGAGAGATCGCCCGCGGACGTGTTCAGCGCGGCGACGTCGGGGCGGTGCGTGCCGTACCTGACGATCGAGACCGACGCCGGATCGACGTGCAACCGCTGGAACAGGTCGAGGTGCATCCCCAGCGCATCGGCCAGCACGGCCTTGATGGGGTCGCCGTGGAACACCGCAGCCCACACCGCCGACGGTCCGTGCTCGGCCTCGACGATCGCATCCCACCGGCGGATCGCCTCCACCGATCGCGCTTGCATCGCCGCGAGCGACTCGCCCTGCGGGAACGCCGCGGCGGCCGGGTGGCGCTGCACCGTCGTCCACAGCGGTTCCTCGGCGAGTTCCTTGAGCGGTCGGGCCTGCCACGAGCCGTAGTCGCACTCGAGCAGGCCGTCCTCCTCGGTCGTGTCGGGTGCGGTCGGCTGGCGACCGACGAGCGCGTCGGCCGTCTCGCGGCAGCGCTCCAGGGGACTGAAGACCACGCGCTTCAACGGCACCGCGGCGAGCCGCTCACCCGTCGAGTCGGCCTGCTGGCGGCCGAGCTCGTCGAGGTGGACACCGGGAGTCCGGCCGGCCAGGGTTCCGGTCGCGTTCGCGGTGGTCCGGCCATGCCGGACGAGCAGGACGATGGCCATGGCCGCGAGCCTAGTCGGACTCGACCAAGACGTCGGAGGGGACGGGACCGACCGCGTCATCGGTGGCGAAGAACAGCGGGTGGGTGGCGAACGGAGCCCTGCGCTGCGCGCGATCGAGGGCGCGGCACCACTCGCGATCGTGATCGGTCATCGTGACCGAGCCGGGACGAGCCCGCATGATCGCCACCGAACCGCCCGGAGCGAACTCGTCGAGTACTTCGCCCAGCCGATCCATCAGCAGGCCGAACAGTTCGGTGTCGGGCATTTCGTGCTCGTCGTACATCTGGATGATCGCCGGCAGCACGAAGCCGTCGGTGTCCAGATGCAGGGCGAACAGTTGCGGGCCACCGTAGCCGTGACCGCCGTCGATGCGGTCCCAGACGGCGGCCAGGTCGGTGAGGGAGCGGACTGGGCGCGAGAAGGAAGACATGACCGCAGGGTTCCGGGCCCGGGGTGGGCCCGTCGACCGGATGTCCACAGGCGCAGCCATCTCAGAACGGGCAGACCGTGATCCGGACCGGATGCCCCACAATGGGTTCATGTTCGGCGAGTTCAACGACGCGCAGTGGGTCGGCATCAGCCTCGTCTACCTGGGCATCGTCCTGATCGCGGCGCTGTACGTGCGCCGCCACGTCCGGTTCCTCGCCCGGGTGCACATCCCCGGCAGCGTGATCGCGGGCTTCCTGCTGCTCCTGCTCGGCCCCCAGGTCCTGGGGCAGACACTCGGCGACCACGACGTCGTCCCACAGCAGGTCATGGACGTGTTGTCGCGGCTGCCGGGACTGCTCATCAACGTCGTCTTCGCGGGCATCATGATCGGCAAGGTGCTGCCGTCGCCCCGGCGACTCTGGGACGAGGCCGCGCCCCACGTGATCCTCGGCAGCGTGTTCTCCTTCGGCCAGTTCGCGCTCGGAGCATTCGCGGTGGCGTTCGTGCTGACGCCGTTCTTCGGCCTGCCGGACGCCGCCGGCTCGATCCTCGAGCTGTCGTTCGCCGGCGGTCACGGAACGATCGCCGGGATGGGCGCGATCCTCGAGGAGGCGGGAGCGCCCGAGGTCGTCGACGTCGGCCTGGGTCTGGCGACGATCAGCATGATCACCGGCGTCGTCGGCGGATCGGCGCTGGTGAACTACGCCCTGCGCAATCCGCGGATCGACGTCGCGCGGACGCGCCCGGTCACCGCCGAGGCGCCCACGAGCCTGGTCGAGGTCGAGCCGAACGCCGGCGACCAGGACAGTGGCGACATCGGGATGGGTTCGATCAGCCGCAGCTTCGGCGCGATCACCGTCGCGATCGCGATCGGCCTGCTCATCCTCACGGGGCTGCGGATCGTCGCGAGGTTCTTCGGATCGGACCTGTTCGACAACTTCCCGCTGTTCCCGTTCACCGTGATCGGCGGGTTCGCCGTCCAGCTCGTGCTGACCAGGACCGGTCAGGAGGCGATGATCGAGCGCCGGACGGTCAACGACATCACGGGCCTCTCGCTCGACCTGCTGATCGCGGCGGCGATCGGGACGATGTCGCTGGCCGCGCTCGGTCACAACATCTCCAGCCTCGTGATCCTGACGGCCATCGCCTTCGCCTGGAGCGTGTTCGGCATGCTCTGGCTCGGTCCGCGGATCCACGCGGTGAACTGGTTCGAGCACGCGATCGCGGACTACGGCCAGTCGCAGGGCAACGTCGCGACCGGCTTCGTGCTGGCCGACATGGCAGATCCCGCACACGTCACCGACGCGGCTCGCGGCTACGGGTACAAGCAACTGATCTACGAGCCGTTCCTCGGCGGCGGCGTGCTCACGGCACTGAGCGTGCCGATCATCCTGCAGGTGGGCTCGCTCTGGTTCGGGGTCGTCTCGTTGATCGCCACCGCAGTCTTCATCGCCTGGGGTCTGTGGCGGGTGCGCTGAGCCGCGGGCCCGCGACGGTTCCTGAACGGGATCGACGGGCGTTGCACCGCGATTCTGTCGGTGTCGCAATCTAGCGTCGGAGACGTGAAGTTGCTGCACACCTCCGACTGGCACATCGGTCGCACGTTCCACCAGCACTCGACTGCCGCGGCCCTGGCCACGGTGCTCGACGCGCTGGTCGATCTCGTGCGCGAGCATGCCGTCGACGTGGTGGTGGTGGCCGGTGACGTGTTCGACTCGTCCACCCCGTCGGCGGCCGCGGTCGAGGAACTCGACCGGGTCCTGGTGGCCCTGCGCCAGACCGGCGCGCGGGTGGTCGTCAGCAGCGGCAATCACGACTCGCCGGCCCGCCTCGGCGCGAAGGCCGTGTTCGCCGCAGAGGCCGGCATCCACATCATCACGCGGCCCGAGGACCACGCCACGCCCGTCACGATCGAGGACAGGCACGGCCCGGTCCACGTCTACGGCATCCCGTACCTCGAGCCGGCCCTCATCCGGCACCGGTGGCCCGAGCAGCGGTTCGCCAACCAGGCCGATGCGCTCGGTTTCGCGCTCGACAACATCCGGGCCGACGTCGCGACGCGCGGTGGGCGCTCGGTCGTGCTGGCCCACACCTTCGTGTCCGGCGCCGAGGGGGAGTCGTGCGAGTCCGAGCGCGGCATCACCGTCGGCGGGGTCGATCGCGTCCCGGTGTCGGCGTTCGACGGGATCGACTACGCCGCGCTCGGCCACATCCACGGCCGCAGCACACTCAGCAACCACGTCCGCTACTGCGGAGCTCCGCTGCACCTGTCGTTCTCCGAGCAGGACAAGCCGCGCGGTGCCTGGCTCGTCGACCTCGACGCCGACGGACTCGCATCGGTCGAGTGGCTCGACCTGCCGGTGCCGCGCCGGCTCGTCACGCTCAGCGGCGCGCTCGAGGACCTGCTGTCCGATCCCGCGTTCGTGGTGCACGAGGACGCCTGGGTGCGGGCCGTGCTGACCGACATCGCCCGGCCCAGCGACCCGATGCGCCGACTGCAGACCCGGTTCCCCGGGTGTGCCGTCCTGGAGTTCCGGCCCAGTCAGGTGCGCGAGACGGCCGCCGCGGATCCGCGGCGACTCGCCACCCTCACCGACCAGCAGGTCGTGGCCGAGTTCCTCGCCCACGTGCGCAACGGCGAAGGCCCCACCGCGGCCGAGGCCGTGCTCGTCGACGAACTCGTCGGCGCCGTGCGCGCGCAGGAGGCGTCCGCATGAGGATCCACCAGGTTTCCATGACGGGCTTCGGACCGTTCCGGCACGCCCAGACCGTCGATCTCGACGGATTCGCCGACGACGGCATCTTCCTCATCTCCGGTCGCACGGGCGCCGGCAAGTCCAGCGTCCTCGACGCGATCGTCTACGCCCTCTACGACTCCGCCCCGCGCTACGGCACGGCCAGCGGCAAGCAGTTGCGCAGTGACCACTGCACGCCCGACGAACCGTCCCGCGTCGAACTCGTCTTCAGCGCGGGGTCCGAGCGTTACCGCGTCGTGCGCACGCCGGAGTACCTGCGGCCCAAGTCGCGCGGCGAGGGGTTCACCCCCGAGAAGGCCACCGCAGAACTGTCGCGGTGGGACGGCGACCACTGGGTCGGCGTGGCCTCGCAACTGCGCACGGTCGGCGAGGCGCTGCACGAGATCGTGCCGTTGTCCGCCGATCAGTTCCTGCAGGTCGTCCTGCTGGCCCAGGGCCAGTTCCAGCGGTTCCTCGTGGCGTCCAGTGAGGAACGGCAGAAGGTCCTGCGCACGCTGTTCCGCAGCGACCGCTTCGGGCGGTACGACGAGTTCGCCCAGCGCCGCGCCGCCGACCTGCGTCAGCAACTCCAACTCGCCGATGCCGGGGTCGAGGCCATGGTCGAGACGCTCGCCACCCATGCCGGGGACGAGGTGCCCGAGTCCGGCATCGACGCGTGGCTCGTCGAGGTGCTCCAGTCCCACGACGCCGACGTCGAGGTCGCGGCGGCCGATCTGGAGCAGGCGCGCAAGGAACTTGCCGGCGCGGAGTCCGTGCTCGCCGCGGCCACCGCACTGGCCGATCGCCAGCGCCGAGTCACCCGGGCGCGCTCCGCGCTGGCCGCGCTCACCGAGCAGCAGCCGCAGATCGACCTCGACCGGACCCGCCGCGACCGCGGACTGGCGGCGGCGTCCTGCGTGCCCGCCCACCGGGCGCTCGTCGCTGCCACCGCCGAACAGCAGGCCGCGTCGTCGGCGCTGGCGCTCGCCGTCGAACGCTTCGACGATGTCGTCGGCACCGGGCCGCCCGACGATCTGGCCGCCCTCCGCGACGATCTCGGTGCGCGGGTCGCCACGTTGCAGTCGCACCTCGCCGACGAGCAGCGCCTCGAACATCTCCGCGCGACGGCGGCGACGCTCAGCGAGACGCTGGCGCAGATCACCCGCCGCGGCGAGACCTTGCGCACCGAGCGCGAGCAGCACGCCCGCGTGCTGGCCACCGAGGTCACCGTGACCGTCGACAAGGCCGAGGCGACGCTGGTCGCCCTGCGCGACGAGGCGGCCCGTTCCACTCGACGCGAGAAGACCGTCGCGGACCTGCTCGTCGCCGAGGTCGCCCAGCTCGAGTTCGGACGGGCCCGAACGGCCGCGTCCACGGCGCTGGACCGCCTGCGCGAGCGCCGACTCGCCGAGTACGCGGGCACGCTCGCCCAGCAGTTGCGCATCGGCGAACCGTGCGCCGTGTGCGGCGGTACCGAGCACCCCGCACCCGCCGCGGCGTCCGACGAGCCCGTGACCGAGGCGATGGAACAGACCGCCGAGCAGGTCCTTGCCGACGCCGAGGACCGCGCGGGTGAGGCGGGCCGGCGGGTCGCCTCGCTGCGCGCCACCATCGAGGGCCTCGGCGAGGTCCGACCCGCCGACGAACTCGCCGACCTGGTCGACCGGGCCGCCGCCACGGTGCGGTCCGCGCAGCGCGCCGAGGCCGAGCGGGCCCGCGCCGTCACCGCCATGGCGACGATCGACACCGACCTGCAGCGGGCCGAGGTCCGGCGTGCCGCGCTGGAGGCCGAGCAGGTGGGCACGGCCGACCGCGTCGTCGCGCTCAGCGCGACGGTCGAGGCCGCCCGAGCCGACGCCGACTCGGTCGCCGACCGGCTCGCGGTGCTCCTGCGTGAGAAGAAGGTCACCGACGACCTCGTGTCGGCCGCGACGAAGGGCGCGCAGACGGACACGCGACTCGGCGCCGCCCGCGAGACCCTCGACGACCTGCTGGCGCACCACGGCTTCGCCACCGATGCCGAGTTCGTCGCGGCGCGGATCGACGCGGCGACGCTGGAGCAGTGGAGTGTGCGCATCCGCCGCCACGACGACGCCTTCGTGGCGGCGACGTCCGCCTTGGCCGAGCCCGAGTTGCAGGACCTGCCCGACGAGCCGGTCGACGTCGCTGCGCCCCGGGCGACCCGCGACGACGCGATGCTGCGGTGCGACGCCGCGGTCGGCCGGCACGCCTCGGCCGGGACCCGAGCCACCTACTCCCACGAACTCGCCGATGCGATCCGCGCGGGCTGGGCCCGCACGGCCGAGAAGCGCGCCGAGTACGACGTCCTGAACCGGCTGGCGCGGTCGCTGCACGGCGACTCGCCCAACACGCGTCGGATGCGTCTGGAGAGCTACGTGCTCGGCGCCGAACTGACCCAGATCGTCACCGCCGCCAACACGCGCCTGCGCGCGATGTCGACGGGTCGTTACGAACTGCAGCGCAGCAGCCGCGAGGCCACCAAGGGCAACAACTCCGGACTCGAGGTCGAGGTGCTCGACCACCACACGGGCGAGACTCGCGCTCCGGAGTCATTGTCCGGTGGCGAGAAGTTCTTGGCCTCGTTGGCGCTCGCGCTCGGCCTGGCCGAGGTGGTCACGAGTCGCGCCGGCGGCATCACGCTCGACACCCTGTTCATCGACGAGGGTTTCGGCTCGCTGGACGCCGAGACCCTCGACATCGCGATGCACACGCTCGACGGGCTGCGCGAGCACGGGCGCACGGTCGGCGTGATCAGTCACGTCGAGACGATGAAGGAACGCATCCCTCAACAGTTCGTGGTCGAGACGACCGCCGGAGGGTGGAGCGACGTCACCGCGCGTCGCTGAAACCCCAAAAGCCTCACGCGTCGCACAGGTGGCCAATATTCTGTGGCCGTGGATGCCGAGGTTCTGCTGAGTCTGCTTCCCGACCGGATGGATCTTCCGCGCGGGCGTGCGGCGCTGTCCGAGACCGAGGTCGCCGAGTCACGCCAGGGGCGCATCCTGCAGGCCGTGATCGACGAGGTGGCCGCATCGGGCTACCACGGCACCACGATCGCGAAGATCACGAAGCGGGCCCACATCTCGCGCACGTCGTTCTACGAGGCGTTTCCGGACAAGGAGGCCGCTTTCGCGGCGGCCCACCTCGATGCCAGCGCACTGGCGCTCGACCTGGTCTGGCGGCCGGCGTTCGCCGGCGCCGAGGTCGACTTCGCCACCCGCGCCCACACCGCCGTCGAGTCGTACGTCCGCGTGATCGAGGGGTCACCGTCCTTCGCGACCTGCTTCTTCGTCGAGATCCGCGGTGCGGGCCGACGACTGCTCGACCAGCGCGACGCGGTGATGGACCGCCACGTCGACATCCTGCTGGAGTTCATGACCCATGCCGCCAAGGTCGACGACATCGGTCGGGCGCCCGACCGTGACGAACTGGTGGCGATGCTGGGCGGCTTCGACGAACTGACCGCACGGCTCGTGCGTGCGCAGAGCGGGCGCGAAAGGCTCGACCTGCGATCGGTCGTCGAACCCTGCACGCGGATCCTGCTCTCGGTCGCACGGGCCTGACGTACCCGTCAGCGCTTCTCGCAGGCGATCTTGTCGCCGTCGCGGCCTCGGCGGGGGTCGCGACGAACACGAGCGACGACGTCAGGGCGAGTGCGCGCAGGGTCTTGCGCAGGGGTTCTCCTCCGGTGGTGGTCAGGTCTGCGAACGGCGGTAACCGGCGGCGACGGCGGCCGACTCGGTGGCGAAGCACTCCTCGGGCTTCGGCACGTCGTAATAGCGGCCGTCGGGCAGGTGGTAGATCATCGAGTTCGCGTTGCCCTCGCACCCTCGGGCTTTCCCTTGGCTGGCTTCGCGACCTTCGTGCGGGCCGCCCCGCACCGGTTCAGCCACGACGTCAGGGTGCGTCCGGTGTACTCGTTGCGCCAGCGACCCTTGGTCACGGTGCAGCGCGCGTTGCGCCGCGCCGGGATGCGTGATTCGGCGATCAGGACCGTCTCGCGGACGTTGCAGGCGCCCCGGCGCATGACCCAGTGGTCGAAGAGGTCGCGGTCGTAGCGCGGGGAGGTGGTCTCGGCCGCGACGGTCAGCTTCTTCAGCAGGCTCTTCGCCGTGACCCGGTCGGCTGCCTGCGCGGGGACGGCGGTCGGCGCGGCCAGTCCGAGGCTCGTCGCGAGGGCGAGAACGACCAGGACGAGACGGCGCAGCACGGCCCAGAAATTACTTCAGCAACATCAGTCACATCGGCGAATGGCAGGATGCTGCCGTGACGGCGCGGCCACCCCGGACACACGGCTCCTACCCGCGCAGGACCTGCCCGACGGCGTCCACCAGCCCGCCGCGCCAGCACGCGTAGTCGTGTCCGCCCTCGAACTCCTCGAACTCGATCAGGCGCACCCGCGCGGCCAGGGCACGGTGCAGTGGCAGCAGCGTCCACTCCTGCCGGCCGACCGAGAGGTGCACGCGGCCCCGCCCCGCCGCCAGGTCCGGGGCCGGATCGCCTCGCCACAGGGACGCCGACTGGGCGATCGCAGCCCCCACCACGTCGCCGTGACGCGCGACGGCCCACAGGGCCGAGAGCCCGCCAAGGCTCTGGCCGGCGATCACGGTCTCCTCGGGTCGGGTCGACACGGCCCACCGCGACCGCAGCCACGGCACCAGCGACGCCGCGACGAAGGACGTGACGCCCTCAGGCCGGCCCACGTCGTCCCAGCGGTCGGCGGTGCTGCCGCTGGCGACGAAGGCCGCCACGTGCGACGGCACGGCGCCGTCGGCGTGGGCGGCGCCCAAGGCCGCGGGCAGGCCGTGGTGGTCGAGCCACACCTCGCCGTCGAGCACGACGACGACCGGCGCGCCGGGGCCCGGTGCACCCACCAAGTGCACCCACACGTCCCGCCCGGCCACGCGGTGGCGCTCGGGTCGGCGAGCGCCCGGCACGCCGAGCCATGGTTGCGCCGGGGCATCGGGCAGGGAGACCACGGACATGGACGTCCCGGCCCGGTTCAGCACCCGGTCGGCCGGGCCGGGCTCGCGCACGCCCGGGTCGGGCAGTCCGCGATCGAGGACGGCTCGCAGTCGGGGGTGTCCGTCCGCGTCCTGCCAGGGCGCGGGCCCGTCGCCGTCGTGCACGAGGAACGAGTACGAGGCCCGCCACTGCGGCGGCATCCGCAGGCTCAGTGCCCACGGCCCGCGGGGCCCGACGCGTTCCATCAGGCTGGCGGTCAGGTCGGACTCGTCGGTCAGCCGGTTCGCGAACAACAGCACCGCGGTCGCGTCGGGTGCGTCGATCGCGAACGTGACGATGACCCGGTCGCCGTCGGGCGTCAGGACGGGTCCGCGCGGGCCACGGTCGAGCAGGTCGTCGCGCACCGCCGAGGGCACGGGGACGCGCGGCGCCGGCTCCGGGCGGGGGACCTTCGGCGGTTGGTTCAGCGGACCTGTCGGACGCACGCCCCGCCCCCTAGACTTTCGGCACCATGACAGGACGCACGACGATCGCCGGACACGGCACCGACCGCTCGCGCGAGACGTTGCGACTGCTGCGCGAGAACATCACCTCGGGCCGCTGGCCGCTCAACGGCAAGATCCCCACCGAGACCGAGCTGATGGCCGAACTCGGTGTCGGGCGCAGCACGTTGCGCGAGGCGGTCAGTTCGTTGACGGCGATGGGCATGCTGGAGCCCGCTCGCAGTCGCGGCACCTTCGTGCGCTCGCTCAGTCCGGTCAGTGCGGTGCTGTCGGACTTCGTCGACCAGCACGCGACCGGCGACATCCTGCAGGTCCGTCGCCTGCTCGAGGTCGAGGCGACCCGGCTGGCGGCGTTGTTCCGCACCGACGACCACGTCGCCCGGCTCACCGCCGCCCATGAGCGCGACGTGAGCGGCGACGCCTCCCAGCACGTCGAGCGGGGCGGGGTGCCGGGGGAGTTCCACGCGATCATCCTCGAGGCGGCGGGCAACTCGCTGCTGACCGAGCTCTATGCGGGCCTCATGCAAGGCGTGCGCGCGTCGATGCGGCGCGGCGAACTGGTCCCGGCGATCAGTCAGGCCGAGCGTCACGCCGATCATGCTGCGATCCTCGACGCCGTCACGGCCGGCGACCCGGATCGGGCGCAGCAGGCTGCTGCGGCCCATGTGGACCACGACCTGACGCCCGCGGGATGATCATCGGCGCCCCGGTCTCCGGATCGGGCAGCAGCCGGCACGGCACGTCGAAGACCTCCTCGATCAGCGCGGCGGTGACCACGTCCTGAGGCGGTCCCTCCGCCACGATGCGCCCACGGGACAGCACCACGAGGTGGTCGGCGTACCGGAACGCGAGGTTCAGGTCGTGCAGCACGGCCACGACCGTCGTGCCGCCGGACAGCAACGACCGGCACAGGTCCAGCACCTCGATCTGGTGGGACAGGTCGAGGTAGGTCGTCGGCTCGTCGAGCAGCAGCAGCGAGGTCTGCTGCGCCAGCGCCATCGCGATCCAGACGCGCTGACGCTGACCGCCGGACAGTTCGTCGACCGTGCGGCCGCGCAGATCGTCGACTCCAGCCCGCGCGAGTGCCTCGTCGACCGCGCGCTCGTCCTCGCGGGTCCACTGGCGCAGCCACGTCTGGTGCGGGAACCGGCCCCGGCCGACGAGGTCGAGGACCTCGAGGCCGGCCGGGGCGCTCGGCGACTGGGGCAGCAGCCCCAGGATCCGGGCGATCTCCTTGCCGTGGAGTTCGCGCAGGGGGCGGTCGTCGAGGAACACCTCGCCGGCCGAGGGCACCAGCATGCGGGCCAACGCACGCAGCAGGGTGGACTTGCCGGAAGCGTTCGGACCGACGAGGGCGGTGAACCGGCCGTCGGGGATCGCGACGTCGAGGCCGTCGAGCACGGGCGGCCCGTCGTAGCCGACCGTGAGGCCGGTGGCGCGCAGCCGACTGGTGGTGGTCATCGCTTCTCCCTCGTGAGCAGCCAGATGAGATAGACGCCGCCCAGCGACCCCGACACGACGCCGACGGGCAGTTGGGTGGGCGCGAAGAGCCGTTGGGCGACGACGTCGCTGGCCAGCGTCAGGACCGCACCCATGAGCGCCGCCGACGCGAGTCCCGACCCGGCGGTGCGGGTCAGTCGCCGTGCCAACTGGGGTGCGGCGAGCGCGATGAAGGCGATCGGCCCGGCGGTGGCGGTGGCCGCGGCGACGAGCAGGACTCCACAGAACACGAGGCCCAGCCGCGCGCGCTCGACCCGCACCCCGACACCCCGCGCCGCGTCGTCGCCGAGCGCCAGGATCGGCAGCGTGCGGGCGAGGGCGACGACGGCGGGTGTCACGAGGGCCAGCAGGACCCCCAGCCGGGCGACGTCGCGCCACGTCGTGGCGTTGAACGAGCCGGCCAGCCAGTGCGCCGCGTCCTGGGCGGCCGACAGGTCGGCGCGCACCACGAGCAGCGTGTTGACGGCCTGCAGCACGGCGGCGACGCCGATGCCGACGAGCACGAGTCGCAGGCCGGGGATGCCCCCGTGGCGTCCGCCCTGCCACGCCAGCGCCCCCACGACGACGGCCACCGCGAGCCCGCCGACGAGCGCGGCGGCAGCGGTGGCGTCCGCTCCGCCGCCGAGGATCGTGATCTGCAGGAGTGCGCCCGTGGCGGCCCCGACCGTGAAGCCGACGATGTCGGGGCTGCCGAGCGGGTTGTCCGAGACCTGCTGGATGATCGCGCCGGACACGCCCAGCGCCGCCCCGACCAGCAACGCGCACATGACACGCGGCGCCCGCAGCTCACGGACGAAGTACTCCGCCAGCGGATTCGCGCCGTCACCCACCCACGCGCTCAGCACCTCGCGAGAGCTCAGCCCGTAGTCGCCGATCATCATCCCCGCGACGGACAGCGTGAGTCCCACCAGGACGAGCGCCGCGGCGACGACCAGCAGCCGCGGCTCGAGCCGCCACGCGACGGGTCCCCGGCGGACGACGAGACGCTTCGACGGCTCGCGATCCACGCCGTTCACCCTGCCGCCGTTCACCGTGTCGCCATTCACAGGGCCTCGATCCGGCGGCGACGCACGACCGCGACGAAGACGGGCCCGCCGAGGATCGCCGTGACGATCCCGGCCTGGACCTCCTGGCCTCCGCCACCGACCACCCGGCCCAGCACGTCGGCCAGCAGCAGGAACGCGGCTCCGAGCACGAGCGAGCACGGCAGCACCCAGCGCTGGTCTGCACCGCACATCGCCCGCGCGACGTGCGGTACCCCGAGGCCGACGAACGCGATCGGTCCGACGGCCGCGGTGGCCGCCGCGCACAGCAGCGCCACGGCGACGACGGTCAGCCGGCGGGTCCGCTCGACGTCCAGCCCGAGCGACCGTCCGGTGTCGTCACCGAGCGCGAGGGCGTTCAGCCGCGGCGCGAGGGCGCCGGCGATCACGACGCCGACGATCACGAACGGCAGGATCGTCGCCGTCGTGCTCAGCGCCCGCCCGTCGAGGGATCCGGCCGCCCAGAATCGGAACTCGTTGAAGATCGCCTGGTCGGCCAGGATCACCGTCTGCACGATGGCCGAGAGGGCTGCGGTGACCGCGACCCCGGCCAGCGCGATGCGGGCGGGCGTCCCGCCGACGCTGCCGGTCGAACCCAGCACGTGCACCGCGGCCACGGCCAGCGCGGCCCCGGCGAGCGCGAACCAGATCGAGAAGCCCACCGACGTGACGCCGGTGACGGCGCTCGCGACGACGATCGCCAGCGCGGCACCGGCGTTGATGCCCAGGATGCCCGGGTCCGCGAGCGGATTGCGGGTCAGTGTCTGCATGAGTGCCCCGGCCAGACCCAGCGCGGCACCCGTGACGATCCCGATGATCGTGCGCGGGATCCGCAACTCGTGGATGGCCACCGATGCCTGACTGTCGTCCGGGGTCCAGAGCAGTTCCCACACGCGTGCCGGGGAGATCGGGTGGGAGCCGACCGCGATGCTCAGCACCACGGTCACCGCGACGGCTGCGAGCGAGAGAAGCAGTGCTCCCGGTCGGCGGCTCACCGCCGCCGGCTCGTGGCCAACCGGGTGCCGACGAACGACAGGACGACGATGCCGGCGAACCCGAGCACGCCGATCCACGGGAACCCCGATCCCGAGTCCTGCGTGGCCGTCTGCTCGGCGGCGGCCGTCACGTCGTCGGCCGCGGCCGACGGCCCCGCCGAGGTGGTGGGCGCGGTCGTCGCCGTGGTCGAGGCCGAGGCGCCGGGCGTGACGGCGACGACGCCGCCGGCCACGCTGCCATCGGTGGACGTCCCGGTGCCCGAACCGCTGTTGCCGGTGGACCCCGACGAGGAGCCGTTCGCGGTGCCGGACGACCCCGAGGAATCGCGCGTGGTCCCCGCGCCGGCACCGGCGGCGCCGACGACGGTGAAGTCCGAGGCGCCGCGTGTGGTGAAGCCGTTCACTCCCACCTGCTGGCCGTCCTTCATGATCGGCGCGCTGGCCAGGAAACGCAGCCAGTGCGCGCCCTTCGCGAGATTCGCCGGCAGCGTGAACGAGCCGCTCACCGTGCCGGACGAGGGAATCTTCTGCTGGTGGTAGACGCAGGCTCCGTGGACCGCGGCGGCGTCGCACGCGGTACCGTCGTCGATCTTGACGTAGACGGTCTCGCCCGCCGGGTAGCCCTTGACGGTGAACGCGATGCGCGCGCCGGCGGTGACCTGCTTCGGACTGACCGACGCCGACGTCCCCGGGGTGTCCGGGTCGGCGCCGCCGGGCGGGATGGCGGCGGCCGGTCCGAGCGGGGCGAGCAGAACTGCGGCGCCGAGCGCCACGAGGACCGCCAGTCGGCGGGGGAGAGGGCGGTTCACGCGGTGACCTTCTTCCTGGTGGTGAGGGTGCCGGCGACCGTGCCGATCGCGACGGCGGCACCCGCGGCGAGCAGCCACCAGTCCGCCCGGTTCACGAGCGAGTCGTCGGAGGTCGCGCCGGCGATCGAGGCGACGGCGGGCCCGGTCGCGACCGGTGCGGCCTCGACGTCGGCGGCCGGTGGGTCGCCGAGCCTCGTGCGGGCCCACCCGACGAGTGAGGCATCGGTGCCCACCACGGCGACGGACCAGACGCCGTCACCGAGGGCGGCGAGGTCGAGACGTAGCCGTCGGTCGGCGTCCAGCTGGATCCAGCCGGCCGCGATCGGATCGCCCTCGACGCCGTAGACGAAGGGGTGGACCCAGTCGCCCGGATTCGCTCCGGGCACGGTCACGACGGCGACGCTGCCGTCGAGGTCGATGGCGACACCGCCCTTGTCCTTGCCGGTGAGTCCGGCCGCGTCCGTCGCGGGCGGCGCAGGGGTCGTCGTCGGCGCACCCGCGGCCGCCGCGGCGACCGTGGCGAACACCTGCTGCACGACGGTCGGGGTGCTGGTCGTCGTCGCCGGCCCGGAGGCCGAGGGCTTCGGCGACGGGGTCGTCTTCGCGGGCGGGCTCGTGGCGGTGCTGCCCCAGAAGGTCCAGCCGAGCAAGCGGCCGAACTCGCCCTCGTCGCCGGACTGCGCGACGAGCTTGACCCGCTCGTCGGGCAGGGCGGAGGCCGACGCGGCGACCCGCCCGGCGGCGTCGGCGCGGAACCAGGTCTGGCCCCAGGGGTAGGTCGGCGAACCGTCGGCACGGTAGGCGCTCAGCGCGACCCACGATCCCTCCGCAAGGCCGGGAACCGCGACCACCACCTGATCGCCGACGCGGGTCGCGGTGAGACCGCCGCGGGCCGCGAGCGCCAAGTCCTCGGTGTACTCGACCGGCGCGGGCAGGGTCGTGGGCGAGTAGGCACCCACCGTGAAGGAGTCGGTCTGCAGCGTACGCACGGTGTCGCCGGGTTTGAGTGAACCGCTCAGCAGGCGCACCGTGTGGGCGCCCTCGACGAAGGCCGGCGTCGATCCCAGCGCGCCGGTGGTCGTCCCGTCCGGCAGGTCGATCTCGGCGTCGATGACGCCCGTGACCGGGTCGGCCTCGACGATCGCCCAGATCGTCTTGTTCTGGTGGATTTCGGTGCCGAGTCGGCTGTAGGCGCCCTCGTCGATCTTGACGCCGACCGTCGAGCCGCCCTTCCCCGCACCGGGATGGCACCAGCCCGTGCCGGTCAGTCGCAGGACGCCGCCGAGACCGCTGCGCGCGATCGTCGCGGTCGCGGTGGCTCCCACGGTCGTCGGCTCGCAGGTCACCTCGGTGTCGCCACCGCCGCCGCCCTCGTGCGCGACGCCGCCGACCACGAGCAGGGCCGACGTGGCCGAACGCTGGACGTCACCCGCGTCGAAACGTCCGCTCAGCAACGATGCCGAGAGGTACTGTCCGGCGACCAGGCCCGACGGTCCGTCGAGGGTCCGGGCGAACGTGCCGTCGTCGTCGGCGGTGAACAACACCCAGATCGTGTCGTCGCCGGAGGCGGACGGATGGTCGACGATCGCGTCGCCCGTCCGGGTGTACTGCTGGGTCGCGCTGCGGTTGAGCTTGATCGCGATCGTCGAGCCCTTCCCGGCCGTGGTCGTCCAGCCCCGCCCGGCGACCCGGATCGTCCCGGCGTCACCGGCGGCGACCTCGCGCTCGATCCATGCGGTGGCCGTTCCGGCCGTCACGGTCTCGTGCTCCCACGCCGGGGCACCCGTCGTGGGCTCGGTGGTGGGTTCGGTGGTGGGTTCGGTCGTGGGTGCCGTGGTCGGCTCGGGCTCCGACGGCTCGCCCGTGACGTCGAACTCGACGAGGGCCGTGCGGGAGACGTCCCCGCCCTTCAGCGAGCCACTCAGGATCCGTACCCCGTGCCGGGTGCCGGTCTCCCACGTGCCGGTGGCGTTCGCGGTGGTCGGGAAGGGCAGGTCGACCTCCCAGTCGCCGTCCGCGTCCGCCTCGACGGCGGCGTACACGGTCTTGTTGCCGATCACGGCCCCCGTCACGGGGTTCGTGACGGTGCCCGTCGTGCTGAGGCCGCCCTCGTCGAGCTTGAACGCGAGCACCGAGCCGGACGATCCGTCCGCCACCGTCCAGCCGGATCCGGACAGGTGGATCGCGTCGCCGGCGACGACGGCGCTCGGGCCCTTCACGGTGTCCGCGGCCTGCGCGGCCTGCGGCACGGAGAGCCACGGCAGCGCGATCAGGGCGGCCAGCAGGAGACGGGTCTTCACAGCAGTTCCCTCTCGATGTCGTCGATGATCCGGTTCATCAGGCGGGGCCCGCCGGTGGAGGTCCACGCCGAGCCGTCGACCGCAATCACGTGGCCCGCGCGGTACGCCGTCAGCCGGGTGAAGCCAGGCGTCTTCTCGGCCAGCGCGAGCGCGTCCTTCGCCGCGGAGGTGTCGGCCGGACCGCCGGCCTCGGGGTTGTCGACGCTCGCGCCGCCGAGGGTGCCGAAGAAGAGGTAGTCGGCGTCGATCTGGTCGAGGTTCTCCAGTGCCACCGGCTCGGAGTGGCCCCGGCCGTCCTTGTCCTGGTGCGCGGGTCGGGCGAGGCCCAGGTCCGTGAGGGCCCGCCCGGCCGGCAACTCCTTGAGGATCAGCGACGGTGCGCCCCCCTGCCAACGCACGATCGAGAAGGTGTCGTCGGCGTAGGTCGCGGCCAGTTCGTCGCGCGCCGTGCCGACCTTGGCGTCGTAGTCGGCGAGCACCTTCGCTCCTTCGTCCTGACGGTTCAGCGCGTCGGCGGTGATCGTGAAGTTCGTGCGCCAGTCGCCGCCGGCGTACCCGGTGTAGACCGTGGGCGCGATGTGCCGCAGCGCCTCGAGGGCGTCGGCATTGTTGTTGATGCTGGTGCCGTCGACGAGGATCAGGTCCGGCACGGCCGCGCCGATCGCCTCGTAGTTGGGCTGGGCGATCCCGCCGAGGATCGGCACGTCCTCCAGGTCGGCGGCGAGGTAGGCCGGCACGGTGCTCTGGCCCCGGCCCGTCACGGCGCCGGCCGGTGTCACGCCCAACGTCACGAGGGCGTCGAGGGTCGGTTCGCTGAGCGCCACGACCCGCTGGGGATCCTGCGGCACCTCGACCGGCCGGTCGTCGATGTCGCGCACCGTGCGCGTGGCGACGGCGGACTCGGGGTCCTCGCCGGCCGCGCACGCCGGCAGCGCGAGCAGTGTCAGGGCCGTCGCGGCCATGAGGAGACGTCGGGGAACTGCGGTCATCACCACTCCAGAGTAGGGCAGGCAAACCTTAATCCGATCAAGGGGTGGACCCCGTGGGACGGCGATCCGGGTGAGTGCTACCTTTTCAACATCGGATGAAGGCAAGGCTAACCTGTCTGCCTCCATCGCAACCCCCGTTCCCCACTCAAGGAGCTGTAGTGAGCACCATTTCGTTGCGCGCGACGCGTCGCCGCACCGGCCTGCGCGCCGTGGTCGCCGGACTCGTCGCCGCGGTCGCGGTCACGGGCCTGTCGGCACCGGCCCAGGCCGCCGACCCCCGTCCCGAGACCGGTGACGGCGCCGCCACCATCACGTCCGCCCTCACCGTCGCCCCCGGCGCGACCGTCAGTTTCGAGGGCACCGGCTTCGCTCTCGGCGGCACCGTCGAAGAGCCCGTCGGCCAGGTCGTCTCCCTCAAGCTGGACGACGCCGGCGACGTCCTCGCCACGGCGACCGTCCAGCCCGACGGCTCGTTCGCGGGCACGGTCAAGCTGGCCGGCGACATCGCGAACGGCGAGCACTGGTTCCGATTCCTCGGTTCGGCGCCCGTCGTGTCCAAGCACAGCCAGAAGTTCACGGTCGACTCGACGCTGTCCGGCGTCCCGGCCGTGAGCGCCACCGCAACCAGCAGCGGGACTCAGGTCTCCGTCGCCGTCGCGGGCACCGGCTTCGTCGCCGGCGAGACGCTGACCGCCACCGTCGACGGCGCCGCGGCCACGTGGACGCTCGGCTCCGGTGGGAGCGCGACGACCGGTCCCGCCGCGACCGTCGCGGCCGACGGCAGCCTGTCCAGCGCCCGCCTGGTGTTCGCCGCGGGCTCGCTGCGCGCCGGTGACCACGAGCTCGTGCTGACGCGCAGCACCGCGGGCACCAGCCCGGTCGAGGTGGCCTTCACCGCCAATCCGACGATCGCCTTCTCCGCGCTGACGCGTGGCTCCGAGGGGACGCTGACGCTCGGCCTGCTCCCGGCGGGCGCGACGATCTCGGCCGTGTCCTTCGCCGGCGGCACCTTCGCCGTTCCGGCCACGGCCACCGCCGACGGTGTCGCGACGATCTCCTACGCGATCCCCGCGAACGCCACGCTCGGCTCGCAGACGGCCACCATCACGCAGACCGGTCCGGCCGCGACCCACACGGCGACCGCGAAGGTCTCGCCGAGTGCCGAGATCTTCGGTGACGACGCCTTCACCCGCGTCGAGACCGCGACCGGCGCGATCGAGCAGGGCCTCTACCAGAGCGCCTACAGCGCGAAGAACGACGCGCTGTTCGTGACGACGGCCAACCGCACCGCCACCTCGACGCTGTACAGGCTCGACCCCGAGACCCTCGCGGTCGAGGACTCGGTCGTGCCCGCCGAGGAGACCGCCGACGCCCTCTGGGCCGCCTACGGCGTGGGAGTGGACGACACCAAGGGCACGGTGTGGGTCACCAACACCCGTCAGAACACCGTGGCCGTCTACCGGCAGAGTGACCTCTCGCTGGTCAAGCAGTTCCCGCGCAACACCTCGACGCACGCGCGTGACGTCGTCGTGGACGAGGACGGCGGCAAGGCCTACGTCAGCCAGGCGCTCCGTGGTGGGGCGGCCAACTTCATCGACGTGTTCGACACCACGACGCTCGAGCTCGTCGACCAGATCCCGATCGCTGGCACGCCGATGAGCCTCGCGCTCGACGCCGCCGACGGCAAGCTCTACACCGTCGACATCGCCGCGCCGAAGGCCTATGCGATCGACCTGGACTCGTCCGCCCACACGACCGAGACGATCACCCTGGACCTGAGCGCCAACGCTTCGGCCTCGGGCGTGGACTACGACCCCGAGACCAACCGCCTCTTCGTGGCCAGCCAGGGCGACGACAACCTGCTCGTCGTCGACGCCACCACGGGTGCGGAGCTCGCCGACGTCGCGACCGGGGCGGGTGCGCTGAACGTCCAGCACGACGCCGTGAACGACCTGACGTACGTCGCCAACTTCGGCGGCACGACGCTCACGGTCGTCGACGACGCCTACGAGGTCGTCGCGAACGTCGACTTCAGCCGGACGAACCACCTCGAGGTCGATGGCAAGGGCTCGGTCTTCGCGGTCAACAAGGCCACGGACAACCAGGTCCTCAAGCTGACCCCGAAGGCCGTCACCGCGGGCACCGTCAAGGTCGCCGGCACGGCGAAGGTCGGCTCCACGCTGACCGCCCAGCCGGGCACCTGGACGACGGGCGCGAAGCTTTCCTACCAGTGGCTGCGCGGTGGCGTGGCCATCTCGGGCGCGAAGGCGAAGACCTACGCCGCAACGGCCGCCGATGCCGGCAAGTCCGTCTCGGTCAAGGTCACCGGAGTCAAGGCGCCGCTCAGCACCGCGTCGGCCACCTCGGCCGCGGTCAAGGTCGCGAGCGGCACCCTGAAGTCGGCCACGCCGAAGATCTCCGGCAAGGCCAAGGTCGGCAAGAAGTTGGCCGCCAAGCCGGGCGCGTGGACCTCGGGTACGAAGCTGAAGTACCGGTGGTACGTCGGCGGCAAGTCCGTGAAGGGTGCGACGAAGTCGTCCTTCAAGGTCACCAGGAAGTACGTCGGCAAGAAGGTGACCGTCAAGGTCACCGGCAGCAAGGCCGGCTACGCCACGGTCACCAGGACCTCGGCCAAGACGGCCAAGGTCAAGCGCTGAACCGTTGACGGCCGACCCTGACACCCGCCACCGGCGGGTGTCAGGGTCGGCCCGTAGCGTGGACGCCATGACGGTTCCCACCCGCACCCTGAACAACGGCGTCGAGATCCCGCAGCTCGGCTACGGCACGTGGCAGGTCCCGGCCGAGTCCGCCGCCGACCGCGTCGCCGAAGCCCTCGAGGCCGGCTACCGGCACATCGACACGGCCCAGATGTACGGCAACGAGGACGGCGTCGGTCGCGCTCTGGCCGCCTCGGGCCTGGCCCGTGACGAGTTCTTCGTCACCACCAAGCTGAACAACAACCAGCACGACCCTGCGGCCGTCGGGCCGTCGCTCGACGAGTCGTTGGAGAAGTTGGGCCTGGACCGGGTCGACCTGTTCCTCGTCCACTGGCCGCTGCCCACGATCGAGATCGACTTCGTCGACACGTGGCGGGCGATGGAGGAGGTCTACGCCGCGGGCCGAGCGCGGGCGATCGGCGTCTCGAACTTCCAGCCGTCCCACCTGCGCCGGCTCGTCGCCGAGACCACGGTCGTCCCGGCCGCCAATCAGGTCGAGGTGCACCCGTACTTCACGCAGGACGAGGTGCGTGGGGTCAACGCCGAACTCGGCATCGTCACCGAGGCGTGGTCGCCGCTCGCGCAGGGCCAGGTCTTCGAGGACCGCGCGCTCGCGGCGATCGCGCAGGGGATCGGCCGCAGCATCTCGCAGGTCGTCCTGCGCTGGGCGCTGCAGCGCGGCGACGTCGTCTTCCCGAAGGCGTCGTCGGTCGAGCGCGTCCGCGAGAACTTCGACGTGCTCGACTTCGAGTTGTCCGACGCGGACATGGCGTCGATCTCGGCGCTCGACGAGGGTCGCCGCATCGGGCCCGATCCCGACACCTTCGCCTGGGTGCCGCGCGGCTGACCCCGTCCTAGGGTGAGGCCATGAGCTACTACTTCTGTCTCAAGCACCATGCCGTCGAGGGCGAGGACGGTTGTCGCGCGCAGGACCGGATGGGCCCCTACGAGACCGAGGCCGAGGCGTCCCGCGCCCTCGAGACGGCCGCGGAGAAGTCGAAGGCCTGGGACAACGACCCCGACTGGAACGACGACGCCCCCCGGGACGAAGAGTCCTGAGGGGCGCCCTCGTCCGGGTGGGTCAGCTCTCGAAGGAGTGCTCGGCGGCGGGGAACGAGCCGTCGGCGACCTCGCCGATGAACTGCTTCGTCGCGTCGAGCATGATGCCGTGCAGGTCGGCGTAGCGCTTCACGAAGCGCGGCGCCTTCCCGGTGCGCAGGCCCAGCATGTCCTGCCAGACCAGCACCTGGGCGTCGCAATCGGATCCCGCACCGATGCCGACGGTGGGAATCCGCAGCCGCGCGGTGATCTCCTTGGCGGCCGGTGCGGGCACCATCTCCATCACGACCGCGAACGCGCCGGCCTCCTCGATGGCGAGGGCGTCGTCGATCAGTCGTTGGGTCGCGTCGCCGCGGCCCTGCACCCGGTAGCCGCCGAGGCTGTGTTCGGACTGCGGGGTGAATCCGATGTGCGCCATGACGGGCACGCCGTTCTCGGTCAACTTGCGGATCTGCGGGGCCACCTCGGCACCTCCCTCGAGCTTGACCGCGTGGGCGAGGCCTTCCTTCATGAAGCGGACGGCGGTGTCGTACGCCTGCTCCGGTGAGCGCTGGTACGAGCCGAACGGCAGGTCGGCGATCACGAGAGCGCGCTTCGCGGTGCGGGTGACCGCCTTCACGAGCACGAGCATCTCGTCGACCGTGATCGGCAGGGACGACTCATAGCCGTAGACGTTGTTCGCGGCGGAGTCTCCGATGAACAAGACGGGAACGCCGGCCTCCTCGAAGACCTGGGCGCTGTACTGGTCGTAGGTGGTCAACATGACCCACTTGCGACCTTCGTCCTTCCATTTCTGGACGTGGTGGATGCGGACTTTGCTGATGCCGTCGATCGGGCTGCCGGCCGCTGAGGGTCCGGCGCCGTACGGTGCGGTTTCTTCCATGCCGCCAGCCTAGTGCGGCCGCGGGCGCGTACCGGAGCGCCGGTTCAGGCCTCGAGGTGCTCGCGCCAGCGGTTGGTGATCGGCACTCGGCGGTCACGACCGAAGTTGCGCTTGCTGATCTTGGGTCCCGGCGGGTACTGGCGCCGCTTGTACTCGGCCCGGTCGACGAGGGTGACGACCCGTTCGACCAGGGCCGCGTCGTAGCCGAGCGCGACGACGTCGGCCGAGCCGAGGTCCCGCTCGACGTACGCGTCGAGGATGCCGTCGAGCACCTCGTAGGGCGGCAGGCTGTCGGTGTCCTTCTGGCCGGGCCGCAACTCCGCGGACGGCTCCTTCGAGATCGTCGCCGGCGGGATGGGCGGCGTCTCGCCGCGGGACTCGGCCCACGCGTTGCGCCACCGGGCCAGCTCCCACACGAGTGTCTTGGGCACGTCCTTGATGGGGGCGTAGCCGCCGACGGCGTCGCCGTAGATCGTGGAGTAGCCCGTGGCCAGTTCGGACTTGTTGCCGCACGCCAGCACGAGGCGGTTCTCCTGGTTGGACAGTCCCATCCAGATCACCGCGCGGATGCGCGCCTGCAGGTTCTCCTCGGCCAGTCCGTCGAGGTGCAGCGCCTCCTGGAACCGGTCGAAGACCGGCGCGATGGCGATCGTGCGCAGGTCGAGTCCCGTACGGTCGGCCTGGTCCTGCGCGTCGGACTTCGAGTGCTCGGTCGACCACGCGGACGGGTTGGAGACGCCGAAGACCTGGTCGGCGCCGAGGGCGTCGCAGGCCAGGGCGGCCACGAGGGTGGAGTCGATCCCGCCGGACATCCCGAACAGCACCGACGTGAAACCGTTCTTCGCGACGTAGTCGCGCAGCCCCAGCACGATCGCCTGCCAGCGTTCACCGAGGTCGTCCCAGCGTTCGGCGATGCGCGGCTCCAGCGGCTCGCGGGGCGGCACGGGCTCGGCGCTGAGGATCGTGCGCTCGACCAGGAGTCCCTCGAAGCGCGTGCCGGGCGCTGGCATCGGAGCAGTGGCGGACGGCAGGTCGAGATCGACGACCAGCAACTCCGGCTCGAACTGGGCAGCGCGCGCGACCAGCTCGCCCTGCGCGTCGACCACGAGGGAATCACCGTCGAAGACCAGTTCGTCCTGACCGCCGACGAGGTTGACGTAGGCCAGCGCGCACTCGCCGTCGCGGGCCCGGCGGGCACACAGCTCGAGGCGTGTGTCGTCCTTGGCCGCCTCGTACGGCGAGCCGTTGAGCACGACGAGCAGGCCGGCCTCGGCGGCCTTCGCGGCCTGGGACGGTCCCTCCTGCCAGATGTCCTCGCAGATGGCGATCGCGATGTCGACGCCGTGCACCTGCACGACCTGCGTCTCCTCGCCGGGGACGAAGTGCCGGAACTCGTCGAAGACGCCGTAGTTGGGCAGGTGGTGCTTGTCGTAGCGGGCGACCGCCTCGCCCCGGTGCAGGACGGAGGCGGAGTTGACGGGCGCGTTCTTGGGGATGCCGAGCCGGTCGGGCACGTGCTTGGCCCGGTCGAGGTGCCCGACGATCACGACGAGGTCACCCAGACCCTCCTCGACCAGGCGCGCCGCGAGGTCCGTGACGGCGGTCTGTGACCGCGCGATGAAGGACTTGCGGTAGGCCATGTCCTCGATCGGGTAGCCGGTGAGCACCATCTCGGGAGTCACCAGCACGTGGGCGCCGGCGGCCTGCGCGTCGCGGGCCTGCGCCAGCACGATCTCGAGGTTCCCGGCGATGTCGCCGACCACCGGGTCGACCTGGGCGAGGGCGAGTCGCAGTTGGGGCACGTCACCACCCTAGGACCCGAGCGACGCCCCTACACTGACCGCATGGGTAAGCAGGAGGACTTCGTCCTACGCGCGATCGAGGAGCGGG
>CAYXFT010000011.1:0-8861 GCA_964464335.1 uncultured Aeromicrobium sp.
GGCGCGACGCCCGTCGACGTCCCGGCCGCGGAAACCTACGCGGCGCTGGAGCAGTCGAAGGCGCAGAAGCTCGTCGTCAACGTGCTGACCAAGTACCTGGCCAGCGAGCCCTCCGGCGCACCGCACCGGATCCACCTCCACTTCTGCCACGACCCGAAGGAGATCCTCGGCGAGGACGGCAAGGTGGTCGGCCTGCGGACCGAGGTCACCGAACTCGACGGCACCGGCAATGCCCGCGGCACCGGCGAATTCGTCGACTGGCCGGTCGGCGCGGTCTACCGGACGATCGGCTACTACTCCGACGCCATCGCCGACCTGCCCTTCGACGCCTCGGCCGGCGTCATCCCCAACGACGGCGGCCACGTCCTGGACCTCGACGGAAGCCCGCTCCCCGGTGTCTACGTCACGGGCTGGATCAAGCGCGGTCCCGTCGGCCTGATCGGTCACACCAAGTCGGACGCCCAGCAGACCATCGGGATGCTCCTGGCCGACGCCGGGACGCTCGCCCCGGCCGCCCAGCCCGACCGTGACGCGGCCGTCGCCTGGCTCGACGGGTGCGGCGTCGACTACACGACGTGGGAGGGCTGGCTCGCGCTCGACGAGCACGAGCGCGCCCTCGGGGCCGCCGATGCGCACCCGCGCGAGCGGGTCAAGGTGGCCGAGCGCGCCGAGATGGTCCGGATCGCCGATCGGACGTCCTCATGACGGAAGGCCCCCTGCACGGCATCCGCGTGCTGGACGCCTCCACCATCCTCGCCGGCCCGCTGGCCTGCCAGATCCTCGGCGACTACGGCGCCGACGTGATCAAGATCGAGCACCCCCGCGGCGACGGCATGCGTGGCCACGGGCCGCGCCACGACGGCACGCCGATCTGGTGGAAGGAGATCTCGCGCAACAAGCAGGGCCTCGGCCTGCTGCTGTCCGACCCCGACGGCGCCGACATCTTCATGGCCCTGGCCCGCGAGGCCGACGTCGTCGTGGAGAACTTCCGCCCCGGCACCCTGGAGCGGTGGGGCCTGGGCCCCGACGTCCTGCACGAGCTCAATCCCGGCCTGATCATCTGCCGGGTCACCGGGTTCGGCCAGGAGGGTCCCTACTCCGCTCGCCCCGGCTTCGGCACGCTCGCCGAGGCGATGAGCGGCTTCGCCCACCTCACGGGCGAGGCCGACGGTCCGCCGACGCTGCCGGCCTTCGGCCTGGCCGACTCGATCGCGGGGATCGCCGCGTCGTCGGCGATCACGATGGCGCTGTTCGACCGCGAGCGCAAGGGCGGTCGAGACGGCGGCGCCGGACAGGTGATCGACCTCGACCTGCTCTCCCCGATCATGACCGCGGTCGGCCCCGGACCCAGCGCCTACGCGCTGACCGGTGAGGTCGGACACCGGCACGGGAACCGCTCGACCAACAACGCCCCGCGCAACACCTACCGGACGAAGGACGACGCCTGGGTCGCGGTCTCGACCAGCGCGCAGTCGATCGCCGAGCGCGTCATGCACCTGGTCGGACACCCCGAGGTCACCCTGGAGCCCTGGTTCGCCGCCGGCGTCACCCGGGCCGCCCACGCCGACGAGCTCGACGCGATGGTCGGCGGCTGGATCGCGGAACGGACCCGCGCCGAGGTCGAGCAGGCCTTCGCCGAGGCCGGAGCCGCCGTCGCCCCCGTCTTCACCGCGGCGGACCTGGTCGAGGACCCGCACGTGCGCGCGACCGGGATGCTCACCGAGGTCGACGACCCCGACTTCGGCCAGATCGTGCAACACGGCCCGATGTGGCGGATGTCGGCCACCCCCGGCTCGATCCGCTTCACCGGTCGCGACCTGGGCGCCGACACCGACGCCATCCTCGACCACCTCGGCCTGACCGGCGAGGACACCACCGAGCTGCGCACGCGCGGCGTCATCTGCTGAGGAACACCGTCATGACCACGCACCCGAACACCCACGCACTGCTCGACGCCGTCGACGCGGGCGTGCGGACCTTCGACCTCGGCCGGACCCTGACCGTCGGGATGCCGCAGTCGCCCAACCACCCGGCGTACTGGCACTCCCTCCCGCGCCGCCACGGCGACATGGTCCGGGCCGACGGCGGCTCGGCGGCCAACGACATGATCACCATGGGCACGCACGTGGGCACCCACGTCGACGCGCTCTCGCACGTCTCCCAGGACGGCAAGCTGTTCGGCGACCTGGCCGTCGAGGACGCGCTCGGCGGAGGCCGGTACGTCGAACTCGGCGCCCACACGATCGAGCCGATGGTGCGCCGCGGAGTGCTGCTCGACGTGCCCCGTGCCCTCGGTGTCGACCGGCTCGAGGCCGGCCGGGAGATCACCGTCGCCGACCTGGAGAAGACCCTCGCAGCCCAGGACGGGCAGATCCGTTCCGGCGACGTCGTCCTGGTCCGCTCGGGCTGGGGCCAGCACTTCGACGCCGGGGACGGCGACACGTACCGCGGTCTGGAGACCGGGGTCCCCGGGGTCGGCGCGCCCGGCGCCACGTGGCTCGCCGACCACGGCATCCACGCCACCGGCGCCGACACGATCGCCTACGAGCGACTCGCGCCCGGATCGGGCCACGGACTGCTGCCGGCCCACCGCGTGCTGCTGGTCGAACGGGGGATCTACATCATCGAGGCGATGGACCTGGAGGCGCTCGCGGCCGCCGGCGTCCACGAGTTCCTCTTCGTCCTGTCCCCGTTGAAGTTCTTCGGCGCGACCGGCTCGCCCGTGCGCCCGCTCGCGGTGGTGGGCGCATGACCACCGGGACCGCCACGACGACGCTGGGCGCCGAGCTCGCCCGGTTCGCGGTGTCCGCGTACACCGGCGGCGTCCCCGACGACGTCGCCGCCAGCGTGCGGGACCGGGTCCTGGACGTGCTCGGACTGTGCGTGGCGGCCCACCGGCTCGAGACGAGCGCGATGATCCTCGACTTCGTCCGCGACCAGGGCGGACACCAGCAGGCCACCGCGGTCGGGATGCCCACGAAGGTGACGGCGGTCCAGGCGGCGCTCGTCAACGGCGTCCTCGCGCACTCCCTCGACTACGACGACACCCACCTGCCCTCGGTCCTGCACCCCAGCGCGAGCGTCATCCCGGCCGCCCTCGCCGCGGCCGAGCACGCCGGCGCCGACGGCGAACAGCTGGTCCGCGCGATTGCGGTCGGTCTCGAGGTCGCGGTCCGGCTCGGGATGGCCGGGTACGACGCCGACCTGGGCAACTCGGTCTTCTTCGAGCACGGCCAGCACGCCACCTCGATCACCGGGGCGATGGGCGGCGCGGTCGCCGCGTCCCTGCTCTACGGCGCGGACGCCGACGGGGTGCTGCACGCCCTCGGCATCACCGCCTCGATGGCGGCCGGGATCATCGAGGCCAACCGCACCGGCGGCACCGTGAAGCGACTGCACTGCGGGATCGCCGCCCAGTCCGCCGTGACCGCCGCCCAGCTGGTCCGGCGCGGCTTCACCGGGCCGCCCAGCGTGCTCGAGGGCCGCTTCGGCTTCTTCGAGGCCTGGCTGCACGGCCGCTGGTTCCCCGCGGCGATCACCGACGACCTCGGTCAGGTCTGGGCGGTGCCGGGCATCTTCTTCAAGCCCTACCCGGCCAACCACTTCACCCACACCACGGTGGACGCCGGCCGGGCGCTCGCCGCCCGCGGCGTCACCCCCGACCGCGTCGAGCGGGTGACCGTGGCCGTGGCGACCTCCACCGCACGCACGATCGGCGAGCCGATCGAGGTCAAGCGGGCGCCCGACACCGGCTACCAGGCGCAGTTCTCCGGGCCGTACGCCTTCGCCGCCGGACTGATCGGCGGCGGCGGTCTGGCCACCGGACTCGACGACTACACCGACGCCCTCGCCCAGGACCCCGTGCGGCGCGCGTTGATGGCCAAGGTCGACGTCGTCGGCGATCCCCGCTGCGACGCCATCTTCCCGCACCAGTTCCCGGCGATCGTCACCGTCACCACGACGGACGGCGAGACGCTCGTCGAGGAGGTGCTCACCAACCGTGGCGGCCCCGCCCGTCCCCTGAGCGCCGAGGAGCTCGGCCGCAAGTTCGGCGACAACGTCGCCGGTCGCCTCGACCCCACCACGATCCACCACCTGCGCGACGGAGTCGCGCACCTCGGCACCGGTCCGGGGACCGGCGGTGACATCGCCGCCCTGCTCGCACCGCTCGCCCGACTCGCCACCTCACCCCAGGGAGACCCGTCATGACCGACCTCGATCTGATCATCACCAACGTCTCGGCCGTGCTGCCCGGGCACGACGAGCCACAGCCCGTCGACATCGGCATCACCGCCGGTCGCATCGCCGCGCTGGAGGTCCGACTCGACCCCGCTCGCGCCACCACGGTCGTCGACGGCGGCGGCAAGGTCGCCTTCCCCGGCGTGGTCGACGGACACCAGCACTGGGGCATCTACAACCCGCTGCCCGAGGACGTGGCGAGCGAGTCCCGCGCCTGCGCCCAGGGCGGCGTCACGACGTCGCTGTCGTACATGCGCACGGGGCAGTACTACCTGAACAAGGGCGGCGCGTACGCCGACTTCTTCCCCGAGGTGCTCGCACAGACGCAGGGGCGTGCCGTCGTCGACTATGCCTACCACCTGGCGCCGATGAGCAAGGAGCACATCGCGGAGATCCCGAGCCTCGTCCGCGATCACGGCGTGACCTCGTTCAAGGTGTTCATGTTCTACGGCAGCCACGGCCTGCACGGCCGCAGCGCGGACCAGGCCTCGTTCCTCATGACGCCCGAGGGCGAGCGCTACGACTACGCGCACTTCGAGTTCGTCATGCGCGGGATCCAGAAGGCCCGCGAGGAGAACCCGGACATCGCCGACGCAATCTCCCTGTCGCTGCACTGCGAGACGGCCGAGATCATGGCCGCCTACACGAAGCTGGTCGAGGAGGAGGGCACCCTCACGGGCCTGCCGGCCTACTCGGCCTCGCGTCCCCCGCACTCCGAGGGCCTGGCCGTCACGATCGCGTCCTACCTGGCCCACGAGACCCGCCTGCCGACGATCAACCTGCTGCACCTGACGAGCCGCAAGGCGGTCGAGGCCGCGCTGGCGATGGCGGCGGCGTTCCCGCACATCGACTTCCGTCGCGAGGTCACCGTGGGGCACCTGCTCGCCGACTGCGACACCGCGCCCACGATCGGCGGCAAGGTCAACCCGCCGCTGCGCCCGCGCGAGGACGTCGAAGCGCTCTGGTCGTACGTGCTCGACGGCACGATCGACTGGGTCGTCAGCGACCACGCCTGCTGCAAGGACGAGATGAAGTTCGGCGACGACCGCGAGGACGTCTTCCTGGCCAAGTCCGGCTTCGGCGGCGCCGAGTACCTGCTCGCGGGAATGGTCAGCGAGGGCACCAAGCGCGGCCTGTCCCTGGGCCGGATCGCGGAGTTGACCTCGACGAACCCGGCGCAGCGCTACGGCCTCGGCGGTCGCAAGGGCGCCATCGCCGTCGGACTCGACGCCGATCTCGCACTCGTCGACCTCGCGCACCCGTGGACCGTCCGGGCGCAGGACTCGGAGTCGACGCAGGAGTACACCCCCTTCGAGGGCGCCGACCTGACCGCCAAGGTCACCGACACCTTCCTGCGCGGCCATGCCGTGATGACCGACGGCGTCGTCAACGACGGCGAGCCGACCGGTATCTACCTCAAGCGTCCCCTCTGATCGGAGTCATCGTGAAGCGTGTCGTCATCACCGGAAGCACCCAGGGCATCGGCCATGCGCTGACGAAGCAGTTCCACGCCCGGGGCCATGACGTGGTCATCACCGGCCGTCGGGAGGAATCCGTGCGCAAGGCGGTCGCCGAGGTGGAGTCCACCGCCGGCGGCCGGGTGCTCGGGCGCGTCCTGGACGTCACCGACCCCGAGTCGAGCACGGACCTGTGGGACTCGGTCACCGCCGAACTCGGCGGCGTGGACATCTGGATCAACAACGCCGGCGTCGCGCACACGACCGCCGACATCGTCGACACCACCACCTCGGATGTCGCCGAGATGGTGAACACGAACATGCTCGGCACGATCTACGCCAGCCAGGCCGCCGTCCGCGGGATGACGGCGGCCGGCGGCGGCCAGCTCTTCAACGTGCTCGGCGGCGGCAGCGACGGAAAGATCCGGCCCAAGATGGGCGTGTACGGCGCCACCAAGCGCGGTCTCGACGGCTTCACGACCGCCCTGGCCAAGGAGGTCGACGGCACCGGCGTGCGCGTGGGACAGATCCGTCCCGGCATCCTGATCACCGAGGGCTGGCGGCGTGAAGCCGCGCTCGCTCCCGACCACGTGAGCAGCCAGCGCAAGATCCTCAACATCCTCGTCGACGACGTGGACGACGTGGCGCCCTACCTGGTCGACCGCATCCTCGCCAGCCGCAAGAACGGCGACGCGATCGCGTGGCTGACCTCGTGGCGGCTGACGAAGCGTTTCATGACGCCCGGCTATGCCAAGAAGCACGACGTGCTGGGCCGCCACGGCCTCTGAGGCCCTCGTGGGGCGGTGACTTACCTTACGCACCACCGCCCCGCGGGGCGACGCTGGAGCGGTGACCTACGCACCACCGCGGCACTCCCGATGGTGGCCAACCCACCGCCCACCCCAACCCACGGTGGCCAACCCACCGCCCCGAGCAGACCGACGAAACGACGGTGCCCCGGCCCTCCGCGAGGAGGGCCGGGGCACCGTCAGTGCGAGCCGATCAGCAGTTCGCCGCGACTGCCTTCTTCGCGGCGGCCAAGGTGGCGTTCGCCTTGGCCAGGTTCGCGTTGGCCGTGGCCAGACCCTTCTTGGCCGAGGAGACCGACTTCTTCGCCGCGGTCAGCTTCTTCGTGGCGGCCTTGACCTTGGCCTTCTTGCCCTTCTTGGCCTTCTTGGCCTTCTTGAGGGCCTTGGTCGTCTTCGTGACCTTCGTCTGAGCGGCCTTGACCTTGGCCTTGCCGCTCGTCACCTTCGCCGACGCGGACTTCACGGCAGCGGTGGCCGGGCCGACCTTGGCCTGCGCCGGCGTGCAGTTGTCCACGACCGTCACGGCCGTGAGGTCCGTGTCAGGGTTGAGATCGCAGGTGATCTTCGTGCCCACGTTGACCGTGAGGACGAGGGATCCGGCCGTCAGCGCGAGCGGCGAGGAGGCCGACGGGACCGTCGCCGTCAGCGCGGGCATGGCCACGGGCGTTCCGCCCGTGAAGGTCGCGACTCGCGACCCTGTCGCCGTGACAGCCGCTCCGCCGGCCGGGGTGAGGGTCAGCTCGGCCGCGTGGGCCGCGTCGGGGATGACGATCATCGCCGGAGCGGTGTTCGGCATGGCCTCGAGGGCGACCGAGACGGCCACGCCGGCGCTCTTCTTCTTCGCCGTGACGGTCGCGTCGGTCATGTAGGCGAACTTGTTGGCAGCGAAGGTGCACACGTAGTTCAGGTCCGAGCCCGACGGGAAGGTGATCGGGACCGTGACGGCAGCGGGCGCCGGGCTGGGCGCGGTGCAGGTGAAGGTACTGGCGCCCAGCGTGATGGTGAAGTCGCTGACCACGACGCTGAGGCTCTCGGACTTGGCACTGACCTTCTCGGACAGGGTCGGAACCTGGACCGGGACGCCGCCCTGGAAGTTCGCCGTCGTGCTACCGGCGAGGGACACGGCGGTGGCCGCACCGTCGACCAGCACCTTCAGCGTGGCGCTCTGCGCCTGATCGGGCTGGCTGACGAAGATCGGTGCACCGTTGGGGAACGCACCGAGATCGGCCGACAGCACGGCGCGACCGCTCGCCTTGTCCCACTGGGCCGAGAAGTCCACGTCGGTCGTGTACGCGACAGGGAAACTGCCGGTGCACTCGTAGGCGACGCCGGTCGGACCGGCAGCCTGTGCGGGGGCGGCGAGCAGGGCCGTGGTGGCGAGCGCGCCCGCGACGACCGCGGTGCTCGCGACGGCCGAGATGGCGCGGCGCTTGGTCGAACGGAACTTCATGTGTGACTCCCTTGGTGTGTGCTACGTCTCATCCGAGAATATACGATATCGATCCAAGTTCCTGCGAACTCGTGAAACATCCACGTAAATTCCGCAAGTCGTGCGGGCCACGGGTACGCCCTCGGGACGACCCTCAGCGCGAGCGGGCGATCACGAGTCGCGCCTGGCGCGCGACGGCCTCGTCGATCATCCGGCCACGACCGTCCAGGGCGACGCCCGAGCCGGCGGTGGACAGCGCGTCGAGGATCGCGAACGCCTCCACGACGTCCTCCACCGAGGGCGTGAAGACCTCGTTGACCAGCGCGACCTGCGCCGGGTGGATGCACGCGCGGCCGACGAAGCCGAGTCGCGCGAGCGCCTCGGTCGAGGCCCGCAGCGCGTCGAGGTCACGGAACTCGGTCGAGACCGGCGCGATCGGCGGTGCGATCCCGGCCGCGGCCGACGCGAACACCACCTGGGACCGGGCGAAGAGCAGCTCTCGCTCGTCGGCCCCCGGGGTGATGCCGACGTCGGCACGCAGGTCTGCCTCGCCGATCTGCAGCCGATTCACGCGGGGCGCAGCCGCGATCTCACCGGCACGCATGATCGCGCCGGCGCTCTCGAGCAGTGGCACGACGGCGGCGACCGATCCCAGCGAGGCCAGCAACCGATCGAGCGCGACCAGCTCGGCGGCACTCTCGGTCTTGGCGACGAGGAAGCCACTCAGGGCCGGCGCGCCGGCGACGGCACGCACGTCGGCCTCACGATGCTCATCGGCATTGATCCGCACCCAGATCCCGATGTCGCCCAGCACGGGCAGGTCGTGCACCCAGGTCCGGGTGATCTCGCGGGCACGCGCCTTGTTCAGCGCCGTGACCGCGTCCTCGAGCGTGCCTTCGAAATTGACCCGGCGCTCCTTGGAAAGCT
>CAYXFT010000011.1:8871-30630 GCA_964464335.1 uncultured Aeromicrobium sp.
ACCGCGTCCTCGAGGTCGATGATCACCTCGTCGGCACCGCGTTCGAGCACGCGGGCGAGTTTGTCCTCGGCATCGCCGGGGACATAGAGCGCCGAGCGCGCCAGTCGGGATTCAGCCAACACGGGTCTCTCCCTTCAACAGGGACTTCGCCACGACGGTGCGCAGGACGTCATTGGTTCCTTCGCCGATGCTCATCAAGATGGAGTCGCGGTAGAGCCGCTCGACCTCGAACTCCGTGGAGTAGCCGTAGCCGCCGTGCACCTTCATCGCGTCGATCGCGGCCTGCAGGGCGACCTCGGAGCAGAAGATCTTCGCCATGCCGGTCGCGCCGTCGGCCCGACCGGAACGGACCGCGTCCGCGGCCCAGTAGGCCATCAGTCGGGCCGCCTGGACCTGGGTGCCGAGCTCGCCGAGCTTGAGCTGGATCGCCTGGAACTCAGAGATCGGCTGGCCGAACGCCGAGCGCTGCTGCGAGTAGGCCAGGGCCTCGTCATGGGCGCGCTGGGCGATGCCGACCGAGCGGGCTGCGATGTTCACCCGGCCCCATTCCAGGGCCGAGAGGACCTGCTGCATGCCGCGCCCCTCGACCCCGCCCACGAGCTGGGACACGGGCACCCGGACGTCGCGCAGCGAGATCTCGCACGACTCGGTTCCCTTGTAACCGAGCTTGGGGATGTCCTTGGTGACCTCGTAGCCGGGTGTCCCGGCCTCGATCAGGAGCACGCTCATGCCGCGGTGCGCCGGGGAGGCCGTCGGGTCGGTCTTGACCAGCACGGGAAGCGGGTCCGCGTACCGGGCGTTGGTGATCCACATCTTGGCGCCATTGACGACATAGTGGTCGCCCTCGAGCCGCGCGGTGGTGCGGATGCCCTGCAGGTCGGTGCCCGCATCGGGCTCGGTCAGGCCGATGCCGGTGCGGCGCGCGCCGGTCGCGAGGTCCGGCAGGTAGCGCTGCTTCTGGTCCTCGGTGCCGTGCATCGCGATCAGCCGGCAGGCCAGCGAATGGCTGCCGAGAATCCCCGCGATACCCATCCAGCCGCGCGCGATCTCCTCGAAGACCAGCGCGAACGAGACCGGGTCCAGGTCGAGGCCGCCGTACTCCTCCGGCACCGTGATGCCGAACAGGCCCATGGCCTTCATGCCGTCGACGATCTCGGTCGGGTACCGGCCGGACTGCTCCCAGTCGCGGGCGACCGGCACGATCTCGCGATCGACGAACGTGCGCAGCAGCGCCTTGAACTCGCGCTGGTCCTCATCGAGGTCGAAATTCATGCGGACTCCCCTGTCCTGTCATCTGAGTTGTCATGGGTGGAACCGGTCGGGCGGGCGAAGACGGGCAGCGCACGCCCGTCCGGGAGGTCGAGCCAGGCCACCTGCACCGGGTCGCCGATCGTCCAGTCCTCGACGGGCAGCCGGCTGAGCAGGATGGGCCCTTCGGCCAGCCGGATCCGGGCGACGACGTAGGGCGTCGCCACGTCGGCTCGCGGGGCGCGGTGGACCACGGTGAAGCTGTCGACCACGCCCTCGCCCGAGACTTCGGCGAGCGCCAGGTGGTCGGTGTGCCCGCAGCCGGTGCAGTGCGATCGCGGCGGGTGCTGGCGGCGCTCGCAGGCGGTGCAGACCTGGACCGTGAGCCGGTGGTCGCGGGTGGCGTCCCACCAGGCGGCGGTCATCTCGTCGGCCGGCGGGACCTCCGGCGGCGTCCATGCGAACGAACTCATCGGGCCACCCCCAGGACGACGGTGGCGTGGGTCGAGAGGATCCCGCCGGTGCCGTGTGCGACGGCGATCTCGGCTCCGGGGACCTGTCGCGGGCCGCACTCGCCACGGAGTTGGCGCACCGCCTCGACGAGCAGCAGCACGCCGTACTGGCCGGGGTGACAGTAGGACAGGCCGCCCCCATTGGTGTTGAGCGGCAGCTCACCCCCGGGGCGGATCCGCCCGTCGGCGACGAGGTCGAGCACCTCGCCCGGACCACAGAAGCCCAGTCCCTCGACGCTGAGCGCGGCGGTGATCGTGAAGGAGTCGTAGACCTCGAGGACGTCCACGTCGGCGACCGTGACGCCGGCCCGCGCGAACGCGTCGGCGCCCGATCCCGCCGCGGCGGGCACGGTGAGGTCGTCGACCGTGGCGAAACCGGTGTGGGTGGTCCGTTCGCCGTAGCCGAGCACCTCGATCGGCTGCTGCGGCAGGTCACGGGCGCGCTCCAGCGAGGTGAGCACGACGGCGCCGCCGCCGTCGGTCACGAGGCAGCAGTCCGCGACGGTCAGCGGCGTCGAGATCATCGGTGCGTTCACGACGTCCTCGACCGTGAGCTCGCCGGCCCCGAAGCGGAACGCCGCGGGATTGAGCAGCGCCCACTGCCGGGCCGCCACCGCGAACTCGGCGAGTTGCTCGTGCGTCCCGCCGTAGCGGTGCAGGTAGGACTGCGCCGCCATCGCGTAGTACGACGCCGGGTAGAGCGGGTCGTACGGCTCCTCGAACTGCGCCTCGGGCGTCCACGGTTCGAAGACACCGCCGAGGCGTCGCGACTTCGCCGAGCGCTGGTTGGAGGCGAACGAGATCACCACGCAGGTCGCCTGACCGTCACGAATCGCCTGCGCGGCGCGGGCGACGAACATCTCGAACGCACTGCCGCCGGCGTAGGTCGAGTCGGTCCACGTGGGCACGATCCCGAGGTGGTCGGCCAACTGGGTCGCGGAGAACCGGGCGACGCCGGTGGTGGCGATCCCGTCGACGTCGGCCAGGGTGAGTCCGGCATCGGCGAGCGCCCGGGTGACCGCTTGGGTCTGCAGGCCCAGGATGGACAGGCCCGTGGAGCCGAGGTCGGATTCCGCGGCACCGACGATCGCCACGCCCGTGCTCATCCGGCAGCCCCCGGTCCGTCCGCCTGCCCCACGAGCACGACCGCTCGGCACGGGGCGGCGGCCGCACGGGCGTCGGTGCCGTCCTCCCCCACGACGACGACGGCCATCGTGACCTCGATCCGGTCGTCGTGCACGGCCGTGACCTCGCCGGAGCAGCGCAGGGTCTCCCCCGCGAAGACGAGGTTGCGGAACGTGAAGTCCAGCTCTCGCACGAAGGACTGCGCACCGAGCCAGTCCTGCAGCATCTCGACGAGCAGCGCGCCGTAGACCTGACCGTCGACGATCGGGCCGGGCAGCTTCTTGTCGGCGGCGTACGCCGTGTCGTAGTGCAGCCGGTGCCAGTCCCACGTGGCGCCCGCGTAGGCGACCATGTCGACCTGGGTGATGGTCCGCTCCAACGGCGGGACGGCGTCGCCGACCGAGATCACGGTGCTCATGCCTGCTTCTCCAGCCCGACGAAGATGATCGTCTCGGTGTTCTCGGCCAAGGGCTCGCCCTGCTCGGTGGCGTAGCGGGCCGTGGACGTGATGATCACCATCTCGTTGCCCGAGCCGGTGACCTTGCCGGCCACCTCGTCGATCGACCAGGTGGCCACGATGACGTCGTCGGGCCGGATCCGCCGATGGAAGACGTAGCGGTTGCCGCCGCGCACCTGCCGGGTGCCGGGCAGGTGGAGTCCCCACGTGTGCCCGGCGTATCCCTCGGGGTCCATCGGCAGGCCGGCGTACTGGTTCGTCTCGCAGACCAGCGTGAGCGGCCACGTGACCCCGGCCAGACCCTGGGCGCGGGCGAACTCAGGATCGCGGTAGAGCGGGTTGTCATCGCCGATCGCGAGACCGAAGTAGCGACCGGCGGCAGCCCCCGCCGGCTCGGGGGCGGTGTACGTGACGGTGCGGCCACGCAGGGCCAGCACCTCGTCGGTGAGCAGCGAGTTCGTCATGTCAGACCCCCGTGACCCGCGGGTGGTCGACCGGGTAGAGGGCGGTCGGGAACACCTCGAGGCCGAACTCCGGACGCAGCAGCGAGTGGCACAGGGCGCCGGTCGAGGCGGGCCACGGCGCACTCAGCAGGCGCTCACGGACGTCGGCCACCGCCTTGTAGTCGCCGACGTAGGACTCGACGCAGTATTCGGTCGTCTCCAGCAGGTCGGTGACCGCCAGCCCCTCGGACTCCAGCAGGTGCACGATCGCGCCGTAGGTGACCTCGGCCTGCTTGCCGAGGTCGCCGTCGTGCAGCGCCTCCTGCGTCTCCATGTCGAGCGAGGCGAAACCGGACATGAACAGCATCCGGCCGGCCCGGATCCCCGGCGCGTAGGTGAGGGTCTCGTAGCGCGACCAGCCCGGGTTCACCAGTTCCAGCGGGAGCCGCGAGGCGGTGACGTCCATCGCCACCATGACGCCCGGGGCGTGCAGTTCGCTCATCAGGATGCCGCCGGCACACGGGAAGACACCGCCCTCGTTCTGGCCGAGCAGTTCCTTGCGGACCCAGTGCGTCTTGCGATAGACGTCGCGGGTCTCGGGGGTGGAGTAGTCGAAGGTCGTGACCGCATGGCCGAGGGTCAGGCCGACCGACTCCAGCAAGGTCCCGGCCTGCTCCAGCACGTAGCGGTACTGCGCGACGAAGTCGCCGGGGAAGACGACCTCGCCGGACGCGTCGATCGGCAGGACGGTCGGCAGGTAGACGATCCCGTCTGGGCCCTCGGTGATCACACCCGCGGCTGACGAGGCCAGTTGCGCGCCCCCGCCCTTCGTGGCGTGCAGTTCGACCTCGATCCAGGCGTTGCGCCGGACCAACCGCTCGACCGCGACCGTGCGGACCGTCGGCCGGTCGCCGAAGATCCGGGTCCGGACGGCGACCGCGTCGTCATACGCCGGCAGCCCGGCCTTCGTGATGTTCTCGGTCACCCGGGTGACGTCCTGCGGTCCGAAGCCGGCGGCCTCGAGGATCGCGAGGCACTTGGCGTAGGCGATCTCGGCCTGTTCGGTCATGGTGCCGTTGACGGTCATCTTGCCCAGTGCGGGGTCCTGACGGCCGGACGTGTGGCCGGAGGTCCACGCGTGGTCGCCCTCGGTCAGGCCGAGGCAGAACGTGAAGCCCTCGTACGGGAACCACGGGAATTCCGTGGGCTTGATCGCGGTCAGGGTCATCGCAGGGCCTCCAGCAGGTCGGTCAGGTCGGGAGCGGTCGGCAGACCGCGGATCGCGTCGGCGAGCCGATCGGCGACCGGGCCGGCGTTGCCGCGGAACTTGGTCAGCAGTGCCTCGTCGCCCAAGGGGTCGCTGCCGCCGCCGGGACTGCGGTCGACGTGCCCGGCGACCGTCCGGCCGTCGGCCAGCGTGAGGACGACGTCGCCGGCGGCATCCGCCGCGACCCCGTCGGTCGGGCGCACCCGCCAGGAGACACGGGCGGCGAGATCGGCAATGTCGGCGCGCGCCAACTGGCTCGCGTCGTAGGTCTGCACGCCGACGGCGCCGTCGACCAGGAGCGCGGCCACGCTCCACGGCAGCGAGAACTTGGCGGCGTACGCGCTGACCGGATGGGCCAGGTCGCGGTCCGCGGCGCACACGACGGCGGCCGAGTCCGGGTGGACGAACGCGTCCGCGGCGACGATCCGGTCGGCGCCGACGTCGGCCCGGGCCAGCGCGTCGGCGGCCGCGGCCATCGTCGCGTGGGAGAGCTGGCAGGCGGGCCACGGCTTGATCCCGATCCGGGTGATCTCCCAGTCGTCGGGGTGCGATCCCCCGAGGCCACGCAGCAGGACGGTGCGATCGACGGCACCGCGGCCGAGCGCGGCGGGAGCCAGTGCCTCGTAGACCCCGTGCGGTCCGTCGAAGACGGTCTCGGGTCCGGTCGCGCCCGCGGCGGCGAGCCGGGCCGCGAGGATCCCCGACTGGGAGGCCAGGCCCGGGTGCAGCTGCTTCGTGCTGGCACCGGTGGCGAGGAAGGCCAGCAGCCCGCCGGCCTGGCTGCCGGCGATGCCGAGCGCGTGGGTGGTGGTGACCGCGTCGAGCCCCATGAGTCGCGCGGCGATCGCCGCGGAGGAGAACACCCCGGCGACCATCGTGGCGTGCAGTCCGCCGGCATGGAACCCGTTCGGCGCGGCAGCTGCGACACGACAGGCGATCTCGTAGCCGACGATCGCAGCCTCGACGACCTGCTGCCCGGTCGCGCCCGTCTGTTCCCCCACCGCGACGGCGGCGGGCAGGACGACGGCGGTCGCGTGCACGAGTCCACCTGCGTGGGTGTCGTCGAAGTCCAGCGCGTGCACGAGGGTTCCGTTGGCCAGGGCGGCCGCCGGTGCCGACACCCGGTCGATGCCGCCGAGGATCGTCGCCTCGGTCGGGCCACCGAGACCTCGCGCGACGGTGATCGCCGGATCGGCCGCACCCGCCCGGACGGCGGCGACGGCCGTGCCGAACCCGTCCGTGAGGTGGCGCAGCGCGGCGGCGGTGACCTCGGCCGGGGGGACGCCGAGGTCAGCGACCGCCCAGGCGGCCAACGCGGGTGCGAACAGATCGGACATCAGGCGTTCTCGGCTCCGAAGGCCCCGGCCGCACGCAGCTCGGCGATCCTGGCCGCGTCGTACCCGGCGACCTCGGTCAGCACGGACACGAGGTGCTCGTTGCGTCGCGGGGCGCGCCGGTAGGTGGGCGGCTCGGCGCCGACCCGCACGGGCGAGGCGAGCTGGGTGACCGTGCCGTAGTGCGGGTGCTCGGTCTCGACGAGCATGTTCCGCGCGCTCAGGTGCTCGTCCTTGAGTGCCTGCTCGACGTCGTTGATCGGCCCGCAGGGGATCCCGGCCGGGTAGAAGATGCTCAGCCAGTGGTCGACCGACTCGGTCGCGAAGATCGCGTCCATCGTCGCGGTCAGTTCGTCTTGGTGCTGCTGGCGCAACGAGAACGTCGCGTACGGCGACCCCTCCTGGGCCCATTCCGGATGACCGAGCGCGGTGGCGAGCCGGCCCCAGAACTTCTCCTTCGCGCAGCCGACGACGAACCAGCCGTCGGCGGCCTCGAAGGCCTGGAACGGCACGAGGGACGGGTGCGCGGAGTGGCTCGTGCGTTGCGGTTGGTAGCCGGCGTTCAGGTGCCACGTCGCCGGGTAGGTCAGCATCGCCATCGCCGTGTCGTAGAGCGAGACGTCGCAGTCCATCCCGATGCCGTCCCGCTTCGCGGCGTGCAGACCGGCCATCAGCGCCAGCGCGGCGACGTACCCGCCGGAGAAGTCGACGAGCGACAGACCCGACTTGGTCGGCGGCCCGTCGGGCTCGCCCGTGAGCTCCATCCAGCCCGCGAGTCCCTGCAGGACGTAGTCGTAGCCCGGCTCGTTCTTGCGCGGCCCGGTCATCCCGAAGCCGGTCAGCGAACAGCACACGATCGCCGGGTTGAGGTGCTTGAGCTGGTCGTAGGTGATCCCGATCTTCTCGGGGACGTCGCCACGCAGGTTGGAGTAGACGGCGTCGGCATTCCGGACCAGGTCCTCGAAGACGGCACGGCCCTCGGGGGTCTTGATGTCGAGCGAGATCGACTGCTTGTTGCGGTTGAACGTCTCGAAGAACAGCGAGTCCTCACCGTCGAAGTACGGCGGCACGTAGCGGCCCACGTCGCCGCCGACGCTCGGGTCCTCGATCTTGATCACCTCGGCGCCGAGGTCGGCCAGGTGGACGCTGCCGAACGGGCCGGCGCCGTACTGCTCCAGCGAGATGATCCGGATGTCTGCGAGCGGCTTCATGGCCGGCCTCCTGTGAGGGTTGCGATGAGGGCGATGACCTCGTCCTGGCCGGCGCGGATCTGCGCCGGGGTGAGGCCGTGCGTGGGAGCGGAGAGCTTGACCGAGTCGGCGAGCCCCGCGTAGGCGGTGAGCTGTTCGGCGACCCGGTCGCGGTCACCGTTGAGCGTGATGGCGTCGACCATCTCCGCAGTGACGGCGGCGGCCAGGTGCTCGGCACCCTTGCCGGAGCGGAAGGCATCGATGACGCGCTGCTGCCCGTCGGCCAGTCCATGGAAGGCGAAGAAGTCGGCGTAGGTCCGGACGCTGGCGTAGAAGCCGACGTGACCTCGGACCCGGTCGATCGCCACGTCCGGGTCGGGATCGACCGAGCAGCAGGCCGAGACGACGAGATCGATGTCGCTGCGCTGACGCCCGGCGGTGGCCAGACCGGCCTCGATCTCGGGCAGGGCCCGTTCGGCGAGGAAGGCCGGGGAGCAGAGCTCGTGACTGATCCAGCCCTGCGCGATCCGGCCGGCCAGCCGGGTCATCGCCGGACCCATCGCGGCGAGGTAGATCGGCAGCTCGGTGCGCTGCACCGGGTAGGGGCGTTCATAGCCGCGCAGGCGGATCGGCTCGAACTCGCCGTCGAACTCGATCGGCTCCCCCGTCGTGGCACCGGCGACGAAGGCCCTGATGTTGCGGACCGTCTCGGTGAGGTGCCCGACCGGCTTGCCCCAGCGCGCGTGGTGCCAGTCCTCGTTGAGTCGTTGCACGCCGGTGCCCAGGCCCAGCACGAATCGGCCACCGGAGAGCTCGTCGAGGTCGAGTGCCTCCAACGCGGTCACCATCGGGCTGCGGGTGAACGCCAGCGTGATCGCGGTACCGACCTGGACCCTCGTCGTCGCGCCGATCACGGCGGCGGCCGTCACGGTGGCGCTGCGGTGCAGCTCCGGCACCCAGATGGCCTCGGCGCCCGCGCGCTCGGCCCGGGCGGAGGCGTCGGCCAGCTCGGCCAAGGTCTCGCCCCAGGGCGCGAAGGTGATCCGCATCGTCATCGGTCGCTCAGGCCTCGAGCGGGCGCTCGCCGACCGGGAAGATGCCCTCGAGCTGCTGGGCGCCGGTGCGGTAGACGTAGAAGGTGCGCTTGAAGGAGCAGACCTCGGCGCCGTCCTGGTTGAGCGTGCGGGTCTTGACCGTCACGATGCCGGCGTGGGGGCGGCTGTCGGACTCGCGCTTCTCCAGCACGAGGGACTCGCTGTAGAGCGTGTCACCGGCGAAGACCGGGTGCGTCATGCGGATCTCGTCCCAGCCGAGGTTGGCGAAGGCGTTCTGGGTGAGGTCGGTGACGGACTGCCCGACGGCGATCGCGACCGTGAGGGTCGAGACGACCAGCGGCTTGCCGAATTCGGACTTGGCCGCGTACTCGCTGTTGAAATGCATCTGGTTGCTGTTCATCGTGAGCAGCGAGAACGAGATGTTGTCGTACTCGGTCACGGTGCGCCCGAGCGGGTGTTGATAGATGTCACCCACTTCGAAGTCCTCGAAGTAGCGGCCCTGCCAGCCTTCACGCACAGTCACGTCGGTTCGTCCGTTTCTCTGTCTCGGTGTCTCACACGGCGAGGCCGAGCAGCAGCTCGGCCACGGGTTCGGGGTGGGTCAGCGGCGCGTCGTGGCCGCCGTCGAGGACGACGTAGGGCGTCCCGCGGTCGTCCAGCCGGGCACGCGTCGTGCCGCAGGGGTACAGCGCCGGGGTGTCGGCGAAGAAGGCGAAGGTCGCGGCGACCGTGGGGTCCGCTCCGGCGCGATCGAGCGAGGGCGCGAACGGGGTCGGGGCCAGGCGGGCGTTCATCCAGGCGGCGGTCGCGGCATCCAGGTCGCCGGCCGGCTCGAGCCGGCGCGGCGGGATCGCCGTGTCCCGGGGCGGCAGCAGGGCGTCGTCCGGGGGCGTCGCCGCGATGTCGACGGCACGCTCCCCCGGATCGGGGACGGCGGCGTCGAGGTAGACGATGCCGCGCAGTCGGTCGGACGCGACCCGGGCGACCTCGTGCACCACGATGCCGGCCTGGCTGTGGCCCACCAGGACGACGTCGGCGAGGTCCTCGACGTCGAGCAAGAAGGTGATCTGGTCGACCCACGCGTGGAGTCCGGCGGCGTCGGCGGCCAGGGTCGGGGCATGCACGTCATGGCCCGCAGCGACGAGGAACGGGCGCACCCGGCGCCAGGCCCAGCCGCCGCGGAAGGCTCCGTGGAGCAGGACGTAGGTGGTCATCGCGCGCTCCCGTCCGCGACCTCGTCGATGACGACGTCGAGGTACTCACGGGGGTAGGAGTCGTAGGGCTCGAGGTGCTCGTACATCGCGACGGTGTGCTCGACGTACCCCTCGGCAGTCGTGCACTCCTCGTAGCTCTCGACGGTGTCGAAGAAGCGCAGGTGGGTGAAGTGCCAAGGGTTCTCCCGACCGCGCACGAGGCGACGACCGCGAAAGCCCGGATGGGTCCGGAAGAACCGGCCGAACTCCTCGTTCAGCGCGATGTACGCCTGAGCGTCTTCCTCGGTCTGCTTGGTCCACGCCTGGCTCACCACGACGATCATCGCTCAACCTCCTGTCAGAATAGATCATATATGAGTATCGTCTTCGTATGAGCAATAGCGTGCAGACCAAGACGATTCACGAGTTCCTGGCCGAAGCCCCCGATGTCGACAGCTCGGAGTTGTGGGCGGCGTTCTGGGGGATCCTGAGCGAGGCCAAGGACCGGATCACCGCCGAACTGGCGGTGACGCCCCACCCGTCCGGGGAGGGCCTGGACTACTGGACCACCGACGACGGTGGCTACGAGGGCTCGCTCAACCCCTATGTCGGCGATGCAGATGCGGGCGTCGAGTGGCTGGTCCACTCCTGGATCGGCAACCGCAAGGCCTCGATCCTCGACATGAACCTGCAGGTCTGGCTGGGCCCGCACATCGACGTGCCGCATCTGGTCATCGTGTTCGGCACGGTGCCGCAGATCTTCCACTTCAGCGACCTGGTGCCGCGGCGCGACCCGATGACGGACGTCGACTACGTCCAGCGGTACTACGAGCCGCTCAACGGCTCGTGGCTGCAGTTGCGCGGTGACGACCGGTTCACGTGGTCGGTCAGCCACGGCACCTACATGCGCGCCTTCAACTCCCCCGTCGCGAACTCCTACATGGCCGAGCGCTCCGAGGACGTCGTGGCGACCCTGCGCGCCTCGGTCCTGGAGCGGGTCGACACGTGGCTGGGCTGGGTCCGCGACGCCACGCCCGTGCCCGTCGAGGAGCGTGCCGCGCTGCGCGAGCGCGATCACCTCGTGCGCACCTACGGCTACACGCTGGACCCCATGAACGAGCTCTCCAAGAAGTTCCTCGGCGCGGATCGCGTCGACGAGCTCGTCGCCACGCGCGCGGGCCTGGGCCAGATCGCCGCACTCCGCGAGGGCGGCGTCGCATGAAGGTCCTGGTGATCGGCGCCGGCCTGGTCGGTTCCGCCGTGGCCTCGCGCCTGCTCGAGCGTGGCGACGACGTCACCGTGACCGCGACGAGCGCGGAGAAGGTCGCCACGCTGGTCGAGACGTTCGGCAAGGCCGTCGTGGTCCGCGGTTCCGATGCGGATGCCGTCGCCGCCGCGGTGGCCGGCATGGACGCCGTGGTGATCACCGCCGGCCCGTCCGCCCAGACCTCGATGACCCCCGAGGGTCGCGCGGCGACCTACCACGACGTGCTGGTCCGGACCGCGGAGAACGTGGTCGCCACGACCAGCCCGTCGACCCGGCTCGTGGCGCTCTCGTCCTTGTCCGTCTACGGGGACGCGGCCAACGACCTCGAGCTCATCGACGAGTCATCGCCGGTGACCGCGTCGAGCGATCCGAGCCCGAGCAACTTCCTCGCGATGGAGCGCACCTACCTCGCGGCAGGAGACCGCGCGGTGGTCTTCCGCTGCGGGGACATCTTCGGGGCCGGCGACCCGCCGATCGAGCAGAAGGTCGCGATGGCGCACCAGTACCTCGGTGGCTCGGTGCCGTTCTCGGCCGACGCGTTGCTGTACCGGCTCCACGTCGAGGACGCGGCCGACGCCATCGTCCACGCGCTCGATGCACGACTGAGCGGGGTCTTCCACCTGACACACGCCGAGGCCGGCCCGCGCAACGCGGATCTCTTCGACCGGATCAGCGCCGAGGCCGGTCTGCCTCCGCTGGAGTACCGCGGCGAGATCGCCGCTCCCTCGGCGCCGATCTCGGTCGCGGCCCTCGAGGCCACCGGCTTCAGCGCCTCCCGTTCGTTCGAGTACTGAGCGCCCGCCCGGGGCGGTGACGTAGCCACCACGCAGACACTGCGGGTGGTGGCCACGTCACCGCCCACCCGGAGACGCGAGGGTCAGCGAGCCGTCCTGCGCAGCATCACGAGGCCGGCGGCGCCCAACGCGACCAGTCCTGCCGCCCACGCGAGCATGGCGGCCAGGTGGTTCGCTCCCGTCGCGGGCAGGGTTCCGGACGAACCGTCACTGACGCCGCTCGACGCCGCCTCGGTGCCGACGACCAAGGTGCCCACGGTGGCCGAGGCCGTGCACGCGGCATCGATGCTCATGTCGGGGAAGTCGAAGGTGAACGACTGGGCGAGCACCTTGAGCTCGTTGCCATCGGCCGCGACCTTGCCCGTCAGCGTCGGAACCGCGACGGACTGCTTCGGAGCCGCCGTCACGTGCGAGGTGCCGGTCAGGGTCGTCTTGGTGCCGCCGACCGTCAGTCCGAGCGCCACGTTCATCGTGCCGTCGATCGGCACGGGCGCGATGCCGGGCAGGTTCGTCATCGTGGCCGACAACGTGACGTCGTCGGCCGGATCGGTGCGGTACCCCGCAACCGTGATCGTGGCCGGGTAGGAGAACTTGCTGCCGAGCGGGTTGAGCACGCAGGTGAAGGTGACCTTGCCGCGTGCGGGCGTTCCGGTGTCGTCGCCGGTCGACTCGGTGGCCGTGGGGGTGGCCGTGGGCTTCGCGGTCGCCGAGGTGATCGTGGTCGGCGTCGGGGTCGGGGTCGGCACGGTGCCCATCACGATGGTCATGGTCCCGAGCGCGGAGCTGCCGGTGGGGGTGCAGGTGCCCGACATCTTCAGGCCGTTCGGGTCCACGACGAAACCGAACGAGGACACCGTGACGACGACGTCGGCCGCGGAGGACACGAACGTCCCCGTCGTGTCCGGCACCGCGAACGTGGCGTATGGCGCCGTGGTCTTCACGCGGCCCGAGCCGGTCGTGGTGAGCGCCGTTCCGGACAGGTCCAGCTTCATGCTGGTCGTGGCCTCGTAGTCCAGCGGAACCGGCGACGCTCCCGCCATGTCGGTGGTGTGTCCGGTGACGGTCACCGTCGCCGAGCCGGCGGGACGCACGGCCGAGACCGTGACGGTCGGATTCCAGGCGTACGCCGGGAAGTCGCCGATCTTGCAGCTGAATGCGACCGCCGCCGAGGCGTCGCCGGTGGCGGCGGACGCGCTCGGCGTCGTGCCCGACCAGGGACCCAGAGCGGTCAGCGCGATGATGAGCGCACCCAGGGCGACCAGCGCGGAACGGAGCCTGATCATGACGTCGCCCCCGTCCGGTCGCGACGCGGGACCAGCAGCATGATCCCCACCCCACCCGCGATCAGGGCGCCGGCACCGAGCAGCAGGAACCCGGCCGCTCCGTTGGCGTCGGTCGGCGTGACCGGGGTGGTGACCGTGGCGGCCGAGGTCGTCGACAGGCCGGTCGCCATCGTGGTCGCCGCCGGCGGCGCCGGGGCGGCCGAGGTGGGGGCGGCCGTGGGCGCCGGGCCCGCGTCACCGAAGTAGATGGGGACGACGTAGGTGTTCGCCTTCACCGTCGCGGCGTCGGACGAGGTGGGGAGCGGCGCACCTGCGATCACGCACTCCTCCTTCGTGCAGTCGTGAGTGCCGAACTTCTCCTTGACCACGATCGTGAAGCTGGAGACCTTGCCCGAGGCATCCGCGTTCTTGAAGGTCGCCCCGCCGCTGGTGTTGCAGTCGGCCGGACCCGTGTAGCCCTTGACGCACTGGCCGATCGCGATGTTGGAGAGGTTGGGCGCGAACCCGGCGCCGGAGATCGTGATCGTCTGCCCGTCCGTCAACTTGGACGTGGCACTGACCTGGAGGGTCGGAGCGGCGTAGCCGGGGGCGGCGGCGAGGATCAGCAGGGCGAACGCGCCCGCGATTGCGAGCAGGCGGCGGGTCACCGCGGTACTCGGGTGCGCCCTTGTCACGTGACGGGTCACGTCGGTCTCCTTCATCGGGTCGGCATCGGCTGGATGTCGGTCAGGGTGGGCGCATCGGGGTCGAGTTCACCCAGATGTGCACCGGAGCGGTGGATCGCGGCCTGGTCGGCGCCCAGGTACGACGTCACGACGGCGGGATCGTTGCGCACCTCGTCAGGCGTGCCGCTGGCGATCACCCGACCGAGGTTCATGGCGACCATCCGGTCGCACAGGCGTGAGAGCAGCGGCAGGTCGTGCTCGATGATCACCATCGTCGTGCCGAGCTCCTCGCGGATCGCCAGCAGCAGGTCACCGAGGGCCTCGGACTCGCTCTGGGCGATGCCGGCCGACGGTTCGTCGAGGAGCAGGACGCGCGGCTTCAGGGCCAGCATGCAGGCGATCTCGACGACGCGGCGGGTGCCGGTCGAGAGCTCGCCGACGGCGTGGCGGGCATACCGCGTCAGGCGCATCTGCTCGATGATCTCGTCGGCCGCGGCGGCCTTGTCCCGCTCGGCCGACCGGATGCCGAGCGCCGAGGTCCACCACTGGGTCGGCTCGACCGACTCCAGCGCCACCATGACCGTCTCGTGGACCGTCAGTGTCGGGAACAGCGCGGCGTCCTGGAACGACCGGACGAGTCCTTCGCCCGCGCGCTGTTCGGGCGTGGCCGCCGTGACGTCGATGCCGTCGAAGACGATCCGGCCCGCGTCAGGGCTGGTGAACCCGGCGACGATCTCGAAGCACGTGGTCTTGCCGGCGCCGTTCGGGCCGATGACACCGAGGATCTCGCCCGGGGCGACCTCGAAGCTGACCTGGTCGACGGCGACGACGCCACCGAAGCGGCGGCCCACGCCGTGGACGGCGAGGATCGGACCACTGCCCGGGACCGCCGGCGCGGCGGCGTCGAGCTTGTCGAGCCGCGGGTGGGCGCGCAGCGGCGAGGCGGCCCGGCTCGGGTCGCCGACACCGTGGCGCTCGCGCAGCGGATCGAGGCCGGCGCGACGGGCGAGCCAGTCGTAGACCCGGTCGCGACCACCGATCAGGACTCCGCCGATGCCGTCGGGCAGGAAGATCACGACCAGCAGCCACGTGACGGCGAGCACCGCCTGTCCGACGGTGCTCATCCCGACGAGGCCGGGGATGCCGATGAGCAGCAGCGCACCGACGAGCGGACCGAGCGTGACGGTCAGGCCGCCGATCACGGTCAGCGCGACGACATCGATCGAGGCGTCCGCCGGGAACGAGTTGACGGTCAACTGCGACTGGCCGTGCCCGATGACGATGCCACCGAGTCCCGCCAGCGCACCGGAGGTGGCGTACAGCTGCATGAAGCGCCGACGGTTGGGGACGGTGAGCGCCCGCGCGGCGTTCTCGTTGTCGCGCAGCGCTTGCAGGACCCGGCCGAAGCCGCCGTGGCGCAGATTGTTCGTGACCCAGACGCCGACGCACAGCGCGACCACGGCGAAGAGGTAGTAGTCGACGGCGTACGTCAACGGGTAGCCCCACCAGGTCGGCTTCGCCGGGGCGACGCCGTCTCCGAGGAAGAGCTCCTGACGCAGCAGCCAGCCCGAGGTGGCCAGCGCGAAGGCCAGCGTCGAGACGGCCAGGGCCAGGCCCTTGAGTCGCATCGCCGGGATCGCGACCAGCGCCGAGGCGATCGCCCCCGAGACGATGCCGCACAGCATCCCGAACAGGAAGCTGCCGGTCGCCGCGGCGACGTGGATCGAGGCGGCGGCCGCGATGCCGGCATACGCGAACTGGCCCAGCGAGAGCTGGCCCGAGAGTCCGGTCAGCAGTCCCACGCTCAGGCCGACCAGCGTGTAGCCGGCGACCTGCGTCAGGACCGAGGCGGTGTCGTTGCTGACGACCCAGGCCAGCCCGAACGCGACGACGACGCCGACCGCGACGCTGACGCGGGGCAGCCAGACGATGCTGCGCACCGTGCGGTAGGCCGGCGGCAGCGGCGGCAGGACGACCCGGCGCCAACGGCCCTTGTCCTGGCCGGAGCGACCCAGGGCGGGCTGGCGCAGCAGCGCGACCACGATGATGAGTGCGATCACGACGGTGACCAGGCCGGCCGTGTCGGGGTTCGAGAGCAGGAACTGCTCGATCACGCCGATGCCCAGCGAGGCGCCGATCGCGATCGGGATCGACGTCATCCGGGCGATGACGGCACCGGCGAGGCCCTTGAGCAACAGGTCCGGGCCGAGGCCCTCCATGCCCGCCCCCGCGGTGGTGGGCGTGACGAGGATGGCCGAGAACGCGGCGATGCCACCGGCGATCGCCCAGGCCAGCGTCGCCATCCAGCGCGCGGGAATGCCCTCGAGCGCGGCGATGTCGGGATCGTCGGCGGCAGCCCGGATCGCGATGCCCAGGCGGTGGTAGCGCAGGAACCAGCCGAGCACGACCAGCAGGACCGGCGCGAGGATCAGCATGGCGACGTACGGCGTACCGATCGGCAGCGACGAGATGGTGAACGTCGGCAGGCCCGTCGGCTTGGGGAAGGTGAATCCGCTGACGCCGTCGCTGTTGATCAGCAGCGCCATCACCAGGATCAACTGCGACAGACCCAGCGTGGCGATCATGCCGACCATGCTCGGACGTCCGTCGAGGCGTCGGACCACGAGGATCTCGACGATCGCGGACAGCAGCGCGGCCACCATGATCGCGACCACGAGGGAGACCCAGTACGGCGCTCCCCAGTCGCCGACGAGCAGCGCGAGCACCGAGGCGCCGAACGCCCCGACCGCGCCGTGGGCGAAGTTCACGAACCGGCTCGAGCGGTAGACCAGCACCAGACCCACGGCGAGCATGCCGTACGTCAGGCCGGTGAACAGGCCGATCACGAGGCGGTCGACGCCGAAGTCGAAGCCGCCCATCACGCGCTCATCCCGTGGGCGTCGGCGTGGCCGCCGAGCATCAGTGCCTGCACCCGCTCGGGGTCGGCGGCCAGGACGGACGCGCGCTCCTCGGCGATGATCTCGCCCTTCTCCATCATGTAGACGCGGTCGACCAGCGACAGCGCGACGTTGACCGACTGCTCGACGAGCAGGATGGCGCTGCCGCGGGCGTTGAGCCGGCGGACCAGTTCCATCAGTCCGCCGACGACCACGGGCGCCAGCCCGAGCGAGAACTCGTCGATCACGATCACGCGGGCGTCCACGACGATCGCCTTGGCGAGGGCGAGCATCTGGCGCTCGCCGCCGGACAGGTTGGAGGCGGGCTGGTCGCGACGGGCGGCCAGTCGCGGGAAGACCGCCAACGCGGCCTCGCTCGCTTCCTTGGCCCACCGTCGGTCGGGCGCCCCGTAGGCGTGCATCGCGATGTTCTCGGCGACGGTCAGCGACGGGAAGGTGGCCTGACCGACGACCTGGCACAGGCCGTGCGCCACCCGCTTGCGCGGAGCCAGGGTCGTGACGTCGACACCACCGAGGTGGACCGTGCCGGCATCGGGGCGCAGCAGGCCGCCGATCACCTTGAGCAGCGTGCTCTTGCCGACGCCGTTGGGGCCGAGCAGGGCGACCATCTCGCCCTCGTCGACCCGCAGTCCGGCGTCGAAGAGCACCTGGACCGGACCGTAGGAGGCGCGGATCCCGCTGCAGGACAGCGCGGGCGCCCCGGCCACGTCACTTCTCATCGAGGGGCACCTCAGGGCCGACGTACACGAAATGACCCTTGTCCTCGTCGTACTTCAGGACGCGATAGGCGCCGGACGCCGCGCGCCCGCCGTCGCCGAGCTCGTTGCCGAAGCCCGACGCGGTCTGGAAATCGCTGCCGTTCGCGTCGACGGCGTCGGCCCACGCGGCGGCGTTGAAACTGGCGTCCGCGGCGACGTTGTCGGCGCCGAGCTTGAGCAGCCTGGTCGCGTCACAGTACGGGAGCGCCACCCGGGCCGCCTCGCGCGTGGGGAACGTGATGCCCGCGGCCTTGTAGATCGCCAGGCACTCCTTCTCGGCGGCGGCAGTGGGGAACGGCAGTTCCTCGTCGGGAACGTCCTGCGGCGGGTGGAAGCCGATCCCGACCATCCCGTCCATCGTGCCGGCCGGGATCGTGTCGGGGTTGTTCACGAAGAACGTCGGGTTGTCGAAGCTGGAGATCGCGTAGCGCGGCGTGAACCCGTCCTGTGTCGCGGCGACGCTCGCGAACACGCTGGCCAGCCGCGACCCGCCGAGGAACATCACGCGGTCGACCTTCTTGCTGCGGAACGTCACCGCCGCCTGGGTCAGCCCCTCGAACAACGAGCCGGTGTCGGTCGTGTCGACCCATGAGACGACCGGGGTGACGCCCGCCTTCTTCAGCAGCGGCACCGCGAGGTCCTCGATCGTGCTCCGGTTGAGCGGCGAGTCGGCAGCCACGAGGCCGACCGACTTCTCACCCTCGAAGAAGTCCTGCTCGCCCAGCACCCTCACGAAGGAGCGGACGAACGCGTGGTACTCGGGAAAGCTGGCCGTCCACAGGTAGGGAGAGGCGTCGTCGAGGTAGTCCTGGCTCATCGCGTAGAGCGAGGCGTCGAGGACCAACGTCTGGCGGTCGGTGTAGCACGGTCGCGCGTTGGTCTGGTACTGCCCGGTCATGACGACGGCGAAGGCCTTGTCGTCCTGCGTGACCAGGTTGCAGAGCTGCTCCTCGGCGGCCGGGGAGTCGGTCTGCGCGTCGTAGAGCCGGTAGTTCGCCTTCATCTTGCGCCCGCCGATGCCACCGTTCGCGTTCACCCAGTCGGCGAGGGCCTTGACCTGGGCCTTCTGGTCGCCGACGGAGGCGGTGTTGAAGCCGGTCAGCTTCTTGACGGCGTCGAGGTCGACCGCGATGTAGTCCACCGTGACGGCGTCGGCGGTGACGCCGGGACCATCAGGTCCGCTCGCGTCCGCCACGAGGTCGGTGGTGTTGCCGCCGGGCATCCAGGTGCCGCACCCGGCGACGACCAGCGCAACGGCCGCGGCCACACCGGTGAGGCGCAGCAGGGCCGAGCGATCCCGGGACCATCTCCTCGTTGTGCGCACGCTTCTCCCTCGTCGATGAAAGTTAAGAATATACGATATCTGGATTGCTGTCAGGACGCTCGCGGCTCTGAGGCGTCTCCCCGGGACGCCCACCACCGCTCGGCGGCCGCGAGGTCGACGATCGCGTCGGCATCGGCCTCGGCCACCGGGGTCGGCACTGCGGCCGCGTCGGCACGCCGGCGCAGGACCACCCGGGTCCCGACCCCCGCGATCAGCAGCGCCAGGCCGACGGCGTCGAGTGCCAGCAATCCCCACGGGTACGAGGTCCAGGCCACGTCGAACGCACCTGCGGGGTCGTCGCCGACCTGGGCGACGACGTGGTACTTCCCGAACGCGGCCGGCGGGAGCTCGACCGGCACCGACACGACCACGCGGCCGCCCACGGCCAGGTCCCCGATCGGGACCGCGACGGGCAGCGGCTCCACGTCGGACGACCGCCCGACGGCGACCCGGACGATCGGTGCGGCGACGGCGGTCTTCCCGGCGTTCTCGACGAGGAAGGTCAGCGTCCGCTTCGGGGTGCCGCCGAAGAGCGTGCCCACCCCGTCCTGACCGTCGAGGCGGACGTCGGAGATCTCGAGTTGACCCACGACGTCCGTCGGGACCAGCCCTCCTTGGATGGGGACCGCCCCCGCGACCGGAATGTCGGTGGGCACGGGGATGTCCGACGTCGGCGTCGAGGTCGTCCCCGTGGTGGTGCTGCCGCCGGTCGTGGAGCCGCCCGAACCGCCACCCGAACCGCCGCCCGACCCTGCCTCGGTCGCGGCGCCCGAGCCGATCACGCCCGAGATGAGGTAGATCGAGCCGATGCTGGTGCTGGTGCGGGTCTGCTCCGCGATGACCGAGACGGTGTCCTCGTCGGCCACGGTGTAGCTGGTCGAGAAGGCACCGGTCGCATCGGAGCGGACGGTGACGGCGGCATCGCCGGTCTTGGCCGTCGAGCCCGAGTCGCCGGTGTGACCCTGGATCACGATGTCGCGATCGGGGTCCCAGCCGGAGCCGACGAGGCTCACCGCGGTGGTGTCCTCCGTGAGCTTCTCGGCCGCCGTCATGCCTTGCGTCCCGAGGACGGTGAACGTCGTGGACGCCTTCGTCGTGCCGTCGTCCACCACGAGCGTCCCGGCCGTGGCGGGCGCCGAGGCGGGGATGACGAACTTCGTCGAGGCGCCGCCGTCGGCACCGAGGATCGCACTGGCCAGCGGCGCGCACACGTCCGCCGAGTCACAGGACGTGATCGTGGCGACCGCGCCGGAGGCGAATCCGGCCAACTGCATCGTCACCTCGTCACCCATGCGCCCGGCATTCTTCACCGTCTGGTTGCTCACCGAGTCGATCGCGACCGTGGGGCCGGCCACCGCCGTGAAGCCGGTGGTCAGATCGGTCCGCTTCGGCGTCGTCGCCGGGTTGGTCCCGGGCGTCGCCGCGTGAGCGGTCTGACCGTTGCAGGCGACGCGCAGGCTCCGAGCCGGGTCGTCGAAGTAGATCGCGTCGAGCCGGACCTCATGGGTGCCGGCGCCGGCGACCGTCAGGTCTGTGCTGGCGACCAGGGCGTCGACCGGCTGACCGGCAGCCACCGCGAACGGGACCTCGATCGGCTCGGCGAGCGCCTCGTCGTCGACCGACAGCAGGACCGAGGCCGTGCCACTGGTCGCGGACGTGGCCGACAACACGGGTCCGTCCGTGACGGTGACCGTGACGCTGCGCTGAGAACCGACGGCGGTCGCGCCCGAGGTCACCAGTGCGACGGAACCGTCACCGGAGTCGGACCACGGCTCCAGGTCCGTCGAATGGTCGGTCGTCGGCGCCGCGTCGAGCGCCGTGCCACTGGGGACGTAGGACCAACAACCGCCGCTGGGGACCACCGGATCGGCGGCCACCGAAGGGCTTGCGCCGAAACCGAGACTGATACCCGCCGACGTGCCTACGATGAGCAGCGCAGCAGCGCTCCGCCCGGTCACCCGTCGGATCGACTTCGTCACGACGCCGCCGCCTCCCCATCAAACTTTCAGAACACGAATGTGGCGATGATATATTCTTTTCATGGATAGCGCAGCAGGTTCGCCCACACGGTCCGCATTGCGGATGGTGGCCCAGGGCGCCATCGCGCTCGGGATCCTGCTCGTGCTCGTCGTCGTCTACACGGTGTTGTGGACCGACCACCAGACCTCCTCGGCGCAGAACGACCTGCGCGAGGGGTTCCACGCGAGTGGCGAAGCCCCCGCCGCGGCCACTCCGGGAAGCCCGGGCGACGGGGTCGCGATCCTGCACATCCCCGCCCTGGGCAAGAAGTGGGAGTGGGTCGTGGTCGAGGGCGTCGACGACAGCGATCTGGCGCTCGGACCGGGCCACTTCCCCGACACGGCCCTGCCGGGCGAGATCGGCAACTTCGCCGTCGCCGGCCACCGGGCGACCCACGGTGAGCCCTTCGCGCACCTGGACAAACTGAAGGTCGGCGACCCGATCGTGGTCGAGGACACCGACGGGTGGTTCACCTACCGCGTGACGTGGAACCGGATCCTGCCGGCGACCGCGACCGACGTGCTGGCCCCCGTGGCCGGGCACCCGGGCGACACCGCCACCCAGCGCACCTTGACGCTCGTGACCTGCCACCCCCGCTGGGCCTCCACCGAGCGCCTCGTCGTCGGCGCCCAGCTCGTCTCGATCAGCGCGACCGACCCGAAGGTCTGACCGCGCGTCCGGGTGATCTCGATACGCGGCCAGCTCGCTGCACTCGCAACCACTACTCGATCACCGAGCCGGTGATCGAGTAGCACCGCGAGGAACGAGCGGGCGTACCGAGATCCCAACGCATCACCGCTCGCACCAACACACCGACCCGAAGGTCTGACCGCGCGTCCGGGTGATCTCGAAACGCGGCCAGCTCGCTGCACTCGCAACCACTACTCGATCACCGAGCCGGTGATCG
>CAYXFT010000012.1:0-30390 GCA_964464335.1 uncultured Aeromicrobium sp.
CAGATCGCACCGGCCGTCGAGGAGTTCCGAAGTCATGTACCCAACCTAGTGAGCCGCACCGACAGAAACCGCTCGCTTTCGATCCGAGGTGCATCCCGCTGTTCGACGCGACGCTTCGTCCCAAGTCAGGACGGCGCTCCTGGTCCGTCCGCGCGGCTTCTTCGACCTCTCCACCACCGGCTGAGCCAGAAATGGAGCCAGGAGACCGGCAGCGCGATCACGAACACGAAGACGAAAGTCCACAGGGCGAGTTCGAGAGCCTCGTTCCGCTCGTGCACCACGTCCTCGTAGACCTTGGTGCGGTCGTCCTCGATCACGCGGATGATCTCGACCGTGTCGCCGATCTCATGCCCCAGTCCCACGACCGATGCGAACGCGAAGCTCCAGGGCGATGGACGTGCGGGTCGGGCGATCCGGCCCGGGCCGGATGCGGTCCCAGACCCTCAACTCGGTTCGCCTCTCGCCATCGCGATGGCCGCGCACGCGGGAGTCTTCCTGACGCCTGGGAGTGGACTGGATCTACGCGGAGGGATGAAGGACAGGGTCCATTTCCGTATCACCAAGTCCACCCTGGTTCTGGTGTCCCATAGCCGACGCGGACTCCTTGAAGTCCTTCGAGCGTGAGAACGCCCGTGACCGCATGCATCGAGCCTCCGACGCTGAAGTTGTGATCCTCGTCAGTGTCCCAAGCCACGACCCACATGCACCCAACCTAGTGGGCAGCACCGACAGAAACCGGTGGCGATCAACGGGCTCCGGTCCATCTGATTTCCGCACGTCGACGTGGCTACGTTTGAATCCGTGGAAGCCGAGTCCGGACCGACCAGTGCCGATCCGGCCGACGCATATCGGGCGGTGCGGGCTCACGAGTTGATGCTCAACGAAGCGGCAGCCGGATTCGAGCGAGGACTCGTCGCGCCCCTGCTCACGCTGAACGGTGGGGCGGTCGTCGCCTTCCTGACGTTGTTCGGTGCGCTCGGTGATGACGCGTCGTTCAGGGCGCGAGGGTCGCGCGAGGCGATGCCGCCGACATCGTGGCGCAGCTCAAGCAGGAGTCCGACGTGCCGTTGCGCTCCCACGGCAGCCTGTCGCTCAACTGGGCGCTGCTCGCGGCCGGTCTCATCGACCGCCTGCAGGTGACGATCTTCCCGGTGGTCTGCGGCGAGACGGGCACCGCGCCGATCCTGCGCGGCGCGGGCAACCTCGACCTTGAGTTTCTGGAGAGCCGCACCCTCGACGGCGGGACGCTGGAACTGGTCTACCGGCACCGGCACCACATTTGATGTGTGTTCTGGGACATGGACGACTGGGGTCTCGCGTTGGCGGTCGCCTCGAGGCCTCTGTCAGGGCGTGACGACCGCCCGGCCGTCGACTTTGCCGGCGCCGAGATCGCGGTAGGCCTCGAGCGCTTCCTGCAGCGGGTAACGCGTCACTCGCGCCCTGATGATCGAGCGGTCAGCGAGCTCGACGACCTCGGCCAACTCGTGCAGGTTGCCCCAGAAGGTCGTCTGTACGGAAACCTCGTAGGGCAGGATCCCGAAGCCGACGCTCGCGTTGGCGCCGCCTGCGCCGACGAGGGTGAGGTCGCCGAGCGGCCGCACGACCGAGGCGCCCAGGGCGATGGTCGCCGCGTTGCCGACGAAGTCGAGGACGACATCGGCGCCCAGGCCCGCGGTCAGATCCCGGACGTGTGAGCCGGCGTCGTCGGCGGGCGCGAGTGCATGGTGCGCCCCGGCCTCGGTCGCGCGCGCCAGTGCCGACTCGCGCGGGTCGACCGCGACGATGCGTGCCGCGGTGAGGGCGGCGAGGATCTGGACGCCGAACTCACCCAGACCCCCGACCCCGATCACGAGGACGGTCGATCGCGGATCGGCCAGCTTCGCCATCGAGCGCTTGACCGCGTGGTACGGGGTCAGCGCCGCGTCGGTCAGGGGAGCGGCCTGCCACGGCTCGAGGCTCGCGGGTATGTGCACCAGGTGCCGGTCGGCGTCGCGGACGATCATGTACTCGGCCATCCCACCATCCAGCCCGAGGCCGCCGCCACCGCCGGGCGCGTCCGTCGCCCCGGGATCATCACAGTACGGGTCGTCGCCTGCGCCGCATCGGCGGCAGGTCCCGCAGCCCCACGCGCCCATGACCGCCACCGCGTCCCCCTCGCGGAAGCCGCGGACCTGCGAGCCGGCCTCGGCGACCCAGCCTGCGTTTTCGTGTCCGAGCACGAAGCCGGGAGCCCACGGCGCCGTCGCCGCGTCGAACTCGTGCATGAGGTGCAGGTCGGACTGGCAGGCGCCGGCGCCGCCGACCCGCAGCAGCACGTCGTGCGGCCCGGGCGCCGGTCGAGGGATCTCGACGAGCTCTCCCTCCTGCCCCCAGGCGGTCAGACGGAAGGCGGTCATCGACGTCATGCTGGCTCCTCGATCGTCAGGTGGTCAGGACGGTACAGGCGCTGATGCCGGGTGCGCCGTAGACGTGGGTGAAGCCCACCCGCGGTCGGCCGGGGACTTGGCGGTCGCCCCCCGTGCCGCGCAGCTGGACGACGATCTCGTGCACTTGGCGCAGACCGCTGGCGCCGACAGGCTCGCCGTTGGCCAGGCAGCCCCCGTCGGTGTTGACCGGAAGTCGCCCGGTGACCGAGGTCGCGTCGGCGGCGAGCAGGTCGAGTTGCTCGCCGTGCTCGCACAGTCCCGTCTCGGCCAAGTGGATGAGTTCGGCGCCGGCATCGGTGTCCTGCAGTTGCGCGACGTCAACGTCGGCCGGGGCGACGCCTGCCTTGGCGAACGCCGTGCGGGCGGCCTCGACGGTGGGGCTGGCGTCGGCACCCGGTGGCAGCCAGCTGGCGAAGACCTCGAACGAGCCGAAAGGGCGAGTCCGCATGGACGTGGCCGCCACCGTGACGGGATGATCGGTCAGGTCACGCGCCCGTTCGGCCGACGTGAGGACCAAAGCGGTCGCGCCCTCGGCGGGTGAGCAGAGCATGTACTGCGTCAGCGGTGGATTGATGGAGCGCGCGGCCATGATCTCCTCGGCGGTGAGTGCCGTGCGACGCCACGCGTCGGGGTTGAGCGCGCCCGCACGGAACGCCTTGGCGGCCACCTGGCCCAAGATCTCGTCGGGCAGCCCGTGGGTGTCGAGATAGCGGCGTGCCTTCATCGCGAAGAACTGCGTGGTGACCATGAGGCCGGCCTCGCCGTACCAGTCACCGTGGCCGTAGTCGGCCGGCTTGGCCCCGAAGGCACCACGTTCGTGCTTGTCGAAGCCGAGCACGAGGACGGTCGTGGCCTCGCCCGAGCGGACCGCCTGGACGGCCGTGGTCATCGCCACGGTGCCGGTGGCGCAGCCATTGCGGACGTTGACGAACGGTATGCCGGTCAGCCCCAGCGCGGACACGGTGGTGTCGGGCTTGCCCGAGACGTTGCTTCCGCCGACGGCGTAGTCGATGTCCGGCCACGTCAGGCGCGCGTCGGCCAGGGCGCGACGCGCGGCGTCGACTCCCATGTCGCGGCCGCTGTAGCCGGGGGAGTGGCGCCCGAAGGGGACCATGCCGATGCCCGCGATGGCGACGCCGGTCATGGCGCGTCCTCGGTCGGGACGAAGGCGTGGCAGAGGCGGGGACCGTCGCCGGTGGGCACCTCGATCGCGACCAGCCGCATCGGCAGGCCGGCGCTCAGCACTTCGAACGGCGCATGGATCCGCGCCTCGACCACGACCGTGCCGAGGTCGACATAGCCCACGCAGAACGGCTCGAAGCCCGAGGCGGGCGACACATAGGGTGCCTTCGGCTCGAAGGCCTGGAGCGTCCACGTCCACAACCGCCCGCGGGTCGGCAGCTCCACGTCGACCATAGTGCGGTCGGCGCATCGCGGGCAGTCCACCTGCGCGGGGAACGTGGTGGTGTCGCAGCGACCGCACGCGCTGCCGCGCAGGCGCACCGGGTCCAGCGACGCGAACAGGCGGTTCTCGATGGCGTCGGTCATGACGGGTCGTCGCCGATTCGCACCAGGGCCTTGCCGATGTTGCCGCCGGCGAGCATGCCGATGAACGCGTCCGCGGCATTCTCAAGACCGTCGGTGATCGTGGCGCGCGACGTGATCTCTCCGTCGCGCAGCCACCCTGAGACGCGCTGCTCGAACTCCGGCCGCAGGTCCTCGTGGTCGCGCACGATGAACCCCCTGATGGTCAGCCGCTTGAGCGTGGCCTGGATCAGGTGCGAGATCGGAGGGGAGCCCTGCCCGTCGCGCAGGTCGGCGATCATGCCGCACAGAGTGACGCGGCCGCGCTCGCGCAGGGCGTAGAGGGCCGCGACGAGATGGTCGCCGCCGACGTTGTCGAAGTACAGGTCGATCCCGTCGGGCGCCGCCGCGGCGAGCTCCGCCGGCAGGTCGTCGCGGTAGTCGATCCCCGCGTCGTACCCGAGCTCCTCGACGAGCAGCCTCGCCTTTGCCGGACCCCCGGCACTGCCGACGACGCGGCCGGCACCCAGCAGCCGCGCGAGTTGGCCCGCGGCGCTGCCGACGGCCCCGGCCGCGGCCGAGACGAAGACCCTGTCGCCTGCGCTCAGCCCGCCGGCTCGCACGAGTCCGACGTAGGCGGTGAAGCCGGTCTGGCCGAGGATCCCCAGCCAGTCCGGCAGGGGAGCGGTCGCCGGGTCGACGAGCACGGCGCCGGCGGTGTCGACGACCGCGATGTCGCGCCAGCCGAGCCGGTGCCGCACGAAGGATCCCTCGTCGAATCCCGGCGCGCCGACGACGACTTGGCCGATGGCCGAGCCGTCGAGCGCACCGCCGATCTCGAAGTTGGTGGTGTAGTGCTTCTCGGTGGGCTCCATCCGGCCCCGCATAGCCGGGTCGACGCTCATGTAGATGTTGCGGATCACCAGTTGGCCGGGGCCCGGCTCGGGCAGCGGCACCTCCACGATCGCGAAGTTCTCGGCGACCGGATCGCCGACGGGTCGTGAGGCGAGGGTGACGACGCGGCTCGTCCGCGGGGCTGCCATGTCAGAACTGGACGCGGCTGACGAAACCGCCGTCGACCACGAGGTTGGCGCCGGTGATGTACGCGGCGGCGGGACTGCCCAGGAAGGTGACGGCGCGGGCGACGTCCGCGGGGCTGCCGAGGTGGCCGAGCGGGATGCGGCCGGCGATCGCGTCGTAGAACTCGGTGCGATGTTCCTTGATGCGCTCCCACGTTCCGCCGGGGAACTCGATCGGACCGGGCGAGACCGTGTTCACCCGGACGCCCTGCGGGGCGAGCGAGCGGGCGAGCGCTGCCGCGTGGTGCGTCACTGCGGCCTTGGCGGCACCGTACGAGTTGGGCCCGGTCGGGGGCAGCGTGTCGAACGCGGAGGTGGTACCGATCGAGACGATCGCGCCGGCGTCGCTGCGGACGAGGTGGGGGACGGCCGCCTCGGCGAGGCGAACGAACGCGAGGAGGTCGGCGTTGAAGCTGGTCAGCCACTGTTCGGGGCCCTTCTGGGTGCCGACCGAGGCGTTGGACACCAGCAGGTCGAGCCCGCCGAGCGCCACGGCCGCCTGCTCGATGAAGGGGGCGATCGCCGATTCGTCCGAGACGTCCAGCGTGGTGGTGTGGACGGTGGCCCCGCGCGAGCGCAGTTCCTCCGCCGTCGCCTCGAGGGCCTCGGCGCCTCGGGCGCACAGCGCCAACTCGACGCCCTCGTCGGCGAGTTGGGTGGCGATCGCCTTCCCGAGGCCGCGGCTCGCGCCGGTGACGACGGCCTTGCGGCCAGAGAGTCCCAGGTCCATGGGGATGCCTTTCGAATGCGGAGCGCACGGACGTGCTCCACGTCACTTTATGTAGTGCTCCTCAAGTTAACAAGTCGTATGCATGTGTGTCTCGTTACTGGAGACACGATCAGGTCATGTTTCCCGTTGTTGCGGAAGGTATAGACATAGCCCGAATACAGTAACTAGGCCGAAATCCTTGACGTGGCCGGTTCGCACCGGCATCGTAGTTGTGTCACTCGTCACATATCCGTCGCCCATGGCGCATCTGCGCGCGGGCTGCGAACAGAGAACGGTCGGACCACGATGCCCCTCGATTTCCCGCCCCAACCCGGTGACGTCACGCCGCAGTGGCTGACCGGCGTATTGCGCGATGCCGGTGTCATCGGCACGGCCTCGACGGTGACGTCGATCCGGTTCGACTCGCTGAGCGAGGGCGTCGGGATGATGGGCACCGTCAGCCGCCTGCACGTGCAGTACGACGGCCCGGCGGGCCCGCCCTCGCTCATCCTGAAGTCCGCCACGGAGTCGGCGATGAGCCGCGGTGTGGCGGAGAAGTTCCGGCTCTACGAGCGTGAGGTCAACTTCTACCTGACCATGGGCCGCGAACTCGAGCCTGAAGTGCCTTGCGCGTACTTCGCCCGGTACGCGCCCGAGACGGTCGACTACGCGATCCTCATGGAGGACTTCGACGGCTACCGCACCGGTGATCAGGTCCTCGGTGCCGACGCCGACGAGGCCCGCGCGGCCGTGCAGGCGCTGGCACGGTTCCACGCCCGATACTGGGACCGCGTGGAGGACCCAGCGCTGGACTGGATCCCCAGCACCAACTCTCCCCTCGTGCGCGAGTCGATGATCGCCGGCTGCATCGCGGGCTGGGACACGATGGTCGACCTGTTCGCCGATCAGCTGCCGCAGCGGCTCAAGGACGCCAAGCACGACTATCTGAGCCGGCTGCCGGCGCTGTACGCGGCGATGGTCAAGGGTCACCAGACGTTCGCGCACACCGACTACCGGGCCGACAATCTGTTGTTCGGTTCGGCCAAGGACCACCGCCCGGTCGTCATCTTGGACTGGTCGGCGGTCGCCAAGTCCAAGGGCGTCCAGGACCTGGCCTACTTCCTGACCCAGAACCTGAGCGACCACTGCCGGGCCAACCACGAGAGCGAACTCCACGCGCTCTACCACCAGACCTTGGTCGAGGCGGGCGTGACGGACTACGACTTCGAGGAGTTCGACCGCGACTACGAGTTGGGCGTCCTGTTCAACTTCGTCTACGCGATCGTCATCTCCAGCGCGCTCGACATCAGCAACGAGCGGGCCACGGCTTTCGTCGGCAAGCTCGCAAGCCGGTCCGCGCAGTGCATCGTCGAGCGAGGCCTGTTGGACTCGCTGCTTCCCACCCTTCCCGTGACAGGAGTTCCCGCATGAAGTTCGACCTCACCGGCCAGGTCGCCGTCGTCACCGGCGGAACCAGGGGTATCGGCCGCGCCATCGCCGAGGCCTTCGTCGAGGCCGGCGCCTCGGTGGTCATCAGCGGCCGCTCCGACGACAAGGGCAAGCAGGCCCTCGCCGAGATCGGCGCTGGCGACCGCGCCCACTTCATCGCCGGCGACGCCAGCGACAAGGCCGACGTCGAGCGGCTCGTCGACGAGACGGTTGAGCGCTACGGGCGACTCGACATCCTCGTGGCCAACGCCGGCGGCAATCCCGGCCACGGCCTCGTAACGGACATGACTGACGACGTCTGGCTCGACACCTTCGACATGAACCTGCATTCGGACTTCTACGGCACCCGACGTGCGCTGAAGTACATGGTGCCGAACCGACACGGCCGGATCATCCACATCTCCTCGGTCGAGAGCAAGCAGGCCAACAAGGCCGCGGTCAGCAACTACATCGTCAGCAAGGCCGCGATGAACGCGTTCTCCAAGGCCGTCGCCTTCGAGTACGGTCCGCTCGGCATCACCTCCAACGCGATCTGCCCCGGCGCCATCGAGACCGACATCATGAAGGAGTCGGGCCCGAAGGCCGCCGAGACGATGGGCATCACGTACGAGGAGTTCCTCCAGCAGTACGCCGACGACACCATGATCAAACGGCTCAACAAGGTCGAGGAGGTCGCCGCCATGGCCCTCCTGCTGGCCAGCGAGCACGGCGGCGGGATCACCGGCGCCACCTTGTCGGTCGACGGCGGCGGCTCCAGCTACTGAGCCCGCGCCCGACCTCCCCGCCGACCGAACGCTCGCGGGGACGAGCGGCGTATCGAGACCGCCGACACGGACCGTCCAACGCGGATGGATGTGCGGCGCCACGCACCAACGGGACGGCCGCCGGGGTTGACATACCTCGTGGACGAGGCGGCGCTGACCTACGCCCCTGAGCGGCATCCATCAGGTTCCTGCAGCACCCCCGACCCACGGGGTTCCGTCCCGAAACCACCGGACCCCGCCTCGGGGAGGGCGGGGCCGGCGGCGGAGGGAGGAAGGTCTCAGCTCCGGTTTCGCGCGGTGCGAGCCGCCAAGGCCACCGCGACGATCAGTGCGACGCCGTTGAAGAGGTCCTCGACGTAGCCGGGCATGCCGACCAGCTGCAGGCCCTTGACGCCGGTCGCGAGCAGGAAGATCGCGACGAGGGTGCCGAGGACGTTGACCCGGCCGGGCAGGATCTGCGTCGCGCCGAGGAAGACGGCAGAGAACGCCGGCAGCAGGTACGGCGAGCCCACCTCGGGGTTTGCCGAGCCCAGGACCGCCGCCAGCACGATACCGGCGAACGCGGCGATCAGGCCGGATGTCAGGAACGCCGCGGTCGTGATGCGGCCGACGCGGACGCCGGTCAGCCGGGCCGCCTGCGGGTTGCCGCCCACGGCGTAGAGGTACCGGCCCGCGGGCGTGTACTGCAGGACCCAGAACAGCACGATCCCGAGCACGAGCATGTAGTACACCGGCAGCGGCAGACCCAGGATCTGCTTCCGGCCCAGCTCGAGGAAGCCCGGGGAGATGCCCGTGGCGATCTGCCCGCCGTCGGTGACCCAATAGGCCGCGGCCGCGAGCACGCTGCTCATGCCGAGTGTCCCGATGAACGAGTCGACGTGGAGCCTGACCACGATGATCGAGTTGAGGGCGCCGACGGCGAGGCCGATGCCGAGGGCGACCAGGATGCTCACCACGACCGGCTGGCCGTCGGACTGCAGCTTCGCGACGGTGCAGACCGACACCGCGAGCGTGCCCGCGATCGACAGGTCGAACGCCCCGCACGCCACCGGCACCAGCAAGCCGAGCGCCACGATCGCGGTGATTGCCTGGGAACCGGCGACGATGCGGGCGTTTTGCACGGTGAGGAACAGGTCGGGCACCCACAGCCCGAACAGGGCGATCAGTGCGACCCAGACGTAGAGGCCGCTGAAGCGGTCGAGTCCCAGGTTGGCCGAGACCTTCTTCCCCGTGCCGGTGCCGGGCTTCTCCGCCTGGGGCGGCGACTGGGGTGAGGTGGCGAGTTCGGTCATGGCGGCTTCCTTCGTTCTCCGGGCTGCGTTCTACTGAGGTGATGCGCGACGCTCAGGCGGCGTCGGAGTTGTCGCGGCCGATCGTGGCCGCGGTGATCAGGTCGTTGTCGAGGTGGGCGCCCGTCAGCTCCGCCACGATCCGGCCGCGGCGCAGGATCAGCACCCGGTGGCAGAGCCGGACCAGTTCCTCGTGGTCGGTGGAGACGACCAGGACGCCGGCTCCCCGAGCCGCCGCCTCGTCCACGCGCGAGTGGATATCGGCCTTGGCGCCCACGTCCACGCCTTGAGTCGGCTCGTCCAAGATCAGCAGCGAGGGGTGCATGCGCAGCCAGCGCGCCAAGATCACCTTCTGCTGGTTGCCGCCCGACAGGGCCGACATGTGGTACTCGGTGTCACGGGGCGAGACGTCGAGCAGGTCGAGCCACTTGCTGACGTCGGAGCGTTCGCGCCCGGGCCGCAGGAAGCCCCGCACCATGTGATCGCCGGGCTTGGACACGGTGACGTTCTCGCGGACGGTGTCGAGCATGAACGCCGCGTTGGACCGCCGCTCGGCGGGCACGAGGCCGACGCCGCGCGCGATCGACAGGTCGGGTCGCGACGGCGGCAGTTCCGTGCCGTCGACGAGAATCCGCCCGGTTCGGGCGACACCGCCGAAGACGGCCGGGGCGAGCTCGTCGCGGCCGGAGCCGGTGATACCGGCGACGCCGACCACCTCGCCGGCGTGGATCGTCAGGTCGACCTCCCGCAACGCGCCCGTCGTCAGGCCGATCGCCTCGAGGATGACCGGCCCTCGCTCGATCTCGACCACGTCGCGCTCGAACGGGGTCAGGACGCGGCCGATGACCTGTTCGATGAGCACGTCCTCGGTCATGGCCGCGACGTCGCGAGTGATGATGTGAGCGCCGTCGCGGATCACCGTGACGGTGTCGGCCAGCTCGAAGACCTCGTCGAAGTGATGCGACACGAACATGACCGCCACGCCGGTTGAGGCGACCCGCTTCGCCAGGGCGTAGAGCCGCTCGGCCTCGGCGTTCGGCAGGTTGGCAGTGGGCTCGTCGAGGACCAGGATTCGAGGCGGGGCGCCGACGGGGGAGAGCGCTCGGGCGACGGCGACGGCCGTGCGCTCGCTCATCGCGAGCTCTGCGACCGGCCGGCTGACGTCGAAGTCGTACCCGAGGCCGGCGAGGGCCTCCCGCGCCGCGCGGCGCTCGGACCGCCAGTTGATGACGCCTCGGAAGCTGGGGTAGCCCTTGCCCATCGCGAGGTTGTCCACGGTGTCGAGCGAGTCGACGAGGCCGAGATCCTGGTGTACGAACCGGAACCCCGCCGCCTCGCTCGCGGTGCCGTTGCCAAACTCGAGCTCGGCGCCGTCGATGGTGACCCGGCCGCCCTCGTCCGGGGTGTAGAAGCCGGCGAGGATCTTGATCAGCGTGGACTTGCCGCACCCGTTCTGGCCGACGAGGGCGCGGATCTCACCCGGTTCGAGGCTGAGGCTGACGTCCTTGAGCACGCGGACGCCGCCGAAGCTCTTCGAGAGTTGTTCGACGTTCAACAAGGGGGGCATGACGTAGGGATCCCTCCAACGTGGTCTGGATCACACCAATGTCCTACTTCCTGTCGCGAGTGTCAAGAAACATCGCAGATGTGATTTCGAGAAATTCGCGGAGCGTGCTCCGTTCAGAGGATGCCAGTGCGCACATGGGTGACCTCGGTCACAAAAACTTGACGGAGATACTAGACACTCGCTGTTTCTGGAGTCTATGGTCAGAAAGACTTCGCTCCGCGGAGGAGTGACCAACGCGAAGGAACCAATCAATGCGCAAGATTCTTTCGGCCACCGCGGCCATCACGATGGGCTTGGCCCTGACCGCCTGCGGGGGCGAGGACTCCTCGGCCAGCGGCGGAGGGGAGGGCGCGGACGTGGCTGCCGCCGAGGCGTACCTGGAGCCCAGGCTGGCGAACCCGGACTCGATCAACATTGACGAGCCGCTCGCCAAGAGGCCCGACGCGGGCAAGTTGATCGTCGGCCTGAACTCCGGCATTCCGAGCGCCAACACACTCGCGGCGGCGTGGAAGCAAGCGGCGACGGACCTCGGCTGGCAGTACAAGGAGATCAACTCCGGCTCCACTCCCGAGGACCAGCAGAAGGCGATGGAGAGCGCCCTGCAACTCAACCCGGACGGCATCGCCACGTCCGGCATCCCGATCTCCACAATCCAGACCCAACTCGACGCGGCCGAGAAGGCGGGGGTGTGGGTCAACACCTCGGCCACGACCGACGAGGCCGCGGGCGCGATGTTCGACACGTCGATCGCCGGCCCCGAGCAGGTCCAGGAGTGGGGCAAGATGGTCGCCGCGCAGGTGATCGTCGAGAGCGACGGTGCGGCCAAGATCCAGTTGTTCAACCTGCCGGTGTTCCCTATCCTGCTGCAGTTTGACGAGGGTTTCTCAAAGGCCATCGACGAGTGGTGCCCCGGTTGCGAGTTGAAGGAGAACGCCCAGCAGGCGACGGACATCGGCACGAACACTCCCGGCGCCGTCGTGTCGGCGCTGCAGGCCGCTCCCGACACCGACTGGGTCGTCTTCGACCTGGCCGAGCTCAGCACCGGCGTCCCGTCGGCGATCGAGGGCGCGCAACTTGGCGACGTCAACATCGGCGGCATGTCCGCCCTGCCAGAGAACTACGAGGCACTCAAGAACGGCACCCAGTCGGCGTGGACGGCCTACCCGCTGCCCGTCGTCGGCTACCGCCAGATCGACTCGTTCGCCCGTCAGTTCAACGGCGAGGCGACGGTCGACGCCCTGCTGCCGACCCAGCTCGTCACCCCGGACACGGTGGATGACCTAGTCTTCGACGCGGACGGGAACTACATCGGTGTCGCGGACTACCAGGAGCAGTTCAAGAAGCTCTGGCTGGTCGATTGATCTCAGCGCCATCACGAAGCGCCCCGCCGGGATCTCCCGGTGGGGCGCTGTGGGTCGTGGGTTCGAGTGGCCTCAGCGCTGGGCCGCGGCGCGCCGGGTGGCGCGCTTGGCCAGCGACATCCGGTGCACCTCGCTGGCGCCGTCGTAGATCCTGAACGCGCGGATGTCGGCGTAGATGCGCCCGAGGACCCACTCCTCGCTCGTGCCCATGCCGCCGCACAGCTGCACCGAGCGGTCGACGACACGGTTGACCGCCTCGCTGATCATGACCTTGGCACGTGAGGACTCCTCGCCGCCGCGGTGGCCCTGGTCGAGTGACCAGCACGCCTGCCACAGCACGAGCCGGCTGGCGTGCAGGTCGATCTCGTTGTCGGCGATGAGCTGCTGGGCCATGCCGAGCTCGGCCAGCGGTGATCCGAACAGCTCACGGTCCGCGGCGTGCCGCAGGGCGATGTCGTGTGCCCGCTGGGCGGCGCCGAGCCAGCGCATGCAGTGGGTCAGCCTCGCCGGTGCGAGTCGCACCTGGGCGTAGCGGAAGCCCTGGTCCGGCTCGCCCAGGACGTCCTCGGCCGAGACTCGGCAGTCGGTGAGGGTGACCCGGCAGTGTCCGCCGGGCATCGAGGCGTCGATCGTGTGCGCGTGTTCGCCCACGGTGAGGCCGGGGTTGTCCGCGTCGACGAGAAACATCGTGGCGCTCTCGCCGGTGCGGGCCATGACGATGAAGAAGCCGGCGCCCTCGGCGCCAGTGATGAGCCACTTCGTGCCGTTGATGACCCAGGCGCCGCAGTCGCGCACGGCCGCGGTCCGCAGGGCCGCCGGGTCGGAGCCGGCGCCGGGCGCGGGCTCGGTCATCGCGAAGGCCGAGCGCATCCGGCCCCGGGCGAGCGGCTCGAGGAAGCGCCGGCGCTGGTCGTCGGTCGCGACCTGGTCCAGCAAGAACAGGTTGCCCTCGTCGGGTGCGGCGCAGTTCAGCGCGAGCGGTCCGAGCAGCGAGTACCCGGCTGCCTCGAGCAGCACGGCTGACCCGACGTGGTCGTATCCGAGACCCCCGAGCTCCCGGCTCAGTTGCGGGGCCCAGACGCCAGACTCTCGCCCGAGTGCTTGGAGCTCGCGGGTGAGGTCGTCGTCGACGGCGCGGCCGACCCTGCGCGCCTCGAAGGGAATGATCGTGTCGCGGACGAACGCGCGGATGCGCTCACGATCCTTGACGAGGCCGTCGGCCAGCGCGAAGTCGATCGTCATCGGCGTTCCCCGGCCGTGGTGTCGCGGCCCAAGAAGGCCATCAGGGTCCGGGTGGGTCCGTCGCCGGGCGCGGGCTCGCGCGCGGGATCGAAGGCCCGGGGCCGGCGCAGCACCTCAGTCGGGACTGAGCGGAAGAACCCGTCCATGAACGCGACCCAGCCCTCGGGCAGCTCTTCCTCCTGGCCGCGGGCGACGGACAGGTCCCAGCGATGCACGGCGAAGTCGCAGCCATGGAACCGCAGCTTGGCGTGGGGAGCGTCGTCCGGCAGTGGCCACCGGTCGTCGACCTCGGCCCTGTCCAGCACCCGGCGCAGCCCGTCCCGCGCCTCAGCCCAGCGCTCGGCGGGCGGGACCGGCGAGGTCGATGCCTCCCAAGCCTGGCCCTGCAGGAAGGCACTCGCGCGATCCGCGGTGTCCGCGGTGTGGCGTACGAGGGCGGCGACGTCCCAATCCGCGCACGGGGATGGGCGGGACCAGTCCTCGTCCGACAGCTGCCCGACCTGCTCGTCGAACAGGTCCATCCCGACGGCCAGCAGGCCGGTCAGCGAGGCCGGGCCGGCGAACCGCGCGCGCAGCGCCCGCTTGTCGATCTTTCCCATGGCGTTCCGTTCCAGCGAGTTGACGAAGCGGTATGCGCGCGGCACCTTGTACGCCGCGAGCGATTGCTTCAGGTGGTCGATGAGCCCGGCCACGGAGGGCGGCTCACCCGTCGGCACGACGAGGGCGAGCAGCGACTCGCCGAGGTCGGGATCGGGGACGCCGATCACGGCCGCCTCGGCGACGGCCGGATGCTCATGCAGGACGCGCTCGCTCTCGGCCGGGTAGAGGTTGACGCCGCCGGAGATCACCATGTCGGAGACCCGGTCGGTGATGAAGACGAAGCCGTCCTCGTCGACGTAGCCGACGTCGCCGAGGGTGGCGATGCCGGGAGCCAGATGCGCCTTGGCCGTCTTCTCCGGGTCGTCATGGAACTGCACGTCGTACTCCGGCGGCGTGCGGAAACCGAGGATGCCCACCTGGCCGGCACGCACGGGGGAGCCGTCCTCGGCCAGGACGACAACCTCGAAGGGAGGCACGCAGCGCCCCACCGAGCGGGGATGCTGCAGCCACTCGGCGGACGTGATCCGGCAGACGGTGCCAATCTCGCTGCCGCCGTAGGACTCGGTGAAGATCGGGCCCCACCAGTCGATCATGGCTCGCTTGACGTCGGCCGGACAGGCCGAGCCGGTGTGGGCGACGGTGACGAGTGAGGACAGGTCGTGCGACGACCTCACGACCTCGGGCAGTGCGAGCAGGCGCTGGAAGTGGGTCGGCACCATGACCGAGGAGGTGACGCGGTGGCGCTCGATCAGCTCCAGGATCCGGGCGGCGTCGTACCGGCCCATGATCACGAGCGGCTGCCCGGAGACCACGTGGCGCAGCGAGGTCAGCGGGCCGTTGTGTTGCAGCGGGCCGACGACGAGGTGCGGGCCGGGCGGGAAACTCTGCTTGGCGGCCAGTGCGCGCGCGTAGTCTGCGGCCGTCGCGAGGCCGCGTGGCAGCCAGCGCACCTCCGTCCCGCGGGCGCGTCCGGTGGTGCCGGAGGTGTAGACGATCGGGGGACGGGGTGGACGCGCGGCGGCGAAGTCGCGTGGCAGTGAGTCGCCTATCGCGACGGCCGACGGCCACACCGGGTCCGGCACGTGGTGCGTGATCAGCGCGGTACCGGTCCGGCGGGTCGCCGTGTCGGCGGCCTCCTGGCCAAGCGGACCGCAGACGAGGGCCACGGCGTGCGCGTCGGTCAACTGGTCGACCAGCTCGCGTGCGGTCAGCTGGCGCGACAGGGCCACGGTCCCGATGCCGCTGAGGATTCCGGCGACGTGCGCGACGATCGTCTCCGCCCGATTCTCGCCCATCACGCCGATCCGCTGGTGCGGCTCGACAGCCAGGTCGGCGAAGATCGCGGCCAGGGCCGCGACCTCGGTCGCGAACTGGGCCCACGTGAGCGTGCGTTCGTCGTCAACGAGCGCGACGTCGTCTGGTGTCTCGGCCGCGCGCGCGCCGATCGGTCCCAGCTCCACGGTTACCTCCAAGGGGCGACGGGTGTGACCCACATCCTATGGAAGTAATACCAGTGAATGTCAAGAAACTGGTCCCGGTGACTCATCGACGAGCCCAACTGCCGAGGCCCTGCGGGGCGAGGTTCTCCTTGGAACCGGTGGTCAGACCGCCGTCGACGACGATCGTTGTGCCGCTGACGAATCCGGCCTCGTCGCTGGCCAGCCACACGGCGGCGTGGGCCACGTCCTCGGGAAGTCCGACACGGCCGCGCAGCGGGGTACGGCTCTGGAAGGCCTTCGCGAGCCCTTCGAGATCGTCCGGGTCTCCGACGATCCGCGCCGCGTTCATCGGGGAGAGGATCTTGCCGGGCGCGATCGCGACGGCGCGCACGCCGTAGGTGGCCAGCTCGGAGGCGACGTTGCGAGTGAGCCCCACGACCGCGGACTTGGCGGCGGCGTACAGGTGCGGGCCCCAGCCCCCCTCGACGCCGGCGATACTGGTGGTCGAGAGGATCACCCCGGAGCCGCGAGGCTTCATCACCCGGGCCGCGTGCTTCATCCCGAGGAAGACCGAGCGCAGCAGGACGCCTTGGGCGAACTCGTACTCCTCGACGGTCAGCTCGTCGATGGGGCCCGACGCGCCCACGACGCCGGCGTTGTTGAACATGCAGTCGAGCCGGCCGTGTTGTTCCACGGCGGCGTCGACGGCGCGGGCAACGTCGGCCTCGGCGGAGACGTCGGTGTGCAGGTGGAGCGCGCGTTCGCCGAGTTCGGCGGCGAGCGCCTCGCTCTTGGAGTCGTTGATGTCGGCGAGCAGGACGTGCGCCCCCTCGGCGATCATCTGCCGCGCTGTGGCCTCACCGAGCCCGCTCGCGGCCCCCGTCACGATGGCGACCTTGTCCTGCAGACGTCCGGTCATGTCTCTCCTCGGGCTACTGGTGTCGACTTTCAAGATATCGACACCGGAAAGTATTCACGAAGAAGGGTGGGTGTGCATGACTCGCTCGCACAGGTCGACAACCTCGTCGCGGAACCGTCGCGGGCCGAGCGTCCGGTACGTCGGGTCGAGCGACAGCTCCGCCCGCAGTGCGGACTCCAGGACGGTGACGACGGACAGTCCCTGCAGGGCAGCCGTGGCGGAGGTCAGCTCGGGCACCGCCCGGGCGATGGCGTCGCCGGCGGCCGTGGCGGTCCGCGCGGTGACACTGGCGCGAGCCTGCTCGATCGCGACGCTGATCCCCTTCGACGTCACGAAGAAGACGGTGGCGCTCTGACGCCGCTCGACGGCCCAGCCGACGAACCGGCCGGCCGACTCGAGAACGTCCTCGACGGTCTTGGCCTGGCCCCAGCCGTCCTCGATCTCGGCGGCCCACTCGGTGCCGAAGGTGTCAACGACCTCCTGGAACAGCTCGTCGCGCGAGGAGAAATGGTAGTAGAAGGCGGCGGGGGTCATTCCGACCTGCTGGACGATCTCGGCGATCGTGACCATGTCCGGCGGCTTGACCGCGAACAGTTCGACGGCGCCCTCGATCAGCTGGTGACGACGCGACGGCCGATGGGCCGGACGAGCAGCCTGCGAATGTGGCATGGGACTACACTAACTCAGGCAAGGCTTACTTCGAGGCCGGCACGACGGTTAGGTGGAGGACGCATGGAGGTTACGCCCGCTGGCGACAACCCGGTCGGCGAGGGTGCCGCGGAGGGCGTCCGCAAGCCCGCCCACCGCCCTTCGCGACGGTCCGAGCTCGTGGCCGCAGCGATCTCGGTCTTCGCCCGTCAGGGCTACGCCGAGTCCAGCGTCGAGGACGTGGCCGAGGAGGCAGGGGTGGTCCCGACCGCGATCTACTACCACTTCGGCACGAAGGAGGAGCTGCTCCACCAGGCGCTGAAATCGGCGATGGATCAGTTCAGCGAGGCGATCGTCGGATCGCGCGCCGCGGGCGAGCCCGCCGACGCCGACGTTCTACGCCAAGTGGTCAAGGCCGGCTGGCGGTGGTGGCAGTCGCACCCCGACGAGAGCGTGCTGATCGGCCGGTACTCCCAGGCCACGACCGGTCGGGCGTTGGAGTTGCGATCGCAGTGGGAGGAACGGCACCGTGCCCGCGCCTACGACTACCTACCCGGCGCCGGCGGCGGTCGCACCGGCCGGGTGGCGCGCGAGCAGCACGCAGTCAACACGCTGCGTATCCGCACCCTGCTGGAGACGATCCTCGCGGCCGAGTCGGCCGCCCTGCCCGGCGGCGTCCTGGCGCACCACTCCGAGGACGCGCTGTCCGACGAACTCGCCGAGATCTGCGTCAGGCTGATGACCGACGACGTCGCCTGACTCAGGAGCGCGGCTCGTCCTGCGCCTGCAGCGAGCGTAGGCGCGCGCCGCCGTCGTGGTAGTCGACCTCGTGGCTCACCAGCGGGCCGTCGAAGACCAGGAAACTCATCCCCGGGACGCTCCAGCGCCGGCCGACGTACTGCGCTCCCAGCGAGTTCTGGGTCTGTGTCGCGGACATCTCCCATGTCATCGCCACACCGTCCTCGCGGTGCCAGAACTCGCCCGTCGGCTCGAGGACGAGATCGGGATAGCGCTCGAGGCCGTGCCCGAAGTAGGCGCGGATCGCTTCCCATCCCTCGTACCGGCCGCCGACCGAGTCCTCGAGGACGGGGGAGTCGGTGAGGTGGGCGCGGGGAGCGTCGAGGTCGCCGCTGGACCATGCGCGAAAGAGGGCGCGGACGGTTTCCTCCCGAGCTTGTCGGATGTCGGTCATGGTCGCCCTTCCGTAGATTCTGGAGTCAATCTACAGTATGGTGATCCGCGTCACGAGCAGTGATCGATGTCACGAAGGGATCGCCCATGCTGATCGGGCTCGACGAGTATCCGTACCACCAGATCGTGGAGTCGTTCGCGGGCGCGTCGACTGGCGACCCGTCGTGGAACGACGGTCACTACTTCGGCATCACTGATCACGCGGGCACGGTCTCGCTGACTGCCAGCGTGCGGCTCTACCCGAACAACGACGTGATCGACGCGTTCGTCTGCCTGCGCCACGACGGTCGCCAGTACAACGTGCGTGCCTCACGCCGACTGCGTCTTGACATCGAGTCGCTGCGGGTCGGGCCGATCGGCATGGAGATCCTCGAGCCGATGCGCAGTGTGCGGCTCGGGCTCGACCTGACCGACGTCGGCATCGCGCTCGACCTGACCTGCACGAGCACGACCGTGCCCGTCCGCAGTCCCGTCGAGACGACCCGCGTCGACGGCCGGCTCGTCAGCGAGCGGACGACGTACGAGATCGTCGGCACGGTGGCGGGCAGCGTGACGGTCGCGGGCGAGAGGCTCGACCTCGCCGACGAGTCCGCCTCGTTCTTCCGCAACCATTCGTGGGGCCTGCATCCGGGCCGTGGCGGGCCGCGCCGGTTCGGCGCGCCCGAGGCCTCGAAGAAGCGCGTGCCCGGGGTGCGGCAGTGGGTGCTGTTCCACCTTCCCGACCACGGCGGGCACTTCTTCGTCGACCCGAGCGGCCGTCGCGCCTCCGGCCGCGGCGTCCTGATGTACCGAGACGGACTGGTCGACGTCACCGACGTCCAGCACGACCTGATCTTTCACGAGGGCGGCCGGCGCTTGTCCAGCGGATCGTTCACGCTCACCGACGCCGCCGGTCGCACGCACAAGTACACGATCGAGGATCTCGGGTGGGTGTACTGCCAGGGCGGTGGCTACTTCGGTGGCTGGGACGACGGCCTCGGCCAAGGCGTCTACCGCGGTGAGGAGCACGTCGAGGGTGAGGTGTGGGACGTGTCGCACCCCACCACGATCGTCGGCGCCGACGGCGAGCCGTTCGAGTTCGCCCACGACTGGGCCGAGAGCTTCGTCCGGCTCACCGGGGCCAGTGGGACGGGCACCGCCCACTACGAGTGCGTCGTCATCCGCGAGGCTGAGTCGTGGTGAGCCCCGCTGACCTGTTGCTCGCGCGGACCGAGGTCCTCGACGCCATCGCCCGCCTGGCCAGGGCCCAGGACGCCAAGGATTGGGACGCCGTCGCCGGCGCGTATCTCGACGCCGCGACCTACGTCCACCCCGGGGGCCGACTGGAGGGAGTCGAGGCGATCCTCGACCGCACGCGCAGCGCGCTGGCGTCGCTCGATGCGAGCCAGCACCTCATTGGCACCGTGACGGTCGACCTCGCCGGCGACCACGCCCACTCGGTGGCCTACTTCCATGCCCAGCACGTCCGCGTGGGCGCGCCGGGAGGCGACCTCTACACGGTCGGGGGGACCTACACCGACCTCTGGTGGCACACGCCCGCTGGCTGGCGCATCGCCACACGGACGCAGACCTACCAGTGGCGCAGCGGCAACCGCGATGTCGTCGCCCGCTGACGCACCGATCCCGATTCCCAGAAAGGCGGTCCCGCCGTGGACCTGACCCACCGCACCGTCCTGGTCACCGGAGCCAACCGTGGCCTCGGCGCAACTCTCGTCGAGGTCGCCCTGGCCGCTGGCGCCCGCAAGGTCTACGCCGCGGCGCGCCACCTCGACTCGCTGGCCGCGGTCGCCGAGACCGCCGGCGAGCGCGTCGTCCCGGTGCGGCTCGACGTCACCGATCCCGAGCAGGTCGCCGCAGCGGCCGCGGACACCGGCGACGTCGATCTGCTGGTCAGCAACGCGGGCATCACCTGCCAGGTCCCGATCCTGGGCGCTCCGGACATCGACGACTTCCGCCGCACGATGGAGGTCAACTACTTCGGCACGCTCAACCTGCTGCGAGCGTTCGCTCCGCAGGTGCGCGCCGCGTCCGGCGGGATCGTGCTGATCCTGTCCGTCGCGGCCGTTTCGCTGTCGCGCAGTGCCCCGGCCTACAGCGCCAGTAAGGCCGCCGCTCTCATGCTCGGCTCGTCGGTGCGCGAGGAGCTCCGTGAGGACGGAGTCGCGGTGACGGTCTCGCTGCCCGGCTGGATCGACACGGAGATGGCCGCCGGCCTGCCGGGTGAGAAGGCCACTCCGCAGGAGGTCGCGGAACGATCCCTGGCCGGCAACCTCGCCGGTGAGCCGGTCGTGTGGCCCGACCGATTCGCCCTGCTCGTGCGCGACCAGGTCGAGCACCGCATGCTGGACCTGCTGACGCAGCCGCGGGCGGTCATGAACGAGGTGGCCGGGCGCTTCGGGGGCGGGCGCGCATGACCGAGCTGCTGCTGGTGCGCCATGGGCGCCCGGAGTCCGGGGAGCTCGACCCGCCGCTCAACGAGGAGGGCGTCGCACAAGCGCGATCGGTCGCGCGGCTGCTGGCGCGCGAGGAGGTCGACGCGGTCGTCTCGAGTGACCTGCGCCGGGCTCGGCAGACCGCCGAGATCATCGGCGAGGCGACGGGTCACAAGGTCAGCGCGACCCATCCCGGCCTGCGCGAATGGGGCCTGTCGGCCGACTCGATGCCGTACGTCGCGCTCGAGTTGCTGGGCGACGATGCGCCCCAGGTGCGCGCGCTGGAGGATGGCCGCTTCATGGACTTCGTCCCACCACAGGTCGACCTCGACGGGTTCCGCCGCAAGGTCGTCGACGCGTTCGACCGGATCTTGGCCGACCATCCCCGCGGGCGGGTCGTCGTCGTGTCGCACGGAGGGACGATCAACGCCTACGTCGGCCAGTTGGTCAGGATCGCCGACATCTTCTGGTTCCACCCCGACTACACGAGTGTCTCCCGCCTCGACTCGCGCCCCGGAGGGCGGGTCGTCATCCGCTCCCTCAATGAGATCCACCACTTGCGCGAGTCGCCGCATGGCACTCCGGCGAACCGGTGAACTCGATCCCGGGTTAGTGGAGTCAAAATAAAAAAAGTCCCCATCGGGCGTGGACTTCGCGTGTGACGACAGTTACATTAGTCAGACTCAAGAATCTCCGATATGAACCGAAGGACTGCGATGCGGACACTGGTACTCGGCGGCTCCAGCTTCGTCGGGGGACGGCTCGTCAAACGGCTTCGCGCCCGCGGCGACGAAGTCACGATCCTCAACCGCGGGCGATCCGGCTCGACGCCCGAGGGCGTGCAGCAACTCACCGCGGACCGCAAGGACATCTCGACGATGAGCGAGGCGCTGGGCGGCCGCGAGTGGGACGCGGTGTACGACGTCTCGGGCTACATCATGGCCACCGACGCCGAGAACTTCGTCGGGCTCGTCGACCTGCTCGACGGGTCGGTCGGACGCTACGTGTTCGTCTCCTCGGTCATGGCCTACGCCCAGTCGGGACTCTTCCCGTGGACCGAGGACTTCGCCCAACGCGACGAGCCGGCCACGACCTACGGGGGCTTCAAGGTCTTCGCCGAGAACCTCCTCCTCGACCGTTACCGTTCGACCGGGCTGCCGGCCACGATTGCGCGCCCGGCGGCCATCTACGGGCCCGACAACAACATTTTCGACATGGAGTCGGCGATGTTCATCCGATTGCGCAAGGGTCTGCCCGTCCTGGTCCCTCACGGCGGGCTGGTCACCGGTTCGTGGGGCCACGTCGACGACTTCGTCGAGACGCTCACCGTCATGGCCACCCACGATGCGGCGCCCGGCGAGATCTTCAACGTCACCGGTCAGGGCGTCACGGCGTCGGCCTACGTGCGGACGCTCGCCGAGATCGTGGGCAGCGAGCCGAACGTCGTGGCGGTCCCCGACGAGCTGCTCGCCGAGCTCGACCGGCCCGCGTTCTGCCGGCTGTTCCGCGAGCGTCACCACGGCGTCCTGTCGACCGAGAAAGTTCGCTCCGTCTTGGGTGTGCCCGTCGAGCGCGGGTTCCGCGAGGGCCACGAGTCCACCTACGAGTGGTTCCAGCAGTCGTCCCTGTCGCACGAATCGACGAACCTCGCGGACCCGCTGTGGGGCAAGGGTTTCGACCTCGAGTACGAGGCCGAGATCGCGGCGCGGCTGGGAGCGCCGGCATGAGCGACCGGCCCGACGAACCGACCCTGTGGCGGTCGGTGCAGGAGACGCTCGAGAACCTCGTCCTGCCGGCGATGAGGCCGGGCTTCGAGCGCGACAGCGCCCGCCAGCTGGTTGGCCTCGCGAACTACGCCCGCACCCGGTCAGCCGCCACCTCGGCCGAGCGGGAGGATGCCCTCGCCTCCGTGTTGGGGAAGCCGTCCGCAGGCCGCGGCGGGCTGCTGTCGCTCGCCGCGGACCGACTCGTGGCGGCCCTCGACGACCCGTCGTCGGTCGACGAGCTGCGCAAGGTGCTGCAGTCGTTCCTGGCCGAGGACATCGCCGAGGCGACGCCGCTCATGGAGACGTTCTCCGGGCACACCCCGATGGACCCCAACGAGGACGCAGTCGAGGTGCCCGAGGGCCCGGCGCTGACCGCGTGGTTCGAAGATGAACTCGGCGTGCCGGTGGACCTCGCGCTCTCGGTCATGGTCGGCGGCCACTCGCGCCGGATGCTGAACGCCAGGCTGACCACCGCCGACGGCACCCAGGAGCTGATCGTCCGCATCGAGCAGGGCGGCATGTTCGGCACCGAGGGCACGTCGGAGGCTCGCGTGATGGCGGCGGTCGCCGAGGCCGGCTACGCCGCGCCGACGGTGCGCTGGATCGTCACCGACTCCTCGGTGCTCGGCCAGCCGTTCTTCGTCATGGACCGCGTGCCCGGCTCACCCGTCCTCGACGATCCCGCGCTCATCGACACCTACATCGCCCGGCTCAACGACCTGCACCGGCTCGACCCGCGGATCGCCGAGGCCGGCCTGGGTCCCGTGCCGCCGACGCCTGAGGCCGCGATCTCAGTGATGATCGACCACTGGCTCGGGATCTACCACGACTCGGTGACCGACCGCATCCCGCTGCTGGAGGAGTCGGCCGAATGGCTGCGCGCCCACCTGCGGCCCACCGGCCCGGTCGCACTCGTCCACGGCGACCCCGGGCCTGGCAACTTCCTGCACGCCGACCGCACGATAACAGCCTTGACGGACTGGGAATTGGCCCACTATGGCGACCCGGCCGAGGACTGGACGTATTTCGGCGCCATCCGCGCCCGTCGCATGCACGACGTCGCGACGTGGCGCGCGAAGTTCGCCGAGCATGCGGGGGTCGAGATCGACGACCGGGACTGGCTGGCTTGGGAGGGCTTCAACCAGTTCAAGGGCGCCTGCGTCAACCTGACCGCCCTGCGCATCTTCAACGCGGGCGTCAGCACGACGCCGAACCTGCTCGCGATCGGCACCGCCGTGCACCTGCGCTTCCTGAACCGCCTGACCGAGATCGTCGGCCAGCTCCGGTAGTCCCGTCACCACCTCGAGGAGTTCCGATGACCACCATCGACGAGTCCACCCCGGCCTCCGTTCCGCCCCAGTCGGGCGAGCAGAACAAGGTCGTGCCCTGGTACGAGCTCGTCCAGCAGGACGCGGTGCCGCTGCCGAAGTACCTGCGCGAGGCCCATCACTACGAGGCGCGCCACCAGCAGGTCCCCAATGAGCGCTACACGTCGCGCGCGTGGCACGAGCTGGAGAAGGAGCACCTGTGGCGCAAGGTGTGGCAGTTCGCCTGCCGCGAGGAGCACCTGCCCGACGTCGGCAGTTACGTCGTCTATGACATCGCCGGTGACTCGTACGTGATCGTCCGGTCCCGCGACGGGATCAAGGCCTTCGTCAACGCGTGCCTGCACCGCGGTCGCTCGCTCAAGGACTACGACGGACGCTGCAGCGAGTTCCGGTGCACGTTCCACGGGTTCACGTGGCGACTCGACGGCTCGCTGAGGTTCGCGCCGGCAGTCGGCGAGTTCCCCGGGTTGGAGCCGGACAGCCCCGATTGGCAACTGCCCGAGGCCAAGGTCGGTACGTGGGGCGGGTTCGTCTTCATCAACCCCGATCCGGACGCCGAACCGCTCGAAGATTTCCTCGGGACGCTGCCCGAGCACTTTGCGCGCTGGGATTTCGAGCACCGCTATCTCGAGGCCCATGTGGCCAAACTGCTGCACTGCAACTGGAAGGTCGCGCAGGAGGCGTTCGACGAGGGCCTGCACCTAGGCGCGACCCATCCGCAGTCGTCGCCGTACGTGGGCGACGTCAATGCCGCTGTCGACGTCTACGGCAACTACGCCCGGCAGATCAGTCCGTCCGGAACGCCGGTCGAGGACCTGCCAGCCGAGGTCGACGACGAGGACATCGTCAAGCGCATGCTCGATGTCCGTGAGGGAGAGGAGCTGCCGATCCCGTTCCAGCAGGACTCCACGGCGCGCAGCAGCATGTCGGCGGCCGCGCGCGAGCGCTGGCGTGCGGCGATCGGCGACGAGGTCGACGAGATCTCCGACGCCGAGTTCCTCGACCACTGGAACTACGCGATCTACCCCAACTTCCACCCGTGGGGCGGCTACAACCGGATCGTTTACCGGTTCCGTCCCAACGGCGACCGTCACGACCAGTGCATCTTCGAGGTCATGTTCCTGACCCCGTACCGCGGCGAGCGGCCCAAGACCGCCTCCTGCACCTTCGTCGGCTTCGGCGAGTCTGCCGCGGAGAAGGCCCCCGAACTGTCGACGTTGGCTCTCGTCGTCGACCAGGACTGCTTCAACATGGAGGCGGTCCAGCGCGGCCTGGAGGCCGCGCGGCGCCCGTACGGGACTCTGTCGACGTACCAGGAGGCGATGATCGCCTGGCGCCACGACCTGCTCGACGAGTGGCTCGGCGTGGACCGGAAGGACGTGATCTCGTGACGGGTCGTTCCACCTATTCCGAACTCAAGGGCCAGGAGCTACCCAAGGGCTCCATCGCGAACCCGTGGAATCCTCGGTCGTCGTACGTCTTCGACGCCGACACGTCCACCGTGGTCGTGACGATGGGCGCCCGCTGGGGGCGGTTCACGAGCCAGGGCGAGCATGTCGACGGCCCGTTGTTCGAGGCCGATCCCGAGTTGTGCATCTGGATGTCGCGCCCTCGCCCGAAGAACCACCACCGCACCAGCCGCGTCGTCGAGATGTCCGGCGAGCGCTGAGCAGGAACGGAAGGACAGCCATGGAGACCAGACCAGCCGCGTACATCAACGGCGGATGGCAGCCCGGCGAGGAGCAGGTGAGCGTCACCGACTCAGCACACGGGGGAGTGGTGGGCGAGTTGACCCTCGGCACGGCTGAGCAGGCCGCGGCGGCCGTCCAGGCCGCTGACGAGGCCTTCGGCGCCTGGGCGGCTACTCCGTTGGACGAGCGTCGAGGAATCCTCGAGCGCCTGACCCAAGGCCTCGAGGCGCGCAGCCGCCACATCGCCGACACGGCGACCGCCGAGGTCGGGAGCATCATGTCGTTCTCCGAGCGGGTCCAGGCCGGGCTTCCCGTCCAGGTGCTCCGCGGGACGCTCTGCGCGATCGACGAGGTCGACGACGAGGAGTCGATCGGCACGTCCCGGGTCCGTGGTCTGCCGATCGGGGTGGTCGCCGCGATCACCCCATGGAACTACCCGCTCTACCAAGTGATGGGCAAGCTGGCGCCCGCCCTAGCCGCCGGCTGCACCGTCGTTCTCAAGCCGCCGCAGCAGGCGCCCTTGACCGCGTACGACCTTGTCGAGGAGCTGGAGAAGGCCGGAATTCCCGATGGTGTGGTCAACGTCGTGCAGGGCCGCGGCACCGTCGTCGGCGAGACCTTCTCGGCTCACCCGGGCGTCGACATGGTGAGCTTCACCGGCTCGACCGGCGCCGGTGCCCGGATCGCCGAGGTCGCGGCGCGGTCGGTCAAGAAGACCGCGATGGAGCTGGGCGGCAAGTCGGCGAACGTGCTGCTTGAGGACGCCGATCTGGATGCTGCGATCGCCGGTGCCGTGCGCTACTTCCTGGTCAACAACGGGCAGACCTGCGCCGCGCTCACGCGGCTGGTCGTGCCACGATCGCTCAAGGCCGAGGTCGAGGAGCGTCTCGTCGCGGCCGTTGCTGACCAGGTCGTCGGCGACCCCCGAAACGAGCGCACGACCGTTGGACCGCTCGTCAGCGCGGCGCAGCGACGTTCCGTGGAGGGCTACGTGCAGCGCGGTCTCGACGGCGAGGGTCGGCTCATCGCCGGCGGTCTCGACCTGCCGGCCGAACTGCAGGACGGGCACTACGTGCTGCCCACGGTGTTCACCGATGTCGACCCGCGCGCGAGCATGGCCCAAGAGGAGATCTTCGGGCCCGTCCTCGTCGTGCACGCCGTTGACGACGACGACGAGGCGATCCGCGTCGCGAACGACTCGCCCTACGGCTTGTCGGGCGCCGTGTGGTCGCGCGACACCGAACGAGCCGTGGCCATCGCCCGGCGCATCCGGACCGGCCAGGTCTCGATCAACGGCGGCTCTTTCAATGCCGAGGCGCCGTTCGGCGGCTTCAAGCAGTCCGGGTACGGTCGCGAGCTCGGCCGCCACGGCCTGCATGAATATCTCGGCCCCCAGTCACTGCAGTTCCCGAGCTGAGGAAGGTCATGACCGATACCGACACCGCACCGGCCACGCAGGAGCAGCGGCTGGCGATGCTGCGCCTGATGCTCCAGATCCGCCACTTCGAGGAGTCGTGGACCCGGCTGTTCCACGGGGGCAAGACGGGGCCCGGCCACTCGTCGATCGGCATGGAGGCGATCGCCGCGGCGTTCGGCGTGCTCATGCGTCCGGGTGACTCGACGTACGCGACGTACCGCGGCCACGCCCATACGCTCGCCCGCGGCGTTCCGATGAACGGCACGATGGCCGAGCTGCTCGGCCGCGCCACTGGCATCAACGGCGGCAAGGGTGGTTCGATGCACCTGACCAGCGTCGAGCACGGAATGATGGGTTCCTATGCCATCGTCGGCGCGCACCTGCCCATCGCCGCCGGCACGGCCCTGGCCGCCAAGTACCTCGGCAAGGACGATGTCACGGCGTGCTTCTTCGGCGACGGCGCCACCAACATTGGTGCCTTCCACGAGGCGCTCAACCTGGCCGCGATCTGGGACCTGCCGGTCGTGTTCGTGTGCGAGAACAACCACTACATGGAGTACACCGCGATCGCGGATGTGACCGCGGTCCCGCGGCCTGCTGCCGACCGGGCTGCGGCCTACGGACTGGACCCGATCGTCGTCGACGGCAACGATCCTGACGCGATGATCGCGGTGGCCTCCGAGGCCATCGATCGTGCCCGCGCCGGGCGAGGGCCCACCCTGATCGAGGCGCTGACCTACCGACACCTCGGCCATGCCAGCTCCGATCCGGGTAAGTACCGGCCGGAGGAAGAACTCGCAGGCTGGATCGAACGCGACCCCATCCCGACGTTCCGGCGGCGCTTGCTCGAGGAGGGGGTCGATGAGGACATGCTCGACTCGATGGACCTCGAGAGCCGCGCCGCGGCGGAGGAGGCGGCCGTGTTCGCGGTCGAGTCACCGGTGCCCGACGTGAGCACGGCTGACAGGAACGTCTGGGCAGATGGAGGCTCGTCGTGGCGGAACTGACCTATCGCAACGCCATCGGGCGGGCGATCGCGCAGGAGATGCGCCACGACGAGCGCGTCTTCCTGATCGGCGAGGATGTCGCGCGCGCCGGGGGCGTGTTCAAGACCACCGGCGGGCTCCTCGACGAGTTCGGTCCCGGTCGCGTGATGGACACCCCGATCTCGGAGCAGGCGATCATCGGCGCGGCCATGGGCGCGGCGGCTGCGGGCCTGCGGCCGATCGCCGAGATCATGTTCGCTGACTTCGTCCTGGTCACGCAGGACATGGTCGCGAACCAGATCGCCAAGGCGCGCTACATGACCGACGGTCAGATGGACTTGCCGCTCGTGATCCGGTATGGCTCAGGAGGCGGCCTGCGCTTCGGCGCCCAGCACTCTCAGAGTGTCGAGAACTGGATGATGATGGTTCCCGGACTCAAGGTGGTCGCACCGTCCACCCCCGAGGAGGTCGTCGGCCTGTTCGCCGCCGCCGTGCGAGACCCCGACCCTGTGATGTTCATCGAGCACAAGGGCCTGCTCGCCACGAAGCAGGACGTGCCCGACGGCGAAATCATCGACGAGCTCGGCAAGGCCCGGGTGCGCCGGCCCGGCAAGGACGCCACCGTCGTTGCGCTGGGCATGATGGTGCCGCGGGCGCTCGAGGCGGCCGTGCGACTGGTCGAACACGGCCTGGACGTCGAGGTGATCGACGTCCGCTCGCTCGTGCCGCTCGACGTCACGACGATCATGGACAGCGTGCGCAGAACTGGATGCCTGATCACCGTCGAGGAGAATCCCCGGTTGTGCGGGTGGGGTGCCGAGATCGTCTCGATCGCAGTGGAGGAGGCCTTCGACGACATCGACGGCGCCCCGGTCCGAATCACGACGCCCCACGTGCCGCTGGCGCATGCCGGGGTGCTGGAGGACGCCCTCATCCCGTCGGTCGACCGGATCGTTGAGACGGTGTCCCGACACCTGCTCTGATCGATGCGTCGGCGTTGCTCAGATGTCGAGGACGAGTCGCTGCGACAGGCAACGGGAGACGCACACGAACATCGTCTCGCCGGCCTTGCGCTCTTCTGGGGTCAGGATCGAGTCACGGTGTTCGGGCTCGCCCTCGACCACGAAGACTTCGCACGTGCCACAGATACCTTCTCGGCACGAGCTGATGATTCGCACGCCGGCACCCTCCAGCGCGTCGAGTACCGACTCGTCGGGATGGACCGTCACGATCGTGCCCGACCGGCGGGCCTCGACCTCGAATCTGCCTGCGATGGGCGGTGCCAGGTCCTTGGGGCGGAATCGCTCGATGTGAAGCGTTCCTCGACCGGTCCGGGCATGTGCGGCCTCGACGGCGCCGATCAGCCCCTCAGGCCCGCAGCAGTAGATCGCGGTGTCAGGTCCGGCGTTGGCGAGAGCGCTCAGATCCACCGGTCCCGTCTCGTCCTCCGGGAACGCGACGACACGAGCGCCGAACCGGGTCTGCAGGTCGCCGAGGAAGGCCATCCTCGATCGGCGTCGACCGCCATAGAGCAGGATCCAGTCGGCACCGGCTCGCGCTGCGGATTGGATCATCGGAAGGAGCGGCGCGATGCCGACCCCGCCTGCGACGAAGACATAGGCGGGGCTGTTGACGAGTTCGAAGAGATTGCGTGGACCGCGCGCCGTCAACACGTCTCCGGCCCTCATCCGGGTATGGACGAGAGCTGAGCCACCGGTGGAATCCTCCTCCCGCAAGACGATGACCCGCCACGCGGAGCTTTCCATGGGATCGGAGCACAACGAATACTGCCGGACCAGCGCCTCGCCGAGATGCAGGTCGATGTGCGAGCCGGGGGTCCACGGAGGAAGGGATCCTTCCACCGCACGCAGTGTGAGCATCCGGACGTCGTCGGCCACGTCCTCGATGGCATCGACCGCCACGGTCAACTCTCGCTCGTCCCGCCTCGCGTGCATCTCACTTACTATATGACGACAACAGTTATTTGGAAAGTGGATCGTCACGTCCGACTCGCGCGCCCGCAGCACGAGAATTGGTGGCACCAGACCGCCACCGCGGACCTCGTTCGGTGCCTCGCATCGCTGGCTCGGCTTCGTTGGTCATCCCGCAATGGGTGGGCAGACGTTAGGACGAACTCTGGCGCCGACGTCCCCGGAATCCGGCACGCCTGAGCGAGGAGATGCGGTTCTCGCGACAGGCATCGGCGCGACCACCGTCAAGAAGCGATGATCGTGGTTGTCCTCTTCTCATGGAACGTCATCAAACTGATGGCTAGCACCCCCCGGACTGGTGTTGGACGGGACCTTGGACGACGTGTACGGAGACGCAACGTACCCGGCGGCCCGTGCCGGCGTGTCGGTCCTCGATGCCACTGCGGCTCCGCGTGACGGGAGCGTGTGCACCGCTGGGGTACGTGTGGGGGAATGGCCCCGGCCCATCCCGACGGCGACCCTCGCAGTACATGAGAAAAGCCCCGGAATTCCGGGGCTTTTCGTTGTCGGGCTGACAGTGTGCTGGTTCAGGACATCGGCAAGGGATCTCTCAAGACATAGGCAAGACTCCC
>CAYXFT010000013.1:0-10526 GCA_964464335.1 uncultured Aeromicrobium sp.
CCGATCCGGAGATCGAGTAGAACGGCACGCCGGCCTCGCCGGCCACCGCACGCGCGAGCAGCGTCTTGCCGGTGCCGGGAGGGCCGTAGAGCAGGACGCCCTTGGGGATCTTGGCGCCGACGGCCTGGAACTTGGCCGGCTCCTGCAGGAACTCCTTGATCTCACCGAGTTCCTCGATCGCCTCGTCGCACCCGGCGACGTCGGCGAACGTGGTCTGCGGGGTGTCCTTGTTCATGAGCTTCGCCTTCGACTTGGCGAACTGCATGACCCGGCCGCCGCCGCCCTGCATCGAGTTCATGAGCCACAGGAAGATGCCGATGAAGATCAGGAACGGCAGGAAGCTCAGGATCACCGACCAGAGCGTGTTCGCCGGCGGCACCTTGACGTTGTAGGACTCCATCTTGTCGGCGTCGACGAGCTCCTGGGCCTTCGTGACGAGCTCGTTGCTCTGGTCGCCGAGCCAGGTGGCCTTGACCTTCTTCGCGTCGTCGCCCTTGAGCGTCGCGCGGATCTCCTGGTCACCCTCGACGAAGGTGACGTCCTGGATCTTCGCGTCGTCGAAGTAGCCGACCATCGTGGCGGTCTTGACCTCCCGAAATCCATCGGCCGATCCGGAGAACGACAGCACGCCGATGACCACTGCGGCGATCAGGATGATCCACAGCCACGGTCCCTTGAAAAGGCTCTTGAGGTTCATGCGGTCTCGACGCTCATTCAGGTGGGGTTCCAGTCAGGTTGTTCAGGAGTACATGTGTGTTGCCAGTGTGCCGATGCTGCGCAAGTTCCGGTACTTCTCACTGAAGTCCAGACCGTAGCCGACGACGAAGGCGTTGGGGATGTCGAACCCGACGTACTTGACGTCGACGGGCATCTCGAGGGCCTCGGGCTTGCGCAGCAGGGTCGCGATCTCGACGGACGCGGGGCCACGGGACTTGAGGTTGGCGATGAGCCACGACAGCGTCAGCCCGGTGTCGATGATGTCCTCGACGACGAGCACGTGACGACCGGCCAGGTCGGTGTCGAGGTCCTTGAGGATGCGTACGACGCCCGACGACTTGGTGCCGGCGTACGAGGAGATCGCCATCCAGTCGATCTCGACGTGGCGGTCGAGGGCCCGCGAGAGGTCGGCCATCACCATGATGGCGCCCTTGAGGACGCCGACCAGGAGCAGGTCGCGGCCCTCGTAGTCGGCCTCGATCCGGCGAGCCAGCTCGGTCAGTCGCGTCTGGATCTGCTCCTCGGTGAAGAGGGTCTCGGTGAGGTCCAGATCGGCTTCGACGCCTGAGATGTCCACGGAGTCAGCGTGCCACAGCCGTGGGCACGAATCGCACGCGATCCCCGTCCCGGACCACGCTGACGCCGCCGGGCAACTCGATCCGGGTGCCGCGCGGGGCGGCCAGCAGCTCGTCGACCGCGCGGGTGTGCGTGAAGGTCAGCTCGCCGGCCGCGGCACCGGCGGCGATCGCGAGACGTCGCCAGACTCGCGACCTGACGGCCGGATCCAGGCGGGCGAAGGACGTCACGTCGTCGATCTGCGCCGACTCCGGTGCCGCTCTGGCGGCGAGTCGATCGAGCGCGTCGGCGTCCGTGCGGACGATCTCGGCGGTGCGGGCCAACGCCTCGGCGACGCCGCCGCCGAGCACGTCCTCGAGCAGCGGCAGGACCTCATGGCGCACCCGGACCCGGCGGAACCTCGGGTCGTCGTTGTGCGGGTCCTGCCACCAGTCGAGGTCGTGCCAACCGCAGATCCGCTCGGTCTCGGCACGACGCAGCGAGAGGAACGGTCGCCGCAGACGGCCGTTGACCGGGCGCATTCCCTGGAGCGATCGTGGCCCGGAACCGCGGCCGAGTCCGAGCAGCACGGTCTCGGCCTGGTCGTCCAGGGTGTGCGCGAGCAGGATCGGCGCCTCGCCCGCGGGCCCGTGCCCGGCCGCGGCGTGCAGGGCTCGGTAGCGGGCGACACGGGCGGCGTCCTCGGGGCCGGTGCCGACGTCGACGACCTCGACGTGGTGCACCTGTGCCGGCAGGCCCAGCCGCTCGCACTGCTCGGCGGCCCGGGCGCCCACGGCGGCGGAACCGTCCTGCAGTCCGTGGTCGATGACGACGGCGCGGGCGTCCACGTCACCGCGCCGGACGAAGAAGGCCACGCACGCCGCGAGCGCGAGCGAGTCGGCTCCCCCGGACACCGCGACGACCGCCCCGTCCTCGAGGTGCGGACGCACGAGGTTGCGGGCCCGCGCGACGAGGGGGTCGAGCCGGGTCACGCGCTGCTCCGGAGGGGACCCACGGCCCTCACCCGTGGACGCGGGCGACCCACGACTTCGGGTCGGTGATCTCGGCCTTCGAGGGCAGGTTCTCGGCCTGCACCCACACGGCGTCGAAGCCCTCCTTGCCGACCTGGTCGGTGACCTGACGGACGAAGGCGGCGCCCTGGCTGTACTGGCGCATCTTGGCCTCGAATCCGAGCAGCCGCCGCAGCACCTTCGACAGGGCGGAACCGGAGCCGCGCCGGCGAGTGAACTTGCGCCGGATCTCGGCCACGGACGGCACGACCTCGGGACCCACGTCGTCCATCACGACGTCCGCGTGGCCCTCCAGCAGCGACATCATCCCCGTGAGCCCGTCGACCACCTCACGCTGGCGTTCGTTCTGGAACAGGTCGGACAGCGACTTCTCGGACTCGCCGCGCACGATCCGGACGAGTTCGGGCAGCGCCTCGGAGAAGGCCTCGCCGAGGGCGTTGCCGCCGATGTCGGTGGCGTCCATCAGCGTCGCGACCTGCTCGAGCATGTGCTCGCGCATCCACGGCACCGCGGTGAACTGGGCCCGGTGGGTCTCCTCGTGCAGGCACACCCAGCGCCGGAAGTCGGACGGGTCGACCTCCAACTCGCGTTCGACGTGGACGATGTTCGGCGCGACCAGCAGGAGCCGGCCGGGACCGGCCTCGCCCTCGGCGAACGGATCGAATTGGCCGAGCACCTTGCCCGCGAGGAACGACACGACGGCCCCGAGCTCGGCACCGCTGACCCGGCTACCGACCGCCCGCGGCAGGCCCGTCGGCATCTTGCCCTCGGCCTCCAGCTTGGCGTCGAGCGGCTTCAGCAGGATCTGGAACGAGGCGAGGTTCGCGTCGGCCCAGCGCGGACGGTCGACGACGAGGACCGGAGTCGGGTGGGCGGGCACGAGCCCGGTGAACTCGCGCACGGGGGCCTCGGCGACGCGGGACGCCTCCCGCAGTTCCTCCACGACGTCGGCGACCTCCGCGTCGGACAGCTCGGGGCCGGGACGCACGAGGCGTCGCACCGTGCCGCGCGCGACGTTCCAGTCGATCATGGCCTCCAACCTACGACCCCGGTCATCCTGCGACGGGTCAACCGCCGCATCGGCAGGCGACGAGGTCGGCGGCGACGCGGTCGAGTGCCGCCTGGGTCACGAACGGGTTGACGGCCTCGGTGTCGTCGGCCATCACGGCGAACGCGACCGGCCGCCCACCCGACAACGTGGCGATGCCAGCGAGGGTGTGGACGCCCGTGAGGGTGCCGGTCTTGGCGCGCACGAGACCTCGCGCGTCGCCGAGCCTGGCGTAGCGGTCCTCCAACGTGCCGCTGAACCCGCCGACCGGCAGACCGCTGACGAGCGCGCCGAGGCCGGTCGACCCCGAGGACTCGACGAGCACCTGGGCCAGTGTCGTGGGGCTGATCCGGTTGCCACGCGCCAGACCGCTGCCGTCCCGGAGCACCAGACCGTCGGCGTCGAGTCCGGCGGCCGTCAGGTCCTGCTCCACGGTCGTCGCGCCGCCGTCGAACGAGGCCGGCTGGCCTCCGCCGATCGCCGCCTGCCGCAGCAGGACCTCGGCGACCTCGTTGTCGGAGGAGGCCAGGAACGCCTCGACGATCCGAGCCAGGCGGGCGCTGTGGGCTCGCGCGACGGCGGTCGCCCCGGAGGGGGCGTCGACCTGCTCAGGCTCACCCGAGACCGTGACCCCCTCGGTCCGCAGAAGGGCCGCGAACGCCCCTGCGGCATCGGCGGCCGGATCGGACGAGCGGCCCAGGCCGACGCGTCCGCGCTCGACCCACAGGGGGCTCACCGGAGCGACGACGCCGCCGCTGACATAGGTTGACTCCCATCCGGGACTGACTGCAGGTCCCGTGAAGAGCGAGACGTCGTAGCCGACCGCGACGGGACCGGTCCCGACCTTCGCGGCCGTCGCCTTCGCGAGCGTCGCGAGATCGGCCTTCTCGACCGACGAGCCCTTCACCGGCCGTTCCGTCAGGTACGGATCGCCGCCGCCGACCAGCACGACCCGATCGCCGTCACGGACGACGCTGGTCGTGAACCGCGCGTCGGGCCCGAGCTCGGTCAGCGCGGCGAAGGCGGTCAGCACCTTGGTCGTCGACGCCGGGACGAACGCGCCCTGCGCCGCGTCGACGAGCACGGCACCGTCGCGGCCGTCGAGCGCGACCAGACCGGAATGCTCGCCGAGCGAGGGCGAGTCGAGCGCGTCGGCCACCGCCTTCTCGAGCGCGGCGGCATCGATCGCCCCGTCACCGACGCCGGCGGGGGTGTCGGGACCGGGGGTCGCCGCGACGAGGCCCTCGGGCGGGGTCACGAACCGCGCCGGGCACGCGCCGTCGCACAGGATCGGGTTGAGGTCGCCACGCACGTACAACAGTGCGGTGGCCGCGAGCGTGAGGACGACGAGCAGCGGCAGCACCCACGCCGCGTGGACGCGATCCCCCCTGCGGGCAGCGTTGGCCGTCACGTGCGTCAGACTATAGAGAGCCGAAATCTGACACTCCGGAGGAACCGTGTTGTTCGACGTCACCGTGGAAATCCCCAAGGGGGACCGCAACAAGTATGAGGTCGACCACGAGACGCACCGCGTGCGTCTCGACCGGTTCCTGTTCACCTCGATGGCCTACCCGACCGACTACGGGTACATCGAGGACACCCTCGGGCTGGACGGCGACCCGCTCGACGCGCTCGTGCTGCTGCCCGCGCCGACGTTCCCGGGGTGCCTCATCGAGTGCCGCGCCGTGGCGATGTTCAAGATGACCGACGACGCCGGCGGCGACGACAAGGTCATCGTCGTGCCGAACGATCCGCGGTTCGACCACATCCAGGACCTGGCCGACGTCTCGCAGTTCACGCTCGACGAGATCAAGCACTTCTTCGTGCACTACAAGGACCTCGAGCCCGGCAAGTTCGTCGAGGACAACACCGCGTGGGTGGGTCGCGCCGAGGCCGAGGCCGAGATCGAGGCCAGCCTCGCCCGCTTCGGCGAGCACTGAGCCGCGGCGTACGAGCGGCGCGGTCAGGCGCCGTCGACGCGCTTCGGCCGGACGAGCGCGGCCAGCAGGTCGCCGAACACGTCCATCTCGATCTTGGGATCGAGCGCCTTCATGCCGCCCAGGCCCACGCCGAGCGCGAGCATCGCCGTGGCGACCTGCTCGACCGGCAGCGTGGTCTCCAGGCCGGACTCCTCGACGGTCGAGGAGATCAGCTGGGCGATCAGCCGGTGGATCTCACGGTGCCGCTTGACCAGTTCGGTGGCGACCCACGGGTTCAGCCGCGCGACGGCGGCGAACTCGACCTCGAGGGTCGTCCACTGCGGGTCACCGAGCCCCGAGCGCGACCATTCGACGAACATCTTGAGCCGCGACTCGATCGGAGTGTTCTCGGAGAAGACCTCGTTGACCCGGCGGATCTTCTCGGCGTGGATCGTGTCGAGCACGGCCAGGCACAGCTCTTCCTTGCCGGCGAAGTTGGAGTAGACCGCGCCCTTGGAGAAGCCCGCCTCGACCGCGACCTTGTCCAGGGACGTGCCGGCGTAACCGACGTCCATGAACATGTGGCCCGCGACCTCGATGAGGCGTTCGCGAGTCTGCTGTTGACGCTCGGCGCGGGTGACCTTGGCCTGTGACACGGTGGCTCCTTCCGGGCTTTCGCATACCGATGGTATCCGAAAGGTCGCGCCTGTGACCCCCACGTGCCCAAATCCGTCCCTCACTAGGCTCGGAGTCATGACGACACACGATTTCTGGAAGGCCGTCGAGCGCGTCCACACCGGCGTCTACTTCGCCCCCGACGTCACTGCGCGGTACGCAGCGGTCGGGATCAAGGGCTACTGGATGGGCTACTTCGCGAGCCGGGCCGCAGCCCTGGGCACGCCCCCCGCGGAGATCGTCATCGCCACGTTCCACGGGTTCGCACCCCGCTGGGTCCACCGTGCCCTGCCCGATGCGTGGCAGTTCGCCGACCGTGACGCGGTGCTGGACGTTCGCTACGGCCTCGCCCGCGACCTCCTCGCTCCCGTCGAGGCCGAGGCGGCAGCGCTGGCCGGACCCGCGCGGGCCGTGCTCGACGGCGTGGACTGGGCCGGCAAGCCGCTCGGCGCAGCCCATGCCGCGCTGCCGGTCCACGACGATCCGGTGGTCGACTTCTGGCAGGCCGTCACGGCGCTGCGCGAGTACCGGGGCGACTGCCACCTCGCCGTCCTCACGGCGGCCGGGCTCGACGGCGCCGAGTCGAACGCGCTCGCGGTGGCGACCGGCTGGGCGAAGTTCGACAACCAACGCGAACTGCGGGGCTGGACCCCGGACGAGTGGCAGGCGGCGATCGATCGGCTCGCGACGCGTGGCTGGCTGGGGACCGACGGCACCGCGACCGACACCGGCCGCGCCGCGCGGCGCCAACTGGAGGACACCACCGACCGGGTGGTCGCCGCCGGGCTCGACCGCGAGGCGACCGCCCGCCTCATCACCCTCGAGTCCGACCTGGTCGGGCTGGCCGAGACAATGGCGGCATGATCACGCCACCCTCGACGACCGCGCGCGACGCGGCCCGCGAACGACTGTCCGCCCTCGCCATCCCCACCGGTGCCCTCGGCCGGCTCGGCGATCTGGCGATCTGGTGGGCGTCGGTCCGCGACGAGGTGCTGCCCGCTCCCCCGGCGAACGTGCGGGCCGTCGTGTTCGCCGGTGACCACGGCGTCGCCGCGCACGGCGTCTCGGCCTACCCGGCCGAAGTCACGCCCGCGATGGTCCGGGCCTTCGCGTCCGGGGTGGCGGGTGTCTCCGTCCTCGCGCGCCAGCACGACGTGCACCTGCGGGTGGCCGACATCTCCGTCGACGCCGACTTCCTCGACCTCGGCCCCGAGGTCAGCGCGTTCAAGGTCCGCCGCGGCTGCGAGCCGATCCACCTGAACGATGCGATGACCGCCGAGGAGACCCAACAGGCCCTCGACGCCGGCGCCCGGATCGCCGCGGAGGAGATCGAGGCCGGCGCCGACCTGCTGATCGGCGGCGACATGGGCATCGGGAACACCACCACGGCCGCCACCCTGATCGCCGCGTCCCTCGGGCTCTCCGCGGAGGACGTCACCGGCCGGGGCACGGGGATCGACGACGACGCCCTCGACGCCAAGACCACGGTGATCGCGACCGCGCTGGCCCGCGCCGGAGCCCGCGTGATCGACCCGGTCGACCGGCTCACGGCCCTCGGCAGCCCCGACCTCGCCGCGCAGACCGGCTTCATCGTCGCCGCTGCGGAGGCCGGCGTGCCCGTCCTGCTCGACGGCATGATCTCATCCGCAGCCGCCGTGGTCGCCGAGCGCATGACGCCGGGCGTCGGGGCCTGGCTCGCGGCCGGGCACCGCTCGACCGAGCAGGCGCAGTGGCGGGCCCTCGACAAGCTCGGGCTGAAGCCGCTGCTCGATCTCGACCTGCGACTCGGCGAGGGCTCGGGCGCCGTCGCAGCCGTGCCTCTCGTGCGGTCGGCCGCCCTGTTGCTGGCCCAGATCGCGCGTCTCGACGAAGTGCTGTGACGGCGCGATGAGCCGACCCGGCGACGCCGTCCGGCTCGCGGTGGGCACGTTCAGTGCCGTCCCGGTGCCGCCGCCGCGCGTCGTCGACCGGCCCACCGCCGGGCTGGCACTCCTGCTCGCACCCCTCGCGGTGGTTCCAATCGGCGTCCTCGTCGCAGGCGTGGCGTGGGCCGCACGGGAGCTGACCCTGCCGTCGCTCGCGACCGGCGTGCTGGCGATCGGCGTCGGCGGGCTGGGCACGCGTGCGTTCCACCTCGACGGACTCGCGGACACCGTGGACGCCCTCGCCGCCTCCCACGACCGCGAGCGGTCGCTGGCCGTCGCCCGTACGGGGGACGTGGGGCCGGCCGGTGCCGCCGCACTGGTGCTGGTGCTGCTGCTGCAGTGCAGCGCGGCCGGGGCGCTGGTCACCGCCACGTGGGGACCGGTCGCGGTCGGCCTCGTGTGGTGTCTGGCGCGCGCAGCCGCCACCGTCGGGCTGCGTCGGGGGGTGCCCGCCGCGCGCGCCGACGGGATGGGGGCGACGTTCGCGGGCAGCGTGCCGACGGCCGCCCTCCTCGTGCAGTGGTTGCTCGCCGGCGCGGCCCTCGCGGGCTCGGCCCTCCTGCTCGGCTCCACCGTGGTGGCCGGCGTGCTGGTCTGCGCGCTCGCGCTGGTGACGGTCATGCTGCTCGTGCGACACGTCGTCCGCCGCCTCGGCGGCATCATCGGCGACGCCGTCGGCGCCTCCGTGGAACTCTGCCTCGCGGTCCTCCTGCTCGGCTTGGCCACCGCCCTCTGAGCGCGCCCGGGTTCGCCGAGTGGCGCAAAACTCACGCCACTGGCGTCGAGTGGCGTGCGTTCTGCGCCACTCGCGGTCGGCTTTGCGCCACTCGGCAAACCTGCGGCCGGCTCAGAGTTTCAGCACGCGCCCCGCGACGACGAGCAGGACCTGGTCGCACTCGTCGGCGAACCGCTGGTTGACCTTGCCCAGCAGGTCGCGGAAGAGCCGGCCCGACCGGTGCTCGGGGACGACGCCCCAGCCGACCTCGTTGGTCACCACGACGACGTCCTCGACGTGCGCCGTCATGGCCCCGACAGCCAGCTCGACGCGATTCCAGAACTCCGGCTCCCAGTCGTCGAGCGTCTTGTCCCAGCCGTCGAGCTCGCTGATCAGCGCCGTGACCCACGTACCCAGGCAGTCCACGACCACGGTGCCGTCCGCCATCGCGATCGCCCGTTCGAGGTCAGCGGTCTCGACGGTGCGCCAGTGGGCGGGTCGGCGCTCGCGGTGGGTCCGGACCCGCGCGGCCCAGTCGGGATCGAACTCGGGGTCCGGTTGTGGTCCCGGGGCGACGTACGTGACGTCCGGAGCCGCGACGACGAGGGACTCGGCCTGGAACGACTTGCCCGACCGGACGCCACCGGTGATGAGGGTCCTCACGGACGAAGCCTAGCCCCGCGAACGCGGCTCCGGGGCCGTCGAGTGGCGCAAGAACAGCCGCGAATGGCGCAGAAGGCACGCCACTCGACGCCAGTGGCGTGCGTTCTGCGCCACTCGGCGAACCCGGGCGCGTCAGCGACGGCGGCGGGCAACGACGAATGCGGCGGCGGCCACGGCGGAAGCGGCCACGACGGCGGCCACGAGGCCGATCGGGAAGTCGGACTCGGACTCGGCGGCATGGGAGTCGTGCGACTCCTCTGCCGTCGGCACGACCGCGTCCGCCCGCGTCGCGGCACTCGCGTCGTGGGCGACCGGGACCTTCTCACCATCGGCCAGCAGGTGGTAGACGACGGCGACGAAGTCCCCGTCGGCGAGCTCGTACTGGTCCAGACCGGTCGAGGCGTAGCCCCATTCCTCGCCCTCCTTCGCGACGAGGAACGCCCAGTAGCCGTCACCGCTGAGCGAGTCACCGCACGTCTCCTGCGGGGCCGCCGGCTGGCCGTCGATGCGGCACACCATGGGCGCCGCTGCAGAGGTCATCTCCGTCTCCAGGCCCGCCTCGTGCAGCGCATCGAGCGCCGTCGTCCCACTGCCGTGCACCGCGCACAGCACCTCGTCCTCACCGTCGAGGCTGCCGAACTCGACCACGATCGGCACGTCCTGCGCCGTCTCGCAGGTCTCGTGGGCGGTGGCCGTCGACGGCACGGCGAGCACGCCGGCGGCCAGGACGGCGACTCCGAGGAGGCGGGCGATCAGGCGGGTCATGTGGACTCCTTCGAGAGATAGCGGGCGCGCCGGGCGGCCCGACGCAATGTGGCCAGGACGGCCGGGCCGAGCACGACGAGCAGCAGCGCGTTCGTGATCGCGCGGCCGGTGTCCCAGCCCCACGTGGACGTGAGCAGCGTGAAGACGAGGAAGCGGTGCAGGTTCTCGAACACCGGATCGCCGGGCACCATCGCGAGCGAGTCCTCGGCGCCCGGGACGGCGATGCCGAGCGTGAACGGCCACGACGACAGGTTCATCAGCAGCCCGAAGGCGTAGGAAGCGAGGACGCCGTAGACGACGAGCATCGCGATCTCGGACCGGCCCGTGACGCGCCGGGGCAACAGCCCGGCCCCCATGCCGATCCACGCACAGCACAGCATCTGGAACGGCAGCCAGGGCCCGACACCGGAGGTCAACAAGGCGGACGCGAAGAGGCTGGTGCAGCCCAGCACGAACCCGAAGCCGGCACCGAACACCCGGCCGCCGAGGATCAGCAGGAAGAAGACCAGTTCG
>CAYXFT010000013.1:10536-10864 GCA_964464335.1 uncultured Aeromicrobium sp.
AGTTCGATGCCGGCGACGCCCGCGCCGAGCGGCCGGAGTGCCGCGTTGATCGCGCTGAGCACACCCAGCATCGCGAGCGCCTTCGAGTCGAGTCCGCCCTCGGAGAGTTCGGCGACGACGACCAGCACGATGACCGGCATCAGCGCCATGAACAGGAACGGTTGGTCCACACGGGTCTGGTCGGCTGCGGGCGTGATGATGAGCGGCCACAGGAACATCACGAGCCCGGCGACGGATGCCGCGGCCAGGACGAGGGCCGAGCGCCGCGTGAGCGGCACGGCGGCGGAGGGACCGACGACGGTCATCGCGCCACCTCGCGCGGCAGGGC
>CAYXFT010000013.1:10874-12032 GCA_964464335.1 uncultured Aeromicrobium sp.
CCTCGTCGACGGTGAGCCACTGGGGACCGAGCACCTTCGCCACCTGGGGCGCGAAGGCGGGCGACTCTGCCAGCACCGAGGCCGCCGGACCGGAGGAGACCACGCCGCCGTCGGCCATCACGACGACGGTGTCGGCGATGCCGGCGACGAACTCGACGTCGTGGCTCGACACGACGATCCCGCGCCCCTCGGCCGCGAGGTCGTGCAGGATCTGCGCGAGCGCCGCCTTGCCCGGGTAGTCCAGGCCACGGGTGGGTTCGTCGAGCGCGATGACGAGTGGTTCGGCGGTGAGCACCACGGCCAGCACGAGAGCGAGCCGCTGGCCTTCGGAGAGGTCGCGCGGATGGCGGTCGTCGGGGATGCCCGGCGCGAGCCGGTCGAGCAGGCCACGACACGTCCCTCGGTCGACGCCGGCCTGGTCGTCGGCGGCGGCGCACTCGCGGGCGACCGTCTCGAGGTAGAGCAGGTCGGCGGCGGTCTGCGGCACGAGGCCGACCAACATGCGGGCCTCGTTCGGGCGCACGTCGCCGGGATCGACACCGTCGACGTCGACCACACCGGAGTGTCGGTCACCGGTGCCCTGCACCGCCCACAGCAGCGACGACTTCCCCGAACCGTTGCGGCCCATCAGCGCGACGATCTCGCCGGCGCCCACCGCGAGGTCGACACCGTCGACGGCCGTGACTGAGCCGTAGCGGACGCTGATGCCCCGGGCGGTCAGCACCGGCCGTGGCCTGTCCCGGGTCCGTTCCGGCGGGGCCGTGAGCCGCGAGGTGAGGTCGGTGGCGCGGCGGCGGGCCTCACGGACCGAGAGCGGCAGCGGCGACCAGCCGGCGAGGCGGCCCAGGTGCACGAGCGGCGGCGCCACGGGGGCGTCGACGAGCAGGTCGGCGGGCGCTCCGGCGCGGATCCGCCCGTCCTCGACGATGGCGAGCCGGTCCGCGAACGGCACGACCCGCTCCATGCGGTGCTCGGCCAGGATCACGGTCATCGCGAGGTCGTCGACGAGGCGGGCGATCGTGGCGAGCACGTCCTCGGCCGCGGTCGGGTCGAGGGCCGAGGTGGGTTCGTCGAGCACGAGGACCCGCGGGTGCATCGTCAGCACCGCGCCGATCGCGACGCGCTGCTGCTGACCGCCCGAGAGGGACCGCACCGACC
>CAYXFT010000013.1:12042-24734 GCA_964464335.1 uncultured Aeromicrobium sp.
CGACGCCGCATCGTCTGCGGGTCGAGCCCGAGCTGCTCCATCCCGTAGGCGAGCTCCTCCTCGACGACGTCGGAGACGAACCCGGCCAGCGGGTCCTGCGCGACGTAGCCGATGAGGTGGGCGAGGTCGCGCGGCGGCCGGCCCACGATCGACGTGCCGTCGAGGACCACGTCGCCGGCGAGCGTGCCGCCGGTGAAGTGCGGGACGAGTCCGTTGAGCAGGCCCAGCAGCGTGGACTTGCCCGAGCCGGTGCGCCCGGAGACGAGGACCAGTTCGCCCTCGCCGACCTCGAGATCGACGTGCGCGAGGGTGGGGGTCCCGGCGCCGTCGTACCAGAAGCTGACGTCGACCAGGTCGATCATGCGTCGCCTCCGTCGGGTCCGTGCGCGGACGGCGGCGGGGGCGCCACGAACACCGGCAGGATCCCGATCACGACGATCATCAACGCCGCGATGCTGACCTCGGGCCAGCCCATCACGGCGGGGAAGAGCACGAGGGGCTGTTCGTCGGCGAGCAGCTTGAGGCCGATGGCCACGGCGAGACCCGACCCGGCGACGAGGTACTCGGCGATCCGCCACGGCGTGGGCCGATAGCGGGTGCGCTGGACCCGGCGGCCGGCCGACCGCAGCGCGAGCCCCGCGAACGCCAGGCCGCCGGCCAGCATCGGCCAGGCGAGCACCGCGGGCGCGGTGCCGTCGAGGTAGGCGTAGGACCCGACACTCAGGCCGAACAGTCCGAGCAGCATGAGCAGACCGGTCGCGAACCGCTCGCGGGACGTGGCCGTTCCGGCGCGGCCGTAACCGCGGGCGTCCATGCCCGCGGCGAGGGTCATCGACCGGTCGAGTGCGTCCTCGAGCACCGGGATGACGATGCGGTGCATCGCGCCCGTGCCCCTGCTCGCGTCGCCGCGCAGCTTGCGGGCGCGGTTGACGCGGCGGACGCTCTCGGCCAGTTGGGGGAACACCGAGACGGCGACGACCAGTGCCGCACCGACCTCGTACAGCGCGGGCGGCACCGACGCGAGCAGGCGCTTCGGATTCGCGAGGGAGTTGACCGCGCCGATGCAGATGATGAGCGTGGCCAGCCGCAGTCCGTCGTACAGGCCCATCAGGACCTCGTTGACCGTGACGTCGCCGAGGAGCTGGACGCCACGAGCAGCCTCGGGCAGCGGGATCTCGGGCAGGGAGAACAAGATCTCGTCGCCCGGGACCGAGCCTCCGCCGAGCAGGATCCGGAAGGCGACCCGCGTCACGACGATGAGCGCGCCGAAGTACAGGTAGTAGCGGAACGACAGCGCCCACGGCGCGTCACCCCGGCACGCGGCGACCACCAGGGCGGCGATCGCGATGGTCAGCAACAGCAGGACCGGGTTGAGTGTGAACGAGGCCCCGGCCGCGAGGCCCAGACCCCACAGCCACCAAGCCCCTGGATGCAATTCGCGGGCACGCCCGCCCGAGATGTGTAGCGGCATCCACCCCGAGGGGGCCGACTGGGCCCGCTTCGGGTGGACATCGCTACGCATCTGCTGCATGAACCTTCAGGCTCCTCGCCGACGGCGCCAGACGACGGCACCCGCGGCCGTCAGGACTGCCAGCACCAAGCCTGCCACGATCACCGTGCCCGCGTTCGAGGACGACTCCTCGGCCGAGGTCGGGGTGACGTCGGCCGTCTGCGCGGCGTCACCCGAGGCGCTCGTCGCGTCGCCGGCCGTGGGCGTCGAGGATGCCGACGGGGTGGGCGTGGTCGCCGATGTGGGTGCGGTGCTCGGCGTCGTGGTGGCGGCCGAGGTGGGAGCCGTGGTCGCGACGGTCCCCGCGGCCGGCTTCTTCGTCTCCTTCTTCGACGGGTCCTTCGTGCCTCCACCGCCTGCACCGCCGGAGCCACCCGAGCCGCCGGAGCCGCCGGTCGGAGCCGCCGACGTGGGCGCGGCGGTGAGCGGCGTCATCGAGGGCCACGTCCTGCTGCTCGAGGTCTGGAACACGAACGCGACCCAGCCACCTGCGGGAACCTTGAGCGAGGTCACGCCCCGGCTCGAATAGGCCCACCTCCCGGAGTTGCCGTCTGACCAGTACAACGCCCAGTACGCGTCGGTCGGAGAAGCCTCCGCACACGGGTCCGACGCGGGCGCCCCGTCGACCCGGCACACGAAGCCGTTGGACAAGGTGGCGTACGTGAGGGTGTGACCCGCGTCGAGGAAATTGCTCGCGGCAGTTCCCCCGCTTCCGGCATCACAGCCGACGGCGGAGTTGACCACCACGGTGACACCAGTACCGGCGCTGCAGGCCGCGGCCTGCGCCGGCGCGGACGACATCGCGCCACCGGCGGCGGCCCCGAGCAGGGCTGCCGCCAGCAGGCGATTCAGACGAAGGATCACTTGACCACCGTGAAGGTCTTCGTTCCGTTGCGGTTCGCGAACGCGCCCTTCACGACGACCTTGGCCTTGCCGACCTTGGTGCCGACCGTGAAGCGGTACGTGTAGGTGCCCGACGCGGTGGCGGTGCCCTTCCGGACGACCTTGCCGCGGACGGACACCGTGATCGGCTCCTTGGCGCTGAGGCCGGTGACCTTGACCGTCTGGACCTTCGTGCGCTTGACCTTGGTCTTCGCGAGCTTGACGCCGACCTTCTTCGCCGCGAGCACCGACGCCGTGGTCGACCCGCTGCGGTTGGTCCGCGAGCCGGTCAGCGCGACGGTCCGGATCGACGTGCCGGCCGGGGCCTTGAGCGAAGCCGACGCGATGCCGCGTGCCGGGACGGTGCCCGTCACGGTGGACCCACCGGAGATGCGCGCCGTGAACTTCTCACCCGGGAGCAGGCCGGTGGCAGTCACCGTGACCGATCCGCCGGCCGTGGTGTGGACCGCGGACTGCTTGACCGACACCGAGGCGGCGGGCAGCAGCGCTTGCAGGCCCGCGGTCGCCTGGCCGGTGGCGAGGATCCAGGACCCGAGGTCGGTCGAGCCGATTCCCGAAGCCTTCGCGGACGACAAGCCGTAGTCGTCGTAGGCGATGGCACCGGCCTGAGTCGCGAGCGCCGGGCTCGCCTCGGCCACCGACTCGGTGATCTGGTGCCCGAGCAGCCACGCGGCCGCCGATCCCGCGGCACCCTTTTCGCCCACCAGCGCCAAGGCGCTCGCCGCGAGCCCTGTGGAGTTGGAGTTCGATCCCCACTCGGAACCGAATGAGCCGTCCTGCTCCTGGGCTGCCAGCAGCGAGGAGGTTGCCGCGTCGATGTCGCCCTGCAGCCCGACGATCCCAGCCCGGCTCGCTTCGACCAAGGCCTGAAGAGCCGAGGCCGTCGTGTCGACGTCGATGATCGCAGGACAGGATCCGGTGTAGTCCTTGAAGGAACCGTTCTCGCACTGCTGGGTCAGCAGCGACGCGACGGACTCGTCCGCGAGACTGCTGTCGGCACGGACCAGGGTGCGCGTCACGAACACATGGTTCAGCCCACTCTCGGCCCCGGTCGTGACGCCCGTCGTCGAATCGGTCACGTCCTCGACCTCGTCGACCAGATCTCGACCGTCGACGGCGCGCGGGTCTCCGCTCGTCAGGTCGACGGCGATCGCCAACTTCGCCTTCCGGCCCGGCGAGGTGAGGTAGTCGTCGCGATGATCGACCACGGCGTCGACGATGCGACCTTGCAGTGCCTTCTTCGTGTCGAGCTCCGACAGCGCGAACACGACGTCGAGGCTCGCTCCGTAGTCGGGCACGGGCAGTTGGGTCTGCCAGTCCGGGTACACGACGACGTCGTTCTCCAGCTGGTCCTCGAGCCACCGGGCGGCCGAGTAGCTGTAGGCGTTCGGGGCCGCGGAAGCGGTGGGGGCGACGGCGACGGCCGTCGAGAGGGCGACCGCACCGATGGTGGTGGCGGCGAGAGCGCGGGTGCGCATCTTCATGGGGGGATTCCTTCCCGCTGCAAAGGCGGGAGGGGAACTCCGGCGGGCCGGGGTCCGTCCCGCTGCGTTCCTCGACAGCGTGTGTGGTCGGTCCCGCCGGGCAGGTGCTCCGGCTTTCCCTCAAGGGGATTTCACGGTTGCGGGTCAGCGCCGGATTCGCACCGGCTTTCCCTGACACTGCGGGAGTTTCTGAAGTTGTTGCGCAGCGAACTCTACCCGCGCGCGAGCCATGCCCCGGTGGGGGAACGAATCTTGAGGTCTTCGGGTCGGCTGGCTGGCCCAAACACCTCAAGATCCGTCACTCTCGGGCGGGACGGGCCTGTGGATGGATCGGCCGCCGCCCACAGGGTCGGCTCGCGAGGTGTCGGTGCCACCGAGGGGTGCACCAAGGTCGGCGCATGGACGACGTCCTCACCTCCGCGCAGGCCATCGAACTCGTCGGTCGCACCACCATGCGGCGCCACCTGCGGAACGGTACGTGGCAACGGCCGCGGCGTGGTGTCGTCGTCACGCACAACGGCCCGTTGACGCCGGATCAGCAGGAGCGGGTCGTCCTCGCCGCGTGCCCCGCCGGGTCGGCGTTCGCCGGGCTGACCGCTGCGCGCCGGGGCGGCCTGCAAGGATTCGCGCCCCCGCGGGTCAGCGTCGTGCTGCCACCGGGCGGCGAGCGGCCACCGGGCGACATCGAGGTCCATCGGAGCAGCGAGCTGTCTTCCGCCGACGTTCCCTCCCATCTCACGCCACGGCGCACGACACTCGAACGAAGCGTCCTCGATGCGGCGAGCTGGTCCGACCACCCGCGCCGCGCCCGGGTGCTCGTGATCGCGGCATTCCAGCAGCGGCTCACGAACGTCCGGAGGATGCGCGAGGCACTCTCGCGCCGCGGCCCGTGCCGTCACCGTGCCCTCATCAAGGAGTCGATCCTCGATGCCGCGGGTGGGATCCAGTCCCTTCCCGAGCGTGACTTCGACGACCTGCGCCGGCGCGCCGGGCTACCGCGCCCGACACGTCAGGAACGCGTCAAGGGTCCTCACGGCCGCTACCACCTCGACGCGTGGTGGAAGCAGTTCAACCTCGCCGTCGAGGTCCACGGCATCCCGCACCAGGCGATCGAGCAGTGGAGCGACGACCTGCACCGCACGAACGAGCTCGTCATCGATGGTCGGCGCGTGCTCGTGTTCTCGTCGTTCGCCATCCGTCGCGAGGCCGACGTGGTGATCGACCAACTCCAGCGGGCAACGGATCTTGAGGTCTTCGGGTCGGCTGGCTGACCCGAAGACCTCAAGATCCGTCCCCCTCGGGAGCGGGCACGCCACTACCGTGGCCGTCATGACTCTCGGTGACGAACTGCGGCGGGCGATCGACGGCAAGTGGCGGCACGTACGCGAACAGAGCCGCGCCGATCTGGGCCGGATGGACCTCGCGTTCGACCACTCGCTGACCCTCGACGAGGCCCGCGCCCGCGTGCTGGGACAGATGCGCGAGCTCGTGCCGACCGGGATCCCAGCCGCGGGATTCCGCACCGAGAACGGCGGCACCGGCGACCCGGGCATGGCGGTCACGGGCATCGAGATGCTGGCCCAGTTCGACCTCTCGCTCATGGTGAAGGCCGGCGTCCAGTGGGGGCTGTTCGGCGGCGCGATCGAGAACCTCGGCACGCAGCGACACCACGACGCGTACATCCGGCCGCTCATCGACCTGGACCTGCTCGGCTGCTTCGCGATGACCGAGACCGGCCACGGCAGCGACGTGCAGAGCCTGGAGACCACGGCCACCTACGACCCAGCCACGCAGGAGTTCGTCGTCCACTCCCCCACGCCGTCCTCGCGCAAGGACTACATCGGCGGCGCGGCGCAGCATGCCCGAGTGGCGGCGGTGTTCGCGCGGCTCGTCACGCTCGGAGACGACCATGGGGTGCACTGCTTCGTCGTGCCCCTGCGCGACGACGACGGTGCAGACCTGCCGGGCGTCACCACGAGCGATTGCGGGTACAAGGGAGGCCTCGGTGGGGTCGACAACGGCCGGATCATGTTCGACGGCGTCCGCATCCCGCGCGACAACCTGCTGAACCGCTACGGCAACGTCGCCGAGGACGGCACGTACACCTCGCCGATCGAGAGCGGCAACGCCCGGTTCTTCACCATGATCGGCACGCTGATCCGAGGCCGGGTCAGCGTGGGCGGATCGGCGCGCGCCGCGGCGGAGGTCGCGCTCAGCATCGCCACCCGGTACGCGCTGCAACGACGCCAGTTCGAGGGCCTGCCCGGCGAGGAGACCGTGCTGCTGGACTACCGCGTGCACCAGCGCCGCCTGGTGCCCCTGCTCGCCGAGGCCTACGCCTACCGCTTCGCGCAGAACCAGCTCGTCGCGCGCATGGACCGCCTGCAGACCGAGACCGAACCCGACCCGCACCAGCAGCGAGAGCTGGAGGGTCGCGCCGCCGGCCTCAAGGCCGCGCAGACCGCATTCGCGACCCGGGCGATCCAGGAGTGCCGCGAGGCGTGCGGCGGCGCGGGCTACCTCGCCGAGAACCGGCTCACGACCCTGAAGGCCGACAGCGACGTGTTCACCACGTTCGAGGGCGACAACGTCGTCCTGTTGCAACTGGTGGCGAAGGAACTGCTGACGTCGTACGCGAAGGACGTCCAGGGCCTCGACCCCGTGGGCATGGTGCGGTTCGCAGCCGGCACCGTGGCCGACACGGTCAAGGAGCGCACCGCCGCCACCCAGTTGATCCAACGCCTGATCGACGCCCGTTCGAGCGACGACGAGCACGACCTGCTGAACCGCGGCACCCAACTGAACCTGTTCGAGGACCGCGAGCAGCACGTCACCGAGACCGCCGCGCGCCGCCTGCGCAGGGCCGGCAAGGACACGTCGCAGGCCTTCACGGTCTTCAACGCCGCCCAGGACCACGTCGTGAAGATCGGTCAGGCGCACATCGACCGCGTCGTGCTGGAGGCGTTCACGGCCGGCATCGCGCGCTGCGAGGACGAGCCGGCCGCGGACCTGCTGCGCGACGTGTGCTCGCTGTACGCGCTGACCGTGATCGAACGCGACAAGGCGTGGTTCATGGAGCACAACCGCATCTCGGACGACCGCGCGAAGGCCGTCTCCCGGCAGATCAACACGCTGCTCGACACGCTGCAACCGCACGCCCTGACCCTCGTAGAGGGGCTCGGAGTGCCGGCCGAGACGCTGAACGCCGCTCTGCTGGACTGACCCCCCGGAATCGGGGGGATGGGTCCCAAAACGGCGTCTCGGGCGCCGGTAACCGGTAGTTGGCGTGGCAGACTGCTCCTGCTCTACTGCTGCCACACATCATCTACTCGGGGAGATCATGAACCGACGCCTGACCTCGGCCGCGCTTGCCGCCGCCGCTGCCCTCACCCTGTCCCTCGCCTCGCCGGTCGCCGCCCACGCGGACGAGTCGGCGACGTTGAGCCGCTCGGCCGTTGCCGGCACCGCCGCACCGGCCGCCGCCAGCCCGGCCGCGGTCGCCCCGGCCGCCGTCTCGGCCGCCAACCCGGTCGAGATCTCCAAGATCACGCTCACGCGCGGCTACGGCAGCGACCACCAGATCCGCTCCGGCTCGTACGTGTTCTCCAACGTCAACATCGCCGTGGCGGTCGACCCGAGCTTCAGCCTCTACCGCCTCGAGGCCGACATCTGCAACGGCGCTCGCAAGGAGACGCTGTACAGCATCGGCTACCAGTCGGGCACCCGCTCGATCTCCTGGGGCCGCACCCTCGGCGCCGGCTCCACCCGCATCTGCGCCGTGCGTGCGATCGGCTACCAGGGCGGCGAAAAGACCCTGGCCATCGCCGGCGTCAGCAACACGATCGCCGTCAAGCGCGTCATCGACTACGGCTACGGCTCGCTCACCAAGAGCGGCAAGAAGCTGACGATCAAGGCCAAGAGCTGGCGCACCTACGAGGCGAACGGCTCGAAGAAGTCGGTCGGCAAGGTCAAGCTGCAGCGCCTCTACAAGGGCAAGTGGCGCAACTACAAGAACATCAAGGTCAACAAGTCGGGCAACGGCAAGATCGTCTTCAAGCAGAAGAAGAAGTTCAAGTACCGCCTGGTGCACCCCGGTTCGAGCACGATCGTCAAGTACGTGACGGGCGCCTCGCGCAAGATCTGACGCACGACATCACGAACGCCGGTCCACCTTCGGGTGGGCCGGCGTTCGGTCGTCTCAGGCCCAGTCGTCCTTGCGCAGGACGGTGAGCAGGTCGTGGATCGCCTGCTGCTGCTCGGCCGGCAGGGCACTCAGGCCGAAGTCGATGCCGGTCAGCGCGGTCGTGCCCTGCTCCAGCACGCGCTCGCCCGCGGGGGTCAGCGAGGCCAGCGCGCGGCGGCGGTCGTTCTCGTCGACCTTGCGATCGACGAGACCGTCGGCGACGAGCCGGTCGATGAGGTTCGTGACGGACGTCGGATGCACCATGAGTCGCTCACCGATCTTCGACAGCGGCAGCGACCCGGACGAACTGAACGACAGCAGCCGCAACACCTCGTACCGGGCGAACGTGATGCCGAAGGGCTTGAGCGTCCCGTCGAGTCGTGAACTCAGGATCTGGTGCACCCGCATGAGCGAGGTCGCCAGCCGCATCGACGTGGCATCGCCGATGCGTTCCTCCCACAGTTCGCCGGCGCGCTCCAGCGGGTCGAAATCCAGTCCGGGCATGAGGCCACCGTACCGGCGGCCCGTCGGTACCGAACATCAGACGAACGGTGTGACGAACCCGAGGATGACAGTGCCGCGGGGGGTGATTAGCCTAGGCTTACCTACTCATGCGTTACGAAAGGCATTCCGTTGCGTCTCGCACGAATCCTCGCCGCCGCGACCCTCGCGTTCGGCCTCGCCGCCTGCGGCTCCTCCGACGACTCCGACACTGACGGCGACAGCGCCGCCTCGGGCGCCGGCTTCCCCGTCACGATCGCCCACCAGTGGGGCGAGACGACGATCGAGAAGCAGCCCGAGCGGGTCGCCACCGTCGCCTGGTCGAACCAGGACAACGCGCTGGCCCTGGGTGTCGTCCCGGTCGGCATGCCCAAGATCACGTACGGCGACGACGACTCCGACGGCATCGCCGTGTACGTCAAGGACAAGATCGACGAGCTCGGCGGCGAGACCCCCGCCCTGTTCGACGAGACGGACGGCATCGACTTCGACGCGGTCGCCGCCACCGAGCCTGACCTCATCCTCGCGCCCGTCTCCGGCCTCACCGAGGAGGAGTACACGACGCTCAGCAAGATCGCCCCGACCGTCGCGTACCCCAAGGGCACCGCCTGGACGACGCCGTGGCGCGAGGCGCTGACGATCACCGGCGAGGCACTCGGCAAGTCCGACGAGGCCGAGACCCTGGTCGCCGACCTCGACACGCAGATCGACGCCGAGGCCGCCAAGTACCCGCAGATCGAGGGCACCTCGGCCGTCATGAGCTGGATCGACCCGTCGGACCTGTCCAAGGTCGGCTTCTACACCTCCCAGGACACCCGCGCGGCCTTCCTGAGGGACCTCGGGTTCACCACGCCGCCGTCGGTCGAGAAGGCCTCGAAGGACGCCGAGTCGTTCTACGTCGAGCTCAGCGCCGAACAGGCCGACATCCTCGACGACGCGGACGTCTTCGTCGGCTACGGCGACGACGCGGCCCTCAAGAAGGCCCAGGCCGATTCGCTGATCGGCAAGATCCCGGCCATCGAGCGCGGCTCGGTGGCGCTGCTGGAGGACAACTCCCCGCTCGCGGGCGCCGTCTCGCCGTCCGCGCTGTCGATCCCGTGGATGCTGCCCGACTACACCAAGCTGCTCGGCGACGCGGCGGCGAAGGTGAAGTGACCCAGACCGTCGCATCGACCACCACCGGGGGCCCCGCGACCACGCGGCGCCCCCGGTGGTGGTTGGCGGTGGCGATCGCCGCCGCTGTCGTGGCCGCGTGCGCGTCCGTCGCATTCGGTTCGCGCGTCGTCAGCCTGCCCGACGTGTGGCACGCCATCACGGTCGGCGGCGAGGACGTCGCCACGGCGGCCGTGCGCAGCCGCGTGCCGCGCACGATCCTCGCGCTGCTCGTCGGTGCCTCGCTGGCGATGGCCGGCGTCATGTTGCAGGGCGTCACCCGCAACCCGCTCGCCGACCCCTACATCCTGGGGATCAACTCCGGCGCCTCGCTCATGGTCGTGATCGGCATCGCCTTCTTCGCGATCCACTCGATGCAGGGTTACATCTGGTTCTCGCTCGCCGGCGCCACCGTGTCCGCGGTCTTCGTCTACACCGTCGGATCACTGGGCCGTGGCGGCCCCACCCCCCTCAAACTGGCGCTCGCCGGCGCGATCACCACGGCGGCCCTGAGTTCGCTGACCAGCGCGATCCTGCTGCCGCGCACCGACGTCATGAACGTCTTCCGGTTCTGGTCCGTGGGCGGTGTCGGCCGCGCCGAGAACGCCGACACCCTGACCGTGCTGCCCTTCCTGGTCCTCGGCACCGTCCTGTGCATCACGACGGCCGGATCGCTCAACCTGCTCGGCCTGGGCGACGAGGCCGCCGCAGGCCTCGGCGTTCCCGTCGTACGCGTCCGGCTGATGGCGACGGCCGCGGGCATCATCCTCAGCGGAGCCGCCACCGCCCTCGCCGGGCCGATCGGCTTCGTCGGCCTGATCATCCCGCACCTCGTGCGGATCGTGATCGGTGCCGACCATCGCTGGCTGCTGCCCGTCTCGGCCTTCGCCGGCGCGGCCCTGCTGACCCTCGCCGATGTCGTCGGACGCGTCATCGCCCGACCCGAGGAGATCGAGGTCGGCATCATCACCGCACTGATCGGCGCGCCCGTGTTCATCTGGGTCGTGCTCACGAAGACGGGAGGCAACCGATGACCGTCACCACCTCTCGCCCGCCCGTGCCCGCCGCGGGCGTCGCGCTCGTCCGCCGGGCCCGCCACAGCGCCGGCCGCCGCGTCGCCGTCGTGGTCGCCGCACTGACCGTCCTGCTGGCCGGCCTGTTCGTGTTCTCGCTGATGTACGGCGAACACCCCTACTCGCTGGGCGACGTGCTGCGCGTCCTCGCCGGCCAGCAGGTGCCCGGTGCCAGCTTCACCGTCGGCGAACTGCGACTGCCTCGCGCCGTCCTGGGGATCCTCGCCGGGGCCGCGTTCGGCATGGCGGGCGTGACCTTCCAGACCATGTTGCGCAACCCGCTGGCGAGCCCCGACATCATCGGCATCACCAACGGCGCCAACGTCGCGGCACTGTTCCTGATCCTGGTCCTCGGCCTGTCCGGCCTGGTCGTGTCGCTGGCGGCCGTCGCGGCCGGCGTCGGCACGGCGTTCGTGATCTACCTGCTGGCCGCGCGCGGAGGTGTGGTCGGCACTCGGCTGATCCTCATCGGGATCGGCGTCGCGGCCATGCTCAACAGCGTCACCTGGTACCTGCTGATCGGCGCCAACCAATGGGATCTCGCGGGCGCGATGCGGTGGCTGACCGGCAGTCTCAACCTCGCCTCGTGGGACGACGTAGCCCTTCTCGCGCTCGCGTTCGTCGTCCTGCTGCCCCTCGTGGTCGGGCTCGGCCGCGACCTGAGCCTGCTGCGACTGGGCGACGATGCGGCCGCCGGACTCGGCGTGCCCGTCGAGCGAAGCCGTCGCCTGCTCGTGATCTCGGCCGTGGGCCTGGCCGCCTTCGCCACCGCCGCCACCGGCCCGATCGCGTTCGTCTCCTTCATGGCCGGGCCGATCGCGACCCGCCTCGTCGGCCCCCGCGGGACGCTCATCGCACCCGCTGCCCTCGTCGGTGCGGCGATCGTGCTGGCCTCCGACCTGGCCGGCCAGTTCCTCTTCGAGCACCGCTACCCGGTCGGCGTCGTGACCGGTGCCCTCGGAGCGCCGTTCCTCGTCTACCTGCTGATCCGCTCGCAACGCACGGGAGGTTCCCTGTGACCGCCACCCTGACCACCGAATCGCTCACCCTCGGGTACGGCGACCGCACGATCGTCGACGCGCTCGACCTCGCCCTGCCCACCGGCGTCATCACGGCCGTCGTCGGCGCGAACGCCTGCGGCAAGTCGACGATGCTGCGCGGCATGGCCCGGCTCCTGTCGCCGGACTCCGGTCGGGTCCTGCTCGACGGCAGGGACATCCACGCGATCTCGACGAAGCAGGTCGCCCGCACGCTCGGCCTGCTGCCGCAGACCCCCATCGCCCCCGAGGGCATCACGGTGGCCGAACTGGTCGCCCAGGGCCGGCACCCGCACCGGCGCGCGTTCAGCCGCTGGACGTCGGACGAGGACGCGATCATCGCGTCCGCGCTGGAGGCCACGGGCGTGCTCGACCTGGCCGACCGCGTCGTCGACGAGCTGTCCGGCGGTCAGCGCCAGCGCGTCTGGATCGCCTTGGCCCTCGCGCAGCAGACCGAGGTGTTGCTGCTCGACGAACCCACCACGTTCCTCGACGTCTGCCACCAGATCGAGGTGTTGGACCTGCTCACCGACCTGAACCGCGACCGCGGCACGACCGTGGCCATGGTGCTGCACGACCTGAACCTCGCCGCACGGTACGCCGACCACCTCGTGGCCGTGCACGAGGGCCGCATCCACGCCCAGGGCACGGCCGAGGACGTCCTGACCGAGGAGAACGTCAAGATCGTCTTCGGCCTCGACGCCCAGATCATCCAGGACCCCACCAGCGGCCACCCCATGATCCTGCCGCTCGGCCGCCACCATGTCCGTCGGTGAGAGCTCGCAGATTCCCCGGTTAAGTGGGTTCTCTGGCACTTGCTGAGGGTTACGACCCTCGGCAAGTGATCGG
>CAYXFT010000013.1:24744-29494 GCA_964464335.1 uncultured Aeromicrobium sp.
TCCTTGTAGGCGTCGCGGCCCTCCTGGGCCTCCGCCTGGCCGTAGAAGAGCAGGTTGGTGTCGTGAGCCAGCTGCTGGATGCCGGCGTAGCCGTCTTCGTGCGCATGGAAGCTGAGCTTGGACAGCCGCACGGCCCACGGCGAGAGCGCGAGGATCTCGCGGCACCACTTCAGCGTCTCGGCCTCCAGATCGGCCAGCGGCACGACGGTGTTGACCAGGCCCATCGACATGGCCTCCTGCGCGTCGTACTGACGGCACAGCATCCAGATCTCCTTGGCCCTCTTCGGCCCGACGAGGTCGGACAGGATGCTGGCCCCGAAGCCGCCGTCGAACGAGCCGACCTTGGGGCCCACCTGGCCGAAACGGGCGTTGTCGGCGGCGATCGTCATGTCACACACGAGGTGCAGCACGTGGCCGCCACCGATCGCCCACCCGGCCACCATCGCGATGATCGGCTTGGGCATCCGACGCATCTGCACGTGCAGGTCGGTGACGTCGAAGCGGCCTGTCGCACCCTCGTCGGACTTGTACCCGGAGTCGCCGCGCACCCGTTGGTCACCGCCCGAGCAGAACGCCTTGTCGCCCTCGCCGGTGAGCACGACGACGCCGACCGACTCGTCGTCACGGGCCCGCGTCAGCGCTCGCGAGATCTCTTGGATCGTCTGCGGCCGGAACGCGTTGTGGACCTCGGGGCGTCGGATCGTGATCTTGGCGATCCCGTCCTCGGTGGTCTCGTAGCCGATGTCAGTCCAGTCGCCGGAGGCGGTCCACTCAGTCATGACCTCACCCTAGGCTGGGCCGCGATGCACGATGACCTCGGCTTCGACGTGGCCGTACCCGCTCCCGCCCGCCGGGTGGTCTCGCTCGTCCCGTCACTGACGGAGGCGATCGCCGCCACCCGACCCGAGGCACTCATCGGTGCGACGGACTGGTGCACGCACCCGGCCGATCTCGACGTGACGCGGGTGCGCGGCACGAAGAACCCCGACCGCTCGGCGATCATCGCGCTCGCGCCCGACCTCGTCGTCACCACCAAGGAGGAGAATCGCGAACTCGACGTCGAGCGGCTGCGCCACGCAGGCGTTCCGGTCTGGGTCACCGACATCGAGACCGTCGACCAGGCCCTCGCGTCGATGCGCCGACTGTTCGTGCACGCCCTCGGCTGGGGTGTTCCCGACTGGCTCGTCGAGGCGGAGGCCGCGTGGGCCCAGCCCGCACCGCCGACCGGCAAGCGCGTCGCCGTCGCCATCTGGCGCGACCCATGGATGATCGTCGGGCGCGACACGTTCACCGGCGACCTGCTCGGCCGACTCGGGCTGGTCCACGCCTTCGCCGACGCCGAAGGCCGCTACCCGCACGTCGACGTGGACCGGCTGGAGGCGGCCGCTCTCGACCTCGTGATCCTGCCCGACGAGCCCTACGTCTTCACGTCCGACGACGGGCCCGAGGCGTTCGAGCGCGTGCCGACCGCGCTGTGCAGCGGCCGCGCGCTCACCTGGTACGGACCGTCGTTGCTGACCGCCCGCGACGAACTCGCGGCCCTGCTGGCCTGATCAGGACTCGTCGTACTCGGACGTGACCTTGGCCGACGCCTTCGCCCGCGACTCCTGCGTCGCGGCCTTGCGCACGGCGGTCTTCTTGGACGCCTTGCGGGCGGACTTCTTCGCCGGAACCGAATCCGCGTCGCTGCCAGCGCCGAGCACGAGCGGCTCGTGCGCGATGACGTACGGCGTCTCACCCACGATCGCGTTGTGGGTGTGCCACGAGAAGTACTTCAGCGACAGGTTGGTCATCGTGGCGAACCGGTTGCGGTTGCCCAACAGCAACGCGACGTGGACTGTCACCCAGATGAACCACGCCAGGAAGCCCTTGAGGCGTGGGAGGCCGCGGACCTGCGCGATCGCCGAGGCGCGGCCGATCGTGGCCATCGTGCCCTTGTCGAAGTACTTGAACGGCCCGGGCACCTTGCCGTCGCCCTCGCGGGCCTTGATCATCTTGGCGACGTGCTTGCCGCCCTGGATCGCCGGCTGGCCGAGCTGGGGCAGCGGTGAGTCCGGGTTGACCGAGACGTCGCCGATCGCGAACACGTTCGGCAGGCCGCGGACCTCCTGGTGCTCATCGACCTCGATACGACCGCCACGACCCTGCGGGACGCCCCAGTCCTTCACGACGTCGTGCGCCGTGACGCCCGAGGCCCACACGACGATGCCCGCGGGCAGGAACTCCTGAGTTCCGTCGTGCTCGATGAGGACGCCGTCGGGCCGGACCTCCTTGACCGCGGTCTGCAGTCGCAGGTCGATCTCGCGCTTGAGCAGTTCCTTCTTGGCGTACTCGCGCAACTTCGGGTGGAACGGCGCCAGCACGACGTCGCCCATCTCGATCAGGGAGATGTGGATGCGTTTGCTGTCCAACTCGGGATACGTCGTGGGCATGTCGAGGTTGCGCATCTCGGCGAGCGCACCGGCGGTCTCGACCCCGGTCGCGCCACCACCGACCACGACGACGCGCAGGTCGCGGTCCTGGCCGTTGATCGCGGCGTCCTCGAGGTTCGCGAACAACAGGTCGCGCAACGCCAGCGCCTGCGAGCGGCGGTACAGGGGCATCGCGTTCTCGGCGGCACCGGGGATGCCGAAGAAGTTCGCCGTGACCCCGTTCGCGAGGACGAGGTGGTCGTACGTGACCGTGATGTTGCCGTCGAGCAGGACCGTCTTGGCATCGTGGTCCATCTCGATGACGGTGCCCTTGAGGAAGCGGACGTTGTTCTGCTTCGACCGGATCGCCCGCAGGAACCACGTGATGTCACCGGGGTTCAGGCTGGCCGTCGCCACCTGGTAGAGCAGCGGCTGGAAGGTGTTGTAGGTGTGGCGGTCGATCAAGGTGATGTCGACGTCGGCGCGCTTGAGCTTGCGGACCACCGCCAGTCCACCGAAGCCACCTCCGACGACGACGACGTGCGGGCGACTGGAACCGGGGACGACTGCCATACGTCCAGACTAACGAGCGATTTCCCCTTGGCCACACGGCTGACCGTGGGGTGTGAGGAGCATCATGCCCCGCGTCACGCCCGGCGGAACCACGCCTTCGACTCCACCCGCGCGAGTTGGACGACGACGATGATCGCGCCGACGATCCACACCGCGCCGATCGGCAGTCCGAGCGCCGCGACACCGGCCGTCAGGACACTGATCACGACGAGCGCCCACCAGCCCGAACGGCGGCCCGAAGCGGCCCAGACCGTCGCGACGATCCCGCAGACCGACACGATGAACCACGCGGCGAAGATTCCCGTGCCGAGCGTCACCAACTGCTCGGCGGACATGCCCGCGGAGTCCAGTTCCTTGCGCAGCAGATCGGACTCGGCGTACTGCGCGACGATCTGGTCGCGCAGGAGCACCACGGCGAGCAGGAACAGTCCCGACACTCCCGCACCGATCAGTGAGCCGAGACCCGCGACCGCCAGGGCGATCCGGACCGGGCGGGGACGCGGCCCGGCGACGGGACCCGCCGCGATGCCGGCGTGCTGGGCCGGGTCGTAGGGCGGCGGTTGCAGCGCCGTCGGGGTGGGGGCAGTGGGGGTGGGGGCAGTCGGGCTGGCGCCCGGCTGGGTGGGGCCGGGGGCCACCGGCGGCGCGACCGCCGGAGCCGCCCCGAGCGAGAGCGGGGTGCGGCCGTTGACCACGGCGTACCAGTGCCGGGCCGGCCGGTTCCACAACAGATAGAGCACGATCGCCGCGAACACGGCCGGGACCAGACCCGAGACGCCGGCGAACGTGAACGTGATCGCGGCCAGACCTGCCAGCACGCTCAGACCGATGCGCGACGCCTGGTGTCCACGCGCCGCGTAGACCGCGAAGACGGCGGCCGCGATGGCGCCGACGAGCATCACCATCACGGCCCAGCGCAGCACGGGCAGGATCGTGTCGAGGTCGACCGACGCGCCCACCTGCGCGAGGGACGACCTCAGCGTCTCCTGCATCTCGAGCGAACCCCAGCGCGACAACGTCTGGGCGAGGATGATCGTCGTCAGCACCCCGCCGAGGCCGCCGTAGACGCAGGCGAGCGTCACGGAGCGCGGTCTGGGAGCTGTCTCGGACATGTGTCCGATCCAATCAGACGCGTCCTGACCGGCGTGCCTGACTCCCGCGGGCGTGCCGACAGCCGAGCCCGGTCAGGCCCGCCGGACGACCAGCGCGTCGGCGTCCTCCTCGCGGTCGACCAGGACGGTGTCGCCGTCACGGACCTCGCCGGCCAGCAGGGCGCGGGCGAGGCGGTCGCCGATCGCCTGTTGGACGAGGCGGCGCAGCGGCCGGGCGCCGTAGGCCGGATCGAAGCCGGTCAGGGCCAGCCACTCCTTCGCCGCATCCGTGACGTCGAGCGAGATCCGCCGCGCCGCGAGCCGGCGGCCCAACGAGCCGAGCTGCAGGTCGACGATCCGCGTGAGGTCCTCGACCCCGAGGGCGTCGAACATGACGACCTCGTCGAGCCGGTTCAGGAACTCCGGCTTGAACGCCATCCGGACGACGTCCATGACCTTGTCGCGCTTCTCCTGCTCGCCCAGGGCGGGATCGACCAGGAACGGCGAACCGAGGTTGGACGTCAGGATCAGGATGACGTTGCGGAAGTCGACCGTGCGGCCCTGGCCGTCGGTCAGCCGGCCGTCGTCGAGCACCTGCAAAAGCACGTTGAAGACGTCCGGGTGCGCCTTCTCCACCTCGTCGAACAGCACGACCTGATAGGGCCGGCGCCGCAC
>CAYXFT010000014.1:0-487 GCA_964464335.1 uncultured Aeromicrobium sp.
CGCCGTCGACCGCCTTGTCCAGGTCGGCGTCGTCGAAGACGAGGAAGGGCGCGTTGCCGCCCAGCTCCATCGACACCCTCAGCACGCCCTGGGCCGACTGCTCGATCAGGGTACGGCCGACCTCGGTCGATCCGGTGAACGTCAACTTCCTCAGCCGCGGGTCGCGGATCAGCGGCTCCATCACCTGACCGGTGTGGGTCGTGGTGACGATGTTGAGGACGCCCTCGGGCAGGCCCGCCTCGATCAGGATCTCGCCCAGGCTCAGCATCGTGAGGGGTGTCAGCGCCGCCGGCTTGACGACCATCGTGCAGCCCGCCGCGATCGCCGGACCGATCTTGCGGGTGCCCATCGCGAGCGGGAAGTTCCACGGCGTGATCATGAGGCACGGTCCGACCGGCTGCTTCATCGTGACGAGGCGGGTCAGGCCGTTGGGGGCGACCGAGTGCCGGCCGCTGATCCGCACGGCCTCCTCGGCGAACCAGCGGAA
>CAYXFT010000014.1:497-28905 GCA_964464335.1 uncultured Aeromicrobium sp.
GGTCGTCCGCGCGGTCGGTGATGATCTCGAAGGCCCGGCGCAGGATTTCACCCCGATCGCGTGGCGCGGTGCGGGCCCACTCGGCCTGGGTGGCGACCGCGGCGTCGAGCGCGGCCTTCCCGTCGGCGACGGAGGCGTCGGCGACGGTGGCCAGCACCTCACCGGTCGCAGGGTTCTCGACCTCGAACGTGGCGCCGCCCTCGGCGTCGCGCCACTGACCGGCAATGAGCAGTTGGTGAGCCATGGGGCCAACCTAGCGGGGCGCCCGGGGCGCCGCGAGAGCGTGCGCTGTCGGCTCCGGGCGCCCGGCTCAGCGCTCGCGCGGGTCGCGCAACTCGCGCACGCGGGTGACGACGAACCAGCCGCAGACGACCAGGACCGCGAGGATCACGAGGCGCTGGAACCAGTCGGCGTACGGCTCGATGACGTGCCAGTTGTCGCCGAGGGTGTACCCGGCACCCACGAAGATCGAGTTCCAGATGAAGCTGCCGACGGTCGTCAGGGCCAGGAAGGTCGCGAAGCGCATCTTCTCGACACCCGCCGGGATCGAGATGAGGCTGCGGAAGATCGGCACCATCCGGCCGAAGAACACCGCCTTGGTGCCGTGCGTGGCGAACCATTCCTCGGTCTTCTCCAGGTCGCTCAGCTTGAGCAGCGGCGTCTTGACGAAGACCCACGCCGTGCGATCGCGACCGAAGAGCCGACCGAGCCAGTACATGATGCACGCGCCGACGACCGAGCCCGCCGTCGTGGCGAACAGGGCCCCCGCGAGGCTGAAGGTGCCCTGGCTGGCGGCCAGTCCCGCCATCGGGAGCACGATCTCGCTGGGGATCGGCGGGAACAGGTTGTCCAGGCCCACGGCGATGGCCACGCCCCAGAGCCCGAGCTGGTCCATCAGATCGACCATGAACCCGGCGAGTCCGTCGATCTGCGGGTCCGTCTGGAGAATCACCCGGTGAGCATAGCGAGCGCACCCTGCCGTTTCCTGGGCGTTCCCCGGCGGTCGGTACCGTCGTGACGGTGTCCATCCGTGCCGCCCGCCATCTCGCCGCGACGGGTGTCGTCGCGCTGCTCGCGACGCTGACCGCCGCCTGCGAACCCGAGATCGTGACCGAGACGGTCACGGCGGCGGCACCGGACGGGGTGACGCACGCCTCCGTCGCGGACGCCTCCGTCGCGGCTTCGGCCTTCCTCTTCGACTCCGCCTCGGGTGTCGTGCTGGTGCCGGCCGTGGATCCCGGGCCCGCGCTGGCCCGGGCGCGCGCCCTGCGGGTGCCCGCCCTGCCCGACACCGAGGCCGGGCGCGCGGAGGCCACCCGACTGGGCGCAGAGGTCATCGGCGAGAAGGACGAGGTCCACGCGGCGACCGCCGTCGAGCGCACGGACCGTCCCGTGATCGCCACGGGTTCCGAGCCGGACCCCACCGTGGCCACCCTCGCGCAGGTCGGCGGTGCCGAACTCGTCCGGGTGACCGCCGACCCGCGCACCGACTCCGCCTCGATCGCCGTCCTGCGCGACCACGCGAAGGACCCCCTGCTCGCCGTCGGGGTCCGCCGCTATCCGCTGGCGGTCGTGCGCGCGGATGCCGAGACGATCGCCGGCGGCCATCTCGCGCTGCCGGGCCACCACTACCTCGCGTTGTACGGCCATCCCGCGACCGGGGCGCTGGGGGTGCTCGGCGAGCAGGGCCCGAAGGCCTCCGTCGTCCGCGCTCGCAAACTCGTGCGCAAGTACCGGGCCGCCGCGCCGAAGACCTCGTTCCAGCCCGCGTTCGAGATCATCGCCACGGTCGCCAGCGCGAGCAAGGGCAAGCGTGGGGACTACTCGCAACGCACGTCCGTCGAGGACCTGCGCCCGCTGGTCGACACCGCCCGCAAGGCCGGGGTCACCGTCATCCTCGACCTGCAACCGGGCCGCGGGGACGCGCTCGAGCAGGCGAAGGCGTACCGGGAATTGCTGCGCGAGCCCCACGTCGGCTTGGCGATCGATCCGGAGTGGAAGCTGGGTCGCAAGGGCAAGCCCCTGCAGCGCATCGGCCACATGTCGGCCGGCGAGATCAACCGCGTCTCGGCGTGGCTGGCCCGCCTGACGCGGACGAACACGCTGCCGCAGAAGCTGTTCGTGGTGCACCAGTTCCAGACCCAGATGGTGCGCGACCGCGACCGGCTCGTCACCGACCACCCCGAACTGGCGACGGTCATCCACGTGGATGGTCAGGGACCTCCCGCCGCCAAGCACGGCACCTGGCAGATGATCCGCAAGGACGCCCCGCCGCACGTCTTCTGGGGCTGGAAGAACTTCGTCGACGAGGACGAGCCCATGCTCAACGCCGCCCAGACCTGGCGGCAGGTGCGGCCGCATCCCGACCTCATCACCTACCAGTAGGTCGCCAGGTCTCGATACACCCGCTCGTCCCTCGCGGGCACTCGACCACCGAGAAATCTGCCCGGAGGTCGAGTAGCAGGCGAGCGCAGCGAGACACATACCGAGACCACAGGAACGTGGTCTCGATACACCCGCTCGTCCCTCGCAGGCACTCGACCACCGAGAAATCTGCCCGGTGGTCGAGTAGCAGGCGAGCGCAGCGAGACACGTACCGAGACCACCTTCACCCCACCCGGCGGTCGAGTAGCAGGCGAGCGCAGCGAGACGCGTACCGAGACCACAGGAACGTGGTCTCGATACACCCGCTCGTCCCTCGCGGGCACTCGACCACCGACAGAACCACCCCACCCGGCGGTCGAGTAGCAGGCGAGCGCAGCGAGACGCGTATCGAGACCACCGTCCCGATACCCTGAGGGGCATGACCGAACCTGCCTTGTTGCGTCGCATCCGCGAGGCGGTGATCGGCGACGACCAGGTCATGCACGGTCCCTACGGACCGCGGCGCGTGACGTATGCCGACTACACCGCCAGCGGGCGGTCGCTGGGATTCCTCGAGGACTTCCTGCGTACCGAGGTGCTGCCGCGATACGCGAACACGCACACCGAGTCCAGCGGCACCGGCCTGCAGACGACCCGCCTGCGCGAGGACGCCCGCCGGATCATCCGCCGGGGCCTCGGCGCCGGTGACGACGTCGCCGTCCTGTTCTGCGGATCGGGATCGACGTCGGCGATCGACAAGATCATCGGCCTGCTGAACCTGCGCATCCCGGCCGACCTCGACGCCCGGTACGGCCTGTCCGAGCACATCCCCGCCGCGGACCGGCCCGTCGTGTTCATCGGTCCGTTCGAGCACCATTCCAACGAACTCGGCTGGCGCGAGTCGATCTGCGACGTGGTCACGATCCCCGAGGATCCCGACGGCCACGTCGACCTCGCCGCGCTCGAGGCGGCGCTCGTCGCGCACGCGGAACGGCCGCTGAAGATCGGCTCATTCTCGGCGGCGTCGAACGTCACCGGCATCGTCACCGACACCCACGCGATCGCCGACCTGCTGCACCGCCACGGGGCACTCTCGTTCTGGGACTTCGCGGCCGCCGCGCCCTACGTGAAGATCGAGATGGACGTCGAGTGCGACGCCCACGAGGACTGCTCGAAGGACGCCGTCTTCGTGTCGCCGCACAAGTTCATCGGCGGCCCCGGCACTCCCGGCGTCCTTGCCGTGCGCCGCTCCCTGTTGACGAACCGCGTGCCGGTCGTGCCCGGCGGCGGCACGGTCGTCTACGTCAACCCGACAGAACACCGCTATCTCGCCGATGCCGAGCACCGTGAGGAGGGCGGCACCCCCGCGATCATCGAGTCGATCCGAGCGGGTCTGGTGTTCCAGCTGAAGGAGGCCGTCGGCACGAGCGTGATCCGGGCGCGCGAGGAAGAACTGCTGCGCCGCGTCGTCGCCCGCTGGCAGCAGGTACCGGGCATCGAGATCCTCGGCAACGTCGAGGCCGAACGGCTCTCGATCGTGTCGTTCATCCTGCGCGCCCCCGGCCACGACGGCCAGCGGGGTCGCCACCTGCACCACAATTTCGTCGTCTCGTTGCTGAACGACCTGTTCGGGATCCAGTCACGCGGCGGCTGCTCGTGCGCCGGCCCGTACGGTCACCGGCTCCTGGGCATCGACCTCGACCGGTCGCACGAGTTCGAGCGCGAGATCAGTGGCGGCTGCGAGGGCATCAAGCCCGGCTGGGTGCGGGTGAACTTCAACTACTTCGTCTCCGATGCGGTCGTCGACCACGTGATCGAGGCGGTCGCGTTCGTCGCGGAACACGGCGCGCGCTTCCTGCCGGACTACCGCTTCGACGTCGCCGCCGGGCTGTGGCACCACCGCGACGGTCAGGTCGAGCCACCCCTGCGTCTGGACCAGATCGCCTACGACCCCGAGACCGGAGAGATGACCTACCCGCGCCATGACGAGCCGCTGCCCGAGTCGGCCCTCGCCGGCCACCTCGCGGACGCCCACCGCCTGCTGGAGAAGCTGCCGCCCGCCGAGCCCGACGCCCCGATCGCCGGGGTCAGCGCGGACTTCGAGCGGCTGCGCTGGTTCGAACTGCCGCAGGCCTGCCTCGTCTGAGCAGCTAGAGGACGGCGCCGATCCGGTCGAGGATCCGGTCCAGGCGCTCGGGGCTGGTGCCGAAGTTGAGCCGCGCGAACGATGACGCGTCCTGCCCGGTGTGGGCGGTGAACTCAGGGCCGGCCGACAGCCGCACCCCCGCGGCGAGCAGCGCGGCGGCGGTGTCGGTCGCGATCGGCGTGCCCGCGAAGTCGAGCCACGCCAGGTAGGTGGCCTCGGCGGGCACGACGCCGACGCCGACCCGTTCGGCCCACGCGGTGATCGTGTCGCGGTTCTGCTGCAACCCACGGACCAGTTCGGCCAGCCAGGCATCGCCCTCGGTCCACGCGGCGACGGAGGCCGCACGCGACATCGTGCTCACCCCACCGAGGTAGGCGAAGGGCAGTGCCGCCAGCGCCGCCCGGACCCGTTCGTCACCGAGGTGCGCCACGGCGCAGTGCAGGCCGGCGAGGTTGAAGGCCTTCGACGCGGACGTCACGGTGACGGTGCGCGACTCGACCTCCGGCCCCAACGACGCGAACGGCACGTGGCGGCGTTCGTCGAAGACGAGGTCGGAGTGGATCTCGTCGGCCACGACGGTCAGGTCGAGCGCGGCTGCCGCGTCGGCGATCGGCCGCTGATCCTCGGCGGTCAGCATGCGTCCCAGCGGGTTGTGCGGGTTCACCACGACCACCAGCGAGACCCGCTCCCGGCGCCACGTCTCGGCAAGTTCGTCCGCGGTCGCGCCGAACGGGATCGGCACGATCCGGCGACCCGTGTCGTGGATCGAGTTCAGGAAGACCGGATACGCCGGGACGTGCAGGGCGATCCCGTCTCCGGGCTCGGTCAGCATCCCGGCCAGGACCTGGAACACCTGGATCACGTCGGTGAAGAGTCGGCCGCGGCCCGGCGTCGGGTTCCAGCCCCAGCGAGTGGACATCCGCTGCTCGAACGCCGCCACGAGCGGGTCGGGCGCCCCGAAGTCGGGGTACCCGATGTCGCCTGCCGCGAGCACGTCGTGCACCCGCCGGACCACCACCTCGGGCACCTCGACGTCCATGTCGGCCACCCACGCCGGTAGCACGCCGGCCTCGGTGGTCGTCCATTTCATGTTGTCGCGGTCGCGCAGGGCGTCGTCGGTACGGTCGAACACGGTGTCCAGTATCAACGCGCCGCGCAGGCCCCGCTCACCCGAGCGGGGCCTGCGTCGTCCGTCGGCTCAGCGCACGCGGACCTTGACGACCTTCGTGCTGGCCGCCACGCCGGTCTCCGGGTGGTAGACGAAGCGCACCTGACGCTTGCCCTTCGCCGTGACCTTGAGTGACACCGTCGCCCTGCCGTTCACGAGCGTGACCTTCTTGCGCAGGATCTTGCCGCCCTGGTGGACACTGACCCAACCCTTCGGCGTCAGCCCGGCCGCGGACACCGTGACCTTGGCCTTCCAGGTCTTGCGGGCCTTGACCGACGCCGGCGCCTTCACCGCGGTGCGGCTCGTCGCCTTGGCCGAGACCGTCACGGCCTTCGCCGTCGCGGTTCCGTCCGCATGGTCGGCCTTCGTCACCGTGACCTTCGCGGAGATCGCGGAGCGGTAGTCCGCCGTGGTCGTGCGGTAGGTCGTGCGGGTGGCCCCGGGGATCGGCTTGCCGGCGCGCAGCCACTGGACCTTCGTCGCGACGCCGGGCGTCGACCACGTGCCGGTCGAGAGCGACAGGAGTTGTCCGACCTGGCCCTTGCCGGAGATCTTCGGCGCGACGGTGGCCGTGGGGGCCGCCGTCCTGTCGACCGTGACCGATGCCGCGGCGACCTCGTCCACCGACGTCGTGTCATTGTCGGTGCCGACCACCTCGATCTTCGGCGCGTCGAACTCCGCCGTGCCGGCCTTGAGCGCCGTGAAGGTCGCGGTCACGAGCGTCACGTCGCCCGATGCGGCCGGCGACGAGCCCAGCTTCGTGTGCAGGACCGTCAGGTCGCCGTCGGCGGCCGTCGCGTAGGTCGGCCCCGTGACGTCGGTCGTCGCGCTGTCGGCCACGTAGGCGAACAGCGTGGGGTCGAAGGCCAGTGCGAACCGGTACGCGTACAGGTCCTGAGCGCCGTCGGCGGCCACCGTGACGGTGACCTGGTCACCGATGCCGACCGTCGAGGCCGAGGTGGTCACCGCGTACGTGGCCACCTCCGCCCGTGCGGGGGACGCGGCCAGCGCGCCCACCACGAGCGCGCCGGAGAGCACCCCGAACGCACCGCGCCACATCGTCTTCTTCGTCATCATCTGAGGTCCTCGGGTCGTCTCGATGTGATTCACGGCGTCTCCTCGGTGAGGGCTCCGAACAGCGTCGGCGCCGTGCGGTGTTCCGTCGCCTGCTCGTACGCGTACGCCAGGCCCAGGAGCGGGCCCTCGTCGAACGTGCGCCCGAGGATCTCCAGGTTGATGCCCGCCGTCGGGTCCGTGCTGTCGGCGCCCATCGGCACCGTCACCGCCGGCATCCCCGTGTTGGGGCTGAGCCGCATGTTCGTGCTGAAGGTGCCGTACTGCGTGCCCGACGGGTAGATCACGGCGTCGAGGTCCTGCGCGTCCATGAGCGCGGTGACCTGCGTGTGGCCGAGCGCGATCTGCGTCGTGTGCGTACCGCTCGCACCGGCCCAGTTCTGATACGTGCTCTCGGTGATCGCGTTGCGCGACGTGTAGGTGCTCCGGTACCCGGGCACGAACTTGCCGCTGTCGACGATCGCCTGCAGCGAGTTCGCCTCGACGTCGTCGGAGAGGTGGGCCGCGATGTACTCGTCCAGGTCGTGCTTGAACTCGTTCGTGCTGCCGCTGCCCTCGTTGAGGACCCGCGTGAACGCCGTCTGCTCCTCGGCCGTCATCGTGACCGGCACGACCGTGGCGCCCTGGGCCTCGAGATCGGCCTTGGCCTGCTCGAATCGCCGTCCCGTCGCCGCCTGACTGGCGTTGGAGGCGGTGGCCGACGGAATCATCTGCGGGAAGTAGCCGATCGTGGCGCCGTCGAGAGCCTTCGGATCGAGGTACCTCGTGTACGTGTCCGGCACCTGTCCGACCTGCGTCGTGGTGGCCGCGTCGTGCTCGTCCACGCCGACGACCGCGTCGAGGGCGATCGCCGCGTCGGCGACCGATCGGGCGATCGGGCCACCGGTGTCCTGCGAGAGCGCGAGCGGCACGATGCCGTCACGCGACGCGAGGCCCACGGTGGGTCGCACGCCGACGAGCTGGTTGTAGCTCGACGGGACGCGGATCGAGCCGCCGGTGTCGGTGCCGAAGCCGATCGCGCCGAGGTTCGCCGAGATCGAGGCGCCCGTGCCGCCGGAGGAACCACCGGCCGTCTTGGCCGTGTTGTAGGGGCTCGCGACGTAGGCGAAGTTCTGCGTGGTCGTCTCACCCGTCGTGGTCTGGCCGCGGAAGGCCGAGTACATCGACGAGAAGCCGTACGCGAACTCGTCGAGGCTGGCCTTGGCCAGGACGATCGCGCCCTGGTCGCGCAGTCCCTCGACCATCTCCGCGTCGTCCTCGGTCTGGTTCTCCTCCCAGCACGCGCAGCCGGCCGTCGTCGGCATGTCCTTCGTGTCGTAGTTGTCCTTGAGGATCACCGGGATTCCCAGGAGCACGCTCGTCATGCCGTGCTCGGCGCGCTCGGCGTCCGCAGCGGCGGCGAGCTCGAGGGCGTCCGGGTTCGTCGTGATGATGGAGTTCAGCGGCCGGCCCGTCGCGGACGTGTCGATCGTGGCGTCGTCGTAGGCCGCGATCCGGTCGAGGTACTCCTGCGTGATCTCCACCGAGGTCGTGACGCCGGCGTTCATGGCGGCCTGCAGGTCCAGCGCGGAGGCCTCGATCAGCTCGAACGGTCCGTCGTCGTAGATCATCCGCTGGGAGAGCTGTGCGACGTCGGCGACCGTGATCACGTCGTCCTCGTCGTGATCGGCGGCGGCTACGGTCGGCCAGACGGAGTCGGTCGACGTGGCGCCCACGTGGGCGGCCAGCAGGTCGACGTCGGCCTGGGTGATCGCACCGTCCCCGGTCAGGTCTCCGGTCGTGTTGAACGGTGCTTGGTAGGAGCCGGCACCAGAGGTGCCTTCGGCACTGCTCGCGGTGGACCCCGACGCGAACAGCATCGCGCTGGTCAGGGAGGCGAGCGTCAGGGCGGCGCTCGCGCAGGTGGACTTTCTCACCCGTACGTCCTCTCGGTGGGGGAATCCGCCGGTGAGGATCCGGCGGCCCTCGCACGCTAGGCAGCCCGTGTTGCGGGAGTGTGTCGTGAGTGTCATGGGGCGGAGAACACCCCACGTGGTCGACGTAACAATCGTCCGTCGCGCCCTACGATGTGCCCATGGACGACGTACTGCTCGGTCTGGCCGCGATCGCGGTGGGCCTGCTCTTCTGCTTCTTCGGCGCCACGGCCCTGCGCATCGTGATCTCGATCTGGGGGGCCTTCGTGGGCTTCACGGTCGGTGCGGGACTCGTCGCGGCGATCTGGGACCAGGGCTTCCTCTCCGAGGCGACGGGGTGGTTCGTCGGCTTCGTGCTGGCGGTGGTGTTCGCCGCGCTGGCCTACCTCTACTACGCGGTCGCCATCCTGCTGGCCACGGCATCGCTCGGCTTCGCGATCGGCGCGGCGACCATGGGCGCCCTCGGCGTCACGTGGAACTGGCTCGTCGCCCTGGTCGGGGTGGCCGTCGGCGTGCTGCTGGGCATCGGCGCGATCGTGGCGAACCTGCCGCGCGTGCTGCTCGTGGTCCTGTCGAGCCTGGGTGGCGCGTCGGCCGCGGTCACCGGCGTCATGCTGCTCACCGGCGCGATCGACAGCGCCGACTTCGACGAGGTCGGCATCACCGCTCAGGTCTCGCACGACTGGTGGTGGTACGCGCTGTACCTGGCCATCGCCGTCGTGGCCATGCTGTCGCAGTTCCGCGCGCAGGCGCGGTGGGACCGGGGTCAGTGGGAGTCCACTCCCGCCTGACCGGGGCCGCGCCACCGGCGCTCACCGGCGGCTGCGCACTCCACCGACCAAGGTCTGCACCGCCAGCGCCGCGATCGCGACGACGGCCACGACGACCGCCGCGGTCGAGGTCCCGGCCGTCGCGGCGATCACGCCGACCATCGCCCAGGCGACCGCGGCCGCATAGCCCGGACCACGGGCCATTCGCGTGTTGACCGCGAGCGCGAACACGGCGGCGACGGCCAGCAGGATCACCTGCCACACCCGGTCGGCCGGGTCGGCGAGGTCGACCTCGATCGCCGCGGTGCCGAGGTTGAGGAAGACCGCCGCGCTGACCCACCCGGCGTAGATGCCGCTCGTGGCCCGCGCGAGTGTCGTGACCCACGTCCCGGTGCCGTCGGCGCGCGCCGCGATCCACGCCGCGTCGATCGCGAAGCCGGCCATGACGACCAGCACGAGGAACGTCGCCCAACTCCACCCCACGGCCGAGACCCCGATCCAGACCGCGGCGCCCACGTAGAGCGCGACGAGGTCGGTGACGAAACGGCGGCTGCCGATGCCGTCGTCGAGCCGGATCGTCACGACGGCGTGCACGATCGCCAGCAGGTAGATCAGTCCCCAGATCGAGAACGTCCACCCGGCCGGCGTGACGAGCAGGTCCTCGCTGCCGTCCGCGGGCTGTGAGACGTCCAGGAGTCGCTGCACCGACGGCGCCACGACCTGCAGGATCGCCGCTCCGAGCAGCGACCAGCCGAGCCGTCGGTCGGTCCGCGGAGTCGTCGTCATGGGCATCCCTCCACGCTAGGTTTCCTCGGCCTGTCCCGCACCCGGGCGGCGTCGTGGATGATGCGTACATGGGCACCGAGGACGAACGGCCACGCTTCCCGCGGTCGGTGTACGAACACGGGCACGATCCCGACCCGCGTTTCAGCCTGGCCAACGAGCGCACGTTCCTGGCGTGGATCCGCACGGCCTTGGGCCTCGTCGCGGCGGGGGTGGCGCTCGAGGTGTTGCCGGTCGACGTGCGCGAGCCCTTCGGCTCGATCTCGGCCGTGACGCTCGTGCTGCTCGGCATCGCCTCCGCGGTGCATGCGTGGCTCGCGTGGTGCCGCACGGAGCGAGCGCTGCGGCTGAACCGGGCGCTGCCCGGTGCGGCGTTCTCGCTCCTGCTGGTCGTCATCGTGGTCGCTGCCGGTCTCGCGCTGGCCTTCGACGTCCTGCGATGAGCGCGGAACGTCCCGCCAATCGGGGTTTGCAGGGTGAACGGACCCTGCTCGCGTGGCAGCGAACACGGCTGACGCTCGCGGTCGGCTTCGTCGTGTGGATCCGTGTCCTGTCGGGCGAACTGGGTGCGATCGCGGTGGCGATCGGTCTGCTCGGGCTCATCGCCGTCGGCCTGCCGTGGTCGCTGTCCACGCTGCGCTACCACCGCTGGCGCGGGCAGATGCTGGAACCCGGGGAGGGGATGCGCGTCAGCGGCGCGCCGATCGCCGCACTCGCGATGACGACGGCGTCGGCCGGTCTGCTGGGCCTGGTCGCGATCGCCCTGCTGTAGGTCACGGATTCGGGACGAGACGGTCCGCTGCGGCGCGGGGCGCGAACGCCCGCTCGAAGTCGAGTTCGTTCGGTGCCCAGACGTCGCGCCACAGGGAGGTCGTGATCGTTCCCGGCCGCGCGGCCGTGGGCTGCCGGTTGTGACAGCACCGCCGCGGCTCGGACCTAGGGTGGTGGCGTGCCCACCCCGGACTTCGTACTCGAGCTGCGCGAATTCATCGGGACGCGCCCCCTCCCGCTGGTCGGCGTGACGGCGGTCATCGTGCGCGAGGACGAGGTGCTGCTCGGACGGCGGGCGGACACCGGCGCGCTCACACCGGTCACCGGGATCGTCGACCCCGGTGAGGAGCCCGCGGACGCCGCCGTCCGGGAGGCGCTGGAGGAGGCGGGCGTCCGCATCCGCGCCGACCGCCTCGCGTGGGTGCACCAGATCCCGCGTGTCACCTACGCGAACGGCGACCGCAGCGACTACCTCGACCTGGTGTTCCGGTGCTCGTGGCTGTCGGGCGCCCCGCGGCCGGTCGACGGCGAGCTCACCGAGGTCGGCTGGTTCGACCTCGACGATCTCGATGAGGTGGACGATCAGATGCGGGCGCGGATCACGGTCGCGCTCACCGCCGGACCGGACACCCGCTTCGAGGGCGGCTGAGGTTCAGCCGCCCTCGACGATCTCGCCCTCGGCGGGTACCCATGGCTCGGCGCCCGCCCGGCGGAAGGCCAGCGGGAGACCTCGCGCGAAGTCCCAGTCGACCGAGTCGCAGACCTGCACGTGCACGTGAGGTTGGGTGCTGTTGCCGGAGTTCCCGCACTGCCCCACCTGACGTCCGGCCTCCACGACGTCGGCGACCTTGGCCGTGACCGATCCGCGGCGCAGGTGCACCAGCGCGACGTACGGTCCGTGGTCGCCGATCCGGATCACGACATGATTGCCCGCCACCGCATCCATCCCGGCGCGGACGCGACGCGCCTGGGTGAGGGCGTAGGGCACCAGGGTCAGCGGCGACCGGCGCCCCACGTGGTCCGACTCCCCGTCGTGTGCCACCACGACGGTCCCGGCGACTGGAGCCAGCACGGGACGACCGAAGCCGACGAAGCGTTCCGCCGCCTCGGCGCCCAGCACCGTGCGCCACGTGACCGGCGCCGACCTGCCGCGCTCGTCGACGGGGACGAAGTCGATCGCCCACGTGGTGCCGAACAGGTCGGTGCCGTGGCTGGGGACGCGCCGGGCCGGGCTGTTCTCGACCTGCCACCGACCGGTGAACGGCAGGTCGAGGACCACCGGGTCGGACACGTCAGATCGTCCAGTCCGGGTCGATGCGGTGGAACAGCTCGTGGTCCTGCCAGCGGCCCGCGATGTTCAGGTAGTTCGGGACGTGTCCGTACCGCTCGAACCCGTTCTTGAGCAGGACCCGCTGGGAGGCGAGGTTGTCCGGGAGCGTCCCCGCCTCGACCCGGTGCAGGCACAGGTCGGCGAAGGCGTGGTCGACGACGGCGGCGACCGCCCGGGTCGCCAGACCTCGGCCGGCCCGGTCTGCGGCCACCCAGTACCCGAGCGTGGCCGACTGGAGGGCGCCGCGCACGATCGTGTTGAGCGAGATCCGCCCCGCGATCTGGCCCTCGTCGAGGATCACGAACGCCGCGCCTGTGCCCGCGTCACGCTGCTCGATCAGCGTCCGGAGCGTCTCGCGCTGACCGGCCTCGGTGTAGAAGGCATCCGGTCGCAGCGGATCGAACGGCGCCATCGCCGCCTTGTTCGCGGCGACCAGCGTCGCGAGGTCGGCCGCGTCGTCGAGTGCGACCGGGCGGATGACGGAATCCATCCCGCCATCACATCACGGTCGACTCAGGCCAGCCGCCCGAAGGCGCTGCGGTGGAAGACGAGCGGAGCGCTCTCGTCGGAGTGGTCGACGGCATGCAGTTCGAGCAGGACCAGGAGGTGGTCACCGGCCTCGACCTCGCGGTAGATCGTCGTGTCGAACTTCGCCAGACCGTCGTCGACAAGGATCGCGCCCTCGTCGGTGACGGTGACGTCGACACCGTCGAAGCGGGTCTCGACGGGGCCCGCCAACCGGCTGCACAACGGACCGTGATGGTCCGCGAGCACGGACAGCCCCAGGTGCTTGGCCCGGCGCAGGTCGGGCCACGTCTTGGACGCCGCCGCGAGGTTGATCGACACCAGTGGCGGCTCGAGGCTGACGCTCGTGAAGCTGCTCGCGGCCAGCCCCACCGGCCGGCCGTCGACCTCCGCCGCGACGGCGACGACACCGGTGGGGAAGACGCCGAAGGCGCGCCGCAGCCGGGCCGGGTCGAGGTCCTGGTTCGTGGGGAAGACGACGGTCACGAGACCCACCCTCGCAGGTACCTCGTGACGACCGGCTTCGTCGCCGACAGCCAGGCCTCGTAGGCCTGCGGATCGTCGTACTGGCGATCGACGACGAACAGGCCTGCGCCGGGAACCGTGGCGCCCAGTTCCGTGAGGACCGGACGCAGCGAGACCTCGGGGGCCAGCGCGTGCGCCGGCGATCCGCCGAGCAGCAGCGGGACGGCCAGACCCTGCAGACCCGTACCTCCGGCGAACCGGTCGAGGAACAGCTTGAGCAGGCCGGTGTAGGTGCCCTTGTACGTCGGTGAGGCCACCACCACGAGGTCGGCCTTGCCCACCTGCTCGACCAGCGCGCCGACCTCGGCCGACGACCAGTCGAGCAGAGCGGCACCCAGCGTGGCGAGATCGATGACCACGTCGGGCTCGGTCCCGGTCAGCTCGCGCGCGATGTGGGTCGCGGCCGCGAGCGTCCGGGAGGCGGGCTTGGGGTTGCCGACGACGACCGCGACCCGGATCGACTCAGACAAGGGAGGACTCCTGCTCGAACTGGTTCGCCGGACGTGGCAGGCCGTAGTGCTCGCGCAACGTCGTGCCCTCGTACTCCTCGCGGAACAGGCCTCGTTCCCGCAGGATCGGCACGACCGTGTCGGCGAACGTGATCAGTCCGCTCGGGAGTGCGGCGCCCATGACGTTGAAGCCGTCGGCGGCGCCCTGCGTGAACCACGTCTCGATCGTGTCGGCGACCTGCTCGGCCGTGCCGATCAGGACGTGGTGTCCTCGCCCGCCCCCGAGGCGGCCGAGGATCTGGCGCACGGTGAGGCCGTCGCGCTCGGCCAGGTCGATCACGAGTCGTGCCCGGGAGTCGAAACCCTCACGATGCGTGCGGGCCACGACTGCGGCGGGCAGGGCCCGGTCGAGCACGAGGTCCGACTCGTCGACCTCGAGGATCCGGGCGAGCGCCTGCAGCCCGAACTCGGGGACGCGCGGGTCGTCGAGACGGGCGGCGAGCGCCGTCGCCTCATGCTCGGTGTCGCCGATGATCGGCACGATCCCGGGCAGCACGAGCACCTGCTCCGGATCGCGACCCGCCTCGGCGGCCAGCCGCTTGATCTCGGTGTAGAACGCCTGCGCCTCGGCGAGGGTCTGGTGTGCGACGAAGATCGCCTCGGCATACTTCGCGGCGAACGCCTTGCCCTGCGCGGACGCACCGGCCTGCACGAGCAGTGGGTACCCCTGCGGTGAGCGCGGCACGTTCAGCGCGCCCTCGACCTGGAAGTGGGTGCCCTCGTGGCGGATCGGCCGTAGACCGGCGGGGTCGCCCCAGCGGCCCTGCTCCTTGTCGCCGAGATACACGTCGTCGGACCACGAGTCCCACAGCTTCTGCGCGACCTGCACGAACTCGTCGGCGCGCTCGTACCGGGTGGCCTGCAGCGGCCGCTCCGCGAGCGAGAAGTTCGCCGCCTCCTCCTGCGTGGCCGACGTGACGATGTTCCAGCCGGCCCGGCCGCCGGAGACGTGGTCGACCGTCGCGAACCGGCGGGCCAGCGTGTACGGATCGTTGTAGGTCGTCGAGGCCGTGGCGATCAGGCCGATCCGCTCGGTGGCGGCCGCGACCGCGGTCAGCAGCGTGAGCGGCTCCAATTGGCCCGGTACCCGGAACTGCCCGGTGCCCTGGGTCGCGACGCCGTCGGCGAAGAAGATCGCGTCGAACTTCGCCGCCTCGGCGATCCGCGCCAGCTCGACGTAATGACGTACGTCGAGCCCGGCGCCGGCGTTCGACTCCGGCAGTCGCCAGGCCGCCTCGTGGTGGCCAGCCTCCATCAGGAAGGCGTTGAGGTGCAGTCGCCTGGTCATGCGAGGTCCTCCTGTCGCCGGTCGGCGTAGATCGAGCCGGGTCGCTCGAGGCCGAAGTGGTCGCGCAGCGTCGTTCCGGTGTACTCGGAACGGAACAGGCCGCGCTCCTGCAGGATCGGGACGACCTGCTCGGCGAACACCTGCAGCAACTGCGGGTACAGCGGTGGCATGACGTTGAAGCCGTCGGCGGCACCCCCGGTGAACCATTCGGTGATGATGTCGGCGACCTCGGTCGGGGTGCCGGCCACGACGTGGTGACCGCGCGCGCCGGCGAGCCGGTGCAGCAGTTCGCGCAGGGTCGGGCGATCGCGCTCGACGATGTTCGCGACGACCTGCAACCGGCTGCGCTGGTTGTCCAACACGTCGCCGGCCCCGCCGAAGAGCTCGAGCGGTACCAGTTCGTCCAACTCGAGGTGCGCCAGCGAGACGCCCGAGAGGCCCTCCAACTGCGCGATCCCGTACGCGGGCACGGTCAGCGAGTTCACGTACTCCTGCAACTCGACCGCCTCGTGGTGGGTGTCGGCGATGAACGGGCTGATGCCCGGCAGGATCTTGACCTCGTCGGGCGAGCGGCCGAACGCGACGGCGCGGGCCTTGACGTCGTCGTAGAACGCTCGGGCGTCGCCGAGCGTCTGGTGGGCCGTGAAGATCGCCTCGGCGTTGCGGCCGGCGAAGGCACGGCCCTCGTTCGACGAGCCGGCCTGGATGTAGACCGGACGGCCCTGCGGCGACCGCGGCGCGGCCAGTGCGCCCTCGACCTGGAAGTACCGGCCGACGTGCTCGATCGCGTGCACCTTCTCCGGGTCGAAGAAGGCGCCCGACGCACGGTCGGCGAGGATCGCGTCGTCCTCCCAGCTGTCCCAGAGCTTGGTGACCACGTCGATGAACTCCTGGGCGCGGGCGTACCGCTCGGACGCGCTGGGCAGTTCGCTCAGGCTGAAGTTCCGCGCGGCCACCTCGGACTGCGTCGTGACGATGTTCCAGCCGGCACGGCCCTTCGACAGGGTGTCCAGCGACGAGAACAGGCGCGCCAGGTTGTACGGCTCGTAGAAGGTCGTCGAGGCCGTGGCGATCAGGCCGATCCGCTCGGTGCGGGCGGCCACCGCGGCCAACCGGGTGATCGGCTCGAGGTGCGACGTGGGCCGGTACGGCGTGGCCGCCCAGACGCCCGGGATGTCCGCGAAGAAGATCGCGTCGAACTTCGCCGCCTCGGCGATCCGCGCGTTCTCGACGTCGAACTCGATGTCGAAGGCGCGCTCGGCCGACGACTGCGGGTGCCGCCACGAGGCCTCGTGGTGACCGGTGTCGTGCAGGAAGGCGTTGAGGCTCAACTGACGGGTGAGGGGGTGCGACATGGTGTGCTCCTGTTCAGGGACGCCACTGCGAGAAGCGGCGTTCGAGGGCGACGAGTCCGTAGTTCACGGCCACGCCGATGAGCGAGGTGGTCAGGATCGCGGCGTACATCTTCGGGATCAGGAAGTTGAACTGTGCGTAGTTGATGAGGAAGCCGAGACCGGCGGTCGCGCCGATCATCTCCGCGGCGATCAGGACCAGGATCGCGGCCGCTCCGGAGATCCGGATGCCGGTGAAGATCGTCGGCACGGCCGCCGGGAACACGACCTTGCGGAACGTCGCGACCGGCGACAGGCCGAGCACCTTCGCCGAGCGCAGCAACTGCGGGTCCACGGTGGCGACACCGGTGATCGTGGCGAGCAGGATCGGGAAGAAGCAGGCGTAGAGCACGATCGCGATCTTCGAGGTCTCGCCGATGCCGAGGATCAGCGTGAACACCGGCAGGATCGCCAGCGCCGCGGTGTTCCGGAACAGCTCGAGCGACGGCGTCGTCAGTTCGCGCACGGGCCGGTACCAGGCGATCGCGGCACCCAACGGGATCGCGAGCACGATTGCCAACAGGAAACCGACGGCCGAGCGGAGGAGGCTGGCGCCGATGTGTCGCGCCAACTCACCGCTCAGGACCATCGACCACCACTCCTGCAGCACGACGTGCAGCGGCGGGATGAAGTACGCGTCGACCAGCCCGACCCGCGGGGCGAACTCCCAGATCAGCGCGAGGACGAGCAGGCCCGCCGCCCCTCGGACCACCGTGGTGGCCCGGGTGCGACGCCGCGAGACGCCCTTCGCCCCGGCCGACGCCTCCTGACGCGGATTGGGCCGCGCCTCGGTCTTCTCGGCGATGAGACTAGACACGGGCCAGCTCCTTCTGCGGCGACGTCGCGACGTGCTGTTGGCGCAGCAGCGTCCAGACATGGTGGCGGTACTCGGCGAACTCCGGTGTCGCGCGGACGTCGGTGTCATCGGCCCCGACCCGATCGATGTCGACCGAGATGACCTCGCGGATCCGGCCGGGACGAGAACTCATCACCGCCACCCGCTGGCCGAGGAAGACCGCCTCCTCGATGTCGTGCGTGATGAACACGACGGTGGTGCCCGTGCGGGCCCAGATCCCGAGCAGCTCCTCCTGGAGCCGCTCGCGGGTCTGCGCGTCCAGGGCGCCGAACGGCTCGTCCATCAACAGCACCTGCGGCTGGTAGGACAGGCTCCGCGCGATCGCGACCCGCTGCTTCATGCCGCCGGACAACTCGTGCGGATACCGGTTCTCGAACTCACGCAGGCCCACCAGGTCGAGGTACTCCCGGGCGACGGCCGTGCGTTCGGACCGGCTGAGCCCGCCCTTGGCCTCGAGCGCGAACTCGATGTTGGCCCGGGCCGTGCGCCACGGCAGCAACGTGTACTGCTGGAAGACGACGCTGCGGTCGAGCCCCGGCCCGGTGATGGTTCGCCCGTCGATCGTCAGCTCGCCCGAGGTCGGCTGCGCCAGCCCCGCGATCAGGTCCAGCACCGTCGACTTGCCACACCCGGAGGGCCCCACGATCGTGAGGAACTCCCCGGCGCGGATCTCCAGGTCGAGCCCGTCGAGCGCGACGAACTCGCGCAACTGCTTGTCCTCGTCGCCGCGGACCCAGAAGGTCTGGCCCACGTTCTTCAGAGCAATGCGTGAACTCATGCTGGTCTCCTCACGCGTTCGGGTTGAATTCGTTGGTGTAGACGTCCGACACGTCGAGATCGTCGGCGTCGATGTCACCGCGGCTGTCGAGCCAGTCGACCCACCGCTGGATGTCCTCGTCGTGGATCACGGGCTTCGGGTCGATCCCGAGGGTGCCGGGGAAGTTGGCCTTGATCGGATCGATGTAGTCGCCGAAGCCGTTCTCCTCCAGGTACGGGAAGTAGACGTCGAAGACCTCCTGCTTGTCGTGGGTCTCGAGGAACTCGATCGCCGTCGCGACCCCCTCGACCAGCTGGCGCGACGTCTTCGGGTTCTTCGCGATGAACTCGTTGCGCAGCGTCAGTCCACCGCCGGCGTACGGGCTGCCGACGACCTCGATGTCGTTGACGAGCTCGCGGACCTTGTACTGCGCGGCCGTCTGCTGGTAGCCGAGGAAGCTCACGACGGCGGCGTCGACCTTGCCGTTGCCGAGCGCCTCGGGCGTGTTGAGCGGCGGCAGCGGGACGAGGGTGATCTTGTCCTGCTCAGCCTCGCTGAGTCCCTCCTGGTCGAACCACGTGTCGAGCACGGCCTCGGCGTTGGCACCGAGCGTGTTGACGGCGATCTTCTTGCCGATCAGGTCGCGAGCGGTGGTGATCTTCGTGTCGTCGAGGACGACCAGCTTGGAGTTGGTCTTCTCGTTCGAGCCGTAGAACGGGATCACGGCCTTGATCGGCGCGCCGGTCGCGACCAGCTGGGCGATCGCGCCGTAGAACGCGGAGCCACCGATGTCGGTCTGGTCCGAGGCGAGCGCCTGCAACGCCTGCGGCCCGCCGGTGACGTCGCCGACCCGCTTGAGCGTCAGACCCTTGAACTCGCCGAGCGCGTCGGCCAGCAGGAAGGCGTCGACCGCGCCGGCGTAGCTCTGGTAGCGGATCGTGGTCTCCTCCTCGCCACCCGACCCGGCACTGGCGCTGCCACAGGCGGTCAGCCCCGCGGCGGCGATCACCGTGGCGGCGATGGTCGACAGGAGCCGGAAGCGTCCGGAGCGAGCGTGGGTCATGGTCTGCCTCTTCGTGGTGTCGGTCGGGCGCCGATCGGCGGTGCGGAACGTCGTCGAACCTACGAACCCGCGCGGCCGCCGACGTCTGATCTCATCCACCGGGAGATCAGGTGATAGGCGCTGCCGATCACGTAGTCTCGGCGCATTCCGAGGGGGAGAGCCCATGCGACTGGAGCAACTGGAGTACGTCCGCGCGGTCACCGAGCACGGTTCGTTGCGGCGCGCCGGCGACCACCTGCACGTCTCCCAGCCGGCCCTGAGCGAGGCCATCGGCAAGCTCGAACGGGAGTTGGGGGTCACGCTGCTGGACCGCCACAAGACGGGCACCCGGATCAACGAGCACGGGCGCGAACTGCTGCCGCGCATCAGCGAGGTGCTCGAGTCGGTCGAGCGCCTGCGCGCGGCGGCGCGCGGCGAGGCGGAGTACCACCGCCCCACCCGGGTCGGCAGCGTCTACTTCGGCGTCACGGCCGTCGTCCTGCCGGCGCTGCGCGGCCACGACGCCGAACACGAGAACACCCCGCTCGAACTGCGCCAACTGCACCGCGATGCCATCGAGAGCGGTCTGCGCGCGGGCACGCTCGACGTCGGGCTGGTCAACCTGCTGCCCGGCGACGACGTCCATCCGGACCTCGAGGCGACCGAACTGGTCCACGGTCGGCCGGTCGCCGTGCTCTCGGGCCGCCATCCGTTGACGGCCTGCCCCTCGGTGACGATCGACCAACTGCGCCAGGAGCCGTTCATCGGCGCCCACGAGGGCTACCTGATGCACCGGGTGGCGCGCCGGGTCTTCGGGGCCGAGGCGCCGCTGAAGTGGCACATCGCCGACGGCGCCGAGATCAGCAAGCAGATGGTCGGCTCGAACCTCGGCGTCTCGCTCATGCCCGAGTTCGCGATCACCGGGGACCCGCTCGTCGAGAACGGGACGCTCGCCGTCCGGCCGATCCGCGACGAGGACACCGTGATCCGGATGGTGCTGCTGCGCCGCCGGGGCGCCCGGCCGACCGAGGCCTCGGTCGCGTTGGTCGAACACCTCGTCCGGCACGGTCACGAGCTCGGCCGTCGTACCTGACTAGGCTCCCCACGAGTCAGGAGGCGCCGGCGAACGCGAGTTCGGGAGTCCCTCGGCGCAGGACCCACCACCGTCCGACCGCGAAGACGGCGGTGGCGGTCAGTGCCAGCATCGTCATGACCAGCCCCATCGCGACGGCGGGATCGCCGCCGATCAAACCGGCCAGCGGTGACGTGACGGCGCTGACGCCGAACATCGAGAGGCCGACGACGGCGGAGCCGGCTCCGGTCAGTCCACGCGCCTGCTCCATCGCCAGCCCCAGCCCGTTGCTCACGACGAAGTTCATGAAGAACGCGCTGACCACGACCGGCACGACCAGCAGCACCGGCCACGGCGACAGCGCGGCGGCGAGCACGAGAACGCTGCTGACCACGACCCCGGGAAGCGCCAGGGCCATCGTCCGCGCCGGATGACGGCGACCGCGCGCCAGGCGCGCCGAGACCAGTCCCGCCGCGATCATCGCGCCCGCGTTCAGGGCGAACGACAGGCCGAAGACGAGCGGCGACAGGCCGAGCTCGTCCTGGTAGACGAACGACGCGTTCGCGACGAACGTCATCATCACGCCCACCCCGAGCCCGATCGCGAGCGTCGTGGTGAGGAAGTCGGGCCGCCGCGCGACCCGGGCGAGGTCGCCGTACGCGAGCCGGGACGCGCGACGCTCGCGTGGCAGCGTCTCGCGCACCAGGAAGACCGTGACCAGCAACTGGACCACGACCACGAGCGCAAACACCGCGAGGACGGCCCGCCACGGCAGGAAGGTCGCCAACACGCCACCGAACAGCGGCGCCAGCACGGGCACCACGGCGTGGACGGTCATCATCAGCGACAGCGCCCGCACCCCGGCATATCCCCGCGCGAGGTCGGACACCATGGCGCGGGCGATCACCATGCCGGAGGCGGCGCTCAGGGCCTGCACGAACCGGGCGCCGATGAGGAACTCGATCGTCGGTGCACCCACGACGGCGACGGACGAGACGACCGTGAGGGCGTTGCTGACCAGCAGCGGCCCACGTCGCCCGAACCGGTCGGACAGCGGGCCCCAGATCGGCTGGCCGATCGCGACGCCGGCGAGGTACGCCGTGAGCGTCAACTGGACCATCGTGGACGTCGTGCCGAGGTCGCGCGCCATCGCCGGGAAGCTGGCCAGGTACAGGTCGACCGCCAGCGGCGACGCTGCCGCGATGAAGGCCAGCAGGAGCAAGGTCCTGCCGGCGATCGGGCCGGGATCTCGGGAGGTGTCCACGATCGTCAGAAGGTGCGGGACGGTCCGGTCATTCCGCCCTGGTGAACGGCACTGCCTCGCGCCCGGCAGGTGCTGCCGATGGCTCGCGGGCGGCTAGTGCCGGTTGCCGGTGAACAGCAGGACGCCGCCCAGGCCGATCATCATGCCGCCGCCGGTGCGGCGCATCGTGGCGAGACGGTCGGGCGACTGCGCGAACCAGTCACGGGCTGCGCCGGAGGCGATCGCCCACATCGCGTCGCACACGAACGCGACCGTCAGGAAGATCAGGCCGAGCACGAGCATCTGCGCGGCGATGTTCCCGGCGTGGAAGTTCACGAACTGGGGCAGGGCCGCGACGAAGAAGACGATGGTCTTGGGATTGGTGACGCCGACCATGAAGCCCTGACCGACGATCCGCCAGGCGGACGGGGCCACGGCCGCGGCCGCGTCGACCTCCATGCGGTCGGCTCCGTGCCGCAGTGCCTGCCAACCGAGGTAGGCCAGGTAGCAGGCCCCGACGACCTTGATGATCGTGAAGACCATGACGGACTCGGCGACGATCGTGCCGACGCCGAGGGCCACCGCGACGACGAGCGGCACCCCGCCGAGTTCGTTGCCCAGCACGCTGAGGATTCCGGCCCGGCGGCCCAGGGCGAGCGACCGGCCGACGACGAACAGCACGCTGGGACCCGGCAACAGGATCAGCAGCAGCGAGGCCAGCGAGAACGCCAGCAGGGTGTCGGGGGACGGCATGAGCGGATTCTAGGCCAGTTCCGGAGTTCCCCGTACGCCTGGCGTCAGTGGGTCCGCGTCGCCACCTTCAGCCCGATCGCGTAGGCCGACGACATCCCGTGCACCGGCGAGTACGCCGCGGTGACGTAGTCCTGGTGCGCGAGCGAGTCGAGGTGGCCGAGCGAGTCGAGCAGTCCCCGCGAGCCGCACACCGGGTCACCGGTGTTGCACACGTCCGCGACGAACACGTCTGCCGGCCACGCGCCGCGCCGTCCCCACATCCCCCCGAGACGTGGGGAGTCGGCGCTGACGCTACCGGTCAGTCGAGGGTTGAACATCGGGTCGCCGATCAGGCCCACGCCGTGCAGACGGGCCCGCTGGGCCTGCGGCATGGCCGCGACGACGTCGCCCACGACGTGGGCCCCCTGCGAGAAGCCGAACAACACGAGCCGGGTGTCCGGGCAGGCCGTGAGCCGGTCGTCGATCGCCGCCCGGAGGCGGTGCCGTCCCCAGGCCATCGACACCGGGTAGACGACCGAGGCGGAGTACGCGACGTGGTCCGTCGCGACGTTCGCGGCGCCCACGACGCCCGAGAGGGCCGCCACCGCGACGGGCAAGCGGTCGCCGATCGACTCCCGTGTGCCGTCGTCGGTGCCGCGCACACCGATCACGCTGTAGGCCCGGCACTGCGTCGACCCGGCGTCACCGGAGGCGATTTCGGGCACGCCCGTGGCCACGAGCGTGGCGGTCGCAGCGCCGAGGAGGCCTCGCCGTACGAGCGTCGCGAGGCGCATGGGTGTTCCCCTCGGACCGGGACGTGACTGACGCCTCCAGCCAACCGGTCGATGCACCGGGCGAAAACCCCCGGAACCGGGGGGACCGGTCACGCCTCGTCGAGGATGTCGCCGGGGGCGACCCCGACGGCGCGCTCGATGTCACCGGCACTCGTGTGCTCGAGGTAGTGGCGCAGCTTCTGGCAGGCCGCCTGGTAGTGCTCGCGGGCGGTGTCCTCGGTGATGAACAGCGAACCGGCGATGTCGGCCCAGTGGCGCCCGCGCGCGCGGGCCGAGATGACCTGGCGCTGGCGGGGGGTGAGGTCGAGGCGGGCGTCGCGTCGGTCGAGCAGTTCGGTCAGGCCGACGAGCGACTGCGTGATCGCGACCTGTCCCCGGCCGATCAGGTTCACGGCGGTCACGGTCGACTGGGGTGGGTCGGACTTGTGGACGACTCCGTTGGCGCCGGCGCGCAGGCACAGCGCCAACACGACCGGCCGTCGCTCGTCGGTGTAGAGGCACACCGGCCGGCCGAGGTCGCGCACGGCGCGAATCGCCGATCGCCCCTGCTTCGTCGCCGAGGAGGTGCCCTGGGGTCCGCGTAGCAGCAGGTCGAGGATCACGACGTCGCACGGGACGGGGGCCGCCTCGAACTCCTCGACGCTCGGGAACGTCGCGACGACCTCCAGGCCGGGGTGCACGGTCGCGAACCCGCCGCGGATCACCGTGCTGTCGTCGATGACGACGACGCGAGGTCGAGCGCCTCTCGGGGGTGCTTCGGTCACGGGGAATCCTCCTGTCGGCGCACGAAGCCGACGATCGTCACGGTGGTGCCACGGCCGGGGGCCGAGCGGATCTCGGCCGAGACGCCGTGCGCGGCGAGGGCGTCGCGGACCTGGGTGCTGAGGCCGAAACCGAGCGGTTGGCTGGCCTGGTCGTAGCCGGCTCCGTCGTCGGCGACCACGACCTCCCACGTCCTTCCGTCGGTGTCGGCGTGGACGACGACCTGCTGCGCGTCGGCGTGGATGCGCACGTTGTGCAGGACGGTGGTGACGGCGCCGCGGGTGGCCTGCCACACCTCCTCGTCCAGTTCGACGTGCGCGCCCAGCTCGACGGCCGGTTCGAGCGGGAGGTCGTCGAAGCCCTCCAGCGCCGCGTCGAGCATGGTGCCGACCGTTCGCCGGCCGGCGGGTTGCTGGGCCTGCGCACCGAGGTAGTTCCGCAGGCGTCGTGCCTCGCGGTCGGCCTGGACGCGCAGCCCGGGCAGCACCTCCGCCGGGGTGTCGACGTCGGACAGCAGGCGCAGGATGCTGGTCGCGTCGTGGACGGTCAGTTGGTAGCGCTGCAGTTCCAGCGCACGCGTCGCGGTGATCGCGTCCTCGCGGGACTGGTCGGCGTCGGCCGCCAGGGCCCTGAGGTAGTGCACCAGGAGAGCGACGACGACCGCGTAGCCGGGGATCGTCAGGGCGTTGTTGAGGTTGGTCTGCCACAGGCTCGTGTCGTCGCCGGACCACATCCACGCGAAGAACCAGACCCCGAGGAAGAGCGCGTGGACCGAGGCGACGGTGGGCCGCAGCCACGCGGCGGCGAGGGCGGCGACGTTGATGGCGTACCCGGCGGCCCAGGACTCCCAGTGGCCGACGACGAGCGACGCCGGCAGCAGCAGCGGCATCGCGGGGATCGCGATCCAGGCCATCGCGAGGTCGGGGTAGTGCCAGATGCCCGGCCGCACCGACCCGGTCGCCAGACACTGCACGATCAGGACGCAGGAGACCAGGACGCACATCGCGGTGAGGGCGGCATAGACGCCGGGCTGGCTGGACAGCCGCACCCCCGACACGAGGCTGACGAGGATCTGCAGCACCACGATCGCGCGCATCGCCGGGGCGACGAGGGCGATGCCACGCTCGGCACGCCGGGCCGAGGTCCGCTCATGGGCGGCGTCGAACGGCACCGGTCGAGGGCTCACGAGCCTCATCGTCGCAGACGGGGCGACGAGAACGGCGTCCCGCCCGAGGACGAGTTCCACCGGGGTCAAGGTCCGATCGCGGCGGCGGCGCGCAGCCGCACGGGGTCGGGCATGTCGGACTTCCTTCACGGGGCCCACACCTGCGTGGACCGGCTGCCCTCAGCCTCGGCCAGCGATCGCCTCGCCGGAACCCCCAATTCCGGGGTCGTTCAGCCCCGGGCGACCGGCGCGCTCCAGACCCGGGTGCCACCGAGCCAGTCGGTCGGGGTGTAGTTGCTGGTCGTGCGGTCCTCGGAACTGACCGCGACGCGCACCGAGGTCGGGTCGTGCAGGCACGGCGCCGTCGGCATCCAGAAGGTCGACGTGGTCAGGCCCGTCGGCGCGAGGCCGCCGTCGATCGAGCACACGAGCTTGGGGCCGTACTGGCCCCAGCCGGTGGCGGCGCGTAGAACCGGGTTCCCGGTTCCCAGTTCGACCACGTAGTCCGGCACCCTGTCGTCGTTCGTGTCGAGGTGGACCTTGACGACTCCGTGGCGGTAGACCGGCCGCGCGAGGTGCCGGACCGTCACCGTGAGGCGTTCGGTGGTGTGCGTGACGGCGACGGATCGGATGTCGGACCACCACGTGATCGTGTCGCGGCCGTCCACGAACCGCGTGGCCTTGGCCTTCGTGGAGCGCTGCTTGACCCACCCGGTGAAGGACGTCTTGGAGCCGTTCGGCAGGCGGTCGCGCAACACCGAGCCGAAGCGGTCATACCTCCTGAGGTCGCTGTATCCCTCGGTCGAGGTCAGCACCTGCACCCGGACGCGCTTGGTGGTGATGCAACCCTTCTTCTTGCGCACGGTGATCGTGACCGGCGTGAAGCCCTTCTCCCACCGCGAGTTGATGCGCACGGTGCGGTCGCAGGTGCCTGGCTTGCCGTAGATGTTGGGGTTCCACTTGCGCTTGGCGGCCTTCGAGCGGTCGGCCTTCCAGCCCTTCATCGGGGTGACCCACCCCTCGCTGTACCGGCCGAACCCGACCTGCAGTTCCGGCCCCTTCTTCTTCGGGTTGGTGTCCAGGAGCAGGGTCTCGACGCCGTTGAGATTTCCCAAACTCTTCGAGGAGTAGGTCACCCGGATCGACTTCTTGGTGTTCTTGACGCTCACGGCTTTGAGGTCGAGGTACGGAATCGCGGCGACGTCGTTCGGGGCGTCGGTGAACGAGGCGTTGGCGGCGGGCGCCGGAGCGGCGGAGAGCATGAGTGCCCCACTCGTCGCGACGGCCAGCAGGACGAGTGAGGGTTTCATGCACCTCAGGGTAGGAACTCCCGTGCCCCGGCGGTAGGCCTTGGACCAGGGTCGGCCGATCCGGGGACAGGATCGCCCACCGGCCAAGATCACCCGGACGCTCGGTGCACGAGACTGCAACCGACAGTTACGATCTTCGGGATGCCGGCTCGCGTGACCGGCGCGAAAAGGGGGATTCCATGTCGAAGATCGTCGTGACAGGTGTCGACAACACCGCGCCGGCGGCGGCTGCCGCCCGCAAGGCCGCGGAACTCGCCACGGGTCTGGGCGCCCGGCTTCACGTCCTGTCGGCCTACGGGAAGGGCCTCGACGCGGAGCGCATCACCGTCGGCCCCGAGGAGCTGCTGATCACCAACGAGCAGACCGCCGGGGGTGTCGCGAGCGAGGTCTTCGTCCAGATCCGCAAGGACTTCCCCGACCTCACGATGACCTACGGCGCCGCCGAGGGTAGTCCCGCCGACGCTCTGGTGAACGCCGCCGAGAAGCTCGGCGCGGACGTCATCGTCGTGGGCAACAAGCGCGTCCAAGGCCTCTCGCGGATCCTCGGCAGCATCGCCCGCGACGTCGCCGCCCATGCCCCGTGCGACGTCTACATCGCGCACACGCACCAGCGCGCCTGAGCCGGCGCGATCACGAGCTCTGATTCTGCGGCACGAAGCCGATGATCGTCACCGTGGTGCCACGGCCGGAGCCGAGCGGATCTCTGTCGGTGTCGGCGTGGATGACGACCTGCCGGGCGCAACCACGCGGCAGCCATTGCGCCCACGTTGATGGCGTACCCGGCGGCCCAGACCTCCCACGATCCGACCAGGTCCTGGATGACGACGATGAGTCGCATCGCAGGGGCGACCAGGGCGATCCCCTGCGCGGAGGATCCCTCCCGGCGGGGCCACCACCCCAGCATGCTCACCCCGCCGGAGTTCGGATCAGCCGGTCTTCGAGTACAGGAAGCTGAGCCCGCCGGTACGAGTGGACTTACCGGACGCGAAGTACGAGTTGTGGATCGCCAGTCCGGCCGAGTTCGTCAACGCCGCACGGTTGTACCCCCCGAATGTCGCCGAACCTTGGCACGCCGGGTCTCCGGTCAGGCAGTAGGACTTGATCCGCGATTGGAACGCCGACAGGTCGCCGGTCGCCCGAGTGCCGAGCATGCCATAGCGCTTGGATGATTTGAGCGTCACGAATGACTCGTTGGGGTGTACATCGGGTCGCCGTAGAGCAGGACAGCCGCGACCCGCGACTTCGCGGCCGCCGAGGGCTGCTTCGACGCCGCTCGCGACTTCGCGAGGGCGTCGCCGATGAGGTGGGCGCCCTGGGAGAACCCGATCAGCACGGTCTTCGAACTCGGGCACTTCGTCGCGAGTCGGTTGAGTTCGCTGACCAGGGTGGCCGTTCCGTCGCCCTCGCTGACGGCGTAGGCCAGCAAGTTGGCGGCTGCGTACCGCAGCCCGGTGATGCGCATCGTCGTGGCCGACTTGGTCTGATAGTCCTTCGCCAGCGCGCCGGCGCGGCCCATCCCGGTGCCGCTGGAGTACACGTTCTTGTAGATCGTCGTGGTCTGGCCCGCGTCGAAGATTCTGCGTAGAGGTACTCCAGCGGGGCCGGATGCAGAATCCTTCGTGAACCGTCAGGCGAAGTCGGCGGCGGAGGCGCCGCCGGCGGTGGTCTCGGGCTCGCGGGCCATCGGAGTGAAGCGCGAGTAGTGGCCCTGGAAGGAGACGGCGACCTTGTTGACGGGGCCGGAACGGTTCTTGGCCAAGATGATGTCGGCCTCGCCGGGGCGCTCGGACTCGCCGGCGCCGTGAGCGTCCGGGCGGTTGAGCAGCATGACGATGTCGGCGTCCTGCTCGATCGAGCCGGACTCACGCAGGTCGGACAGCTGGGGGGTCTTGTCGGTGCGCTGCTCCGAACCTCGGTTCAGCTGGCTGATCGCCACCACCGGGACCTCGAGTTCCTTGGCGAGCAGCTTGATCTGGCGGCTGAACTCCGAGACCTCGACCTGGCGGTTCTCGACCCGCTTGCCCGACGTCATCAGCTGGAGGTAGTCCAGCACGATGAAGTCCAGGCCGTGCTGCTTCTTGATCCGGCGGGCCTTGGAACGGATCTCGGGCATCGTCA
>CAYXFT010000015.1:0-27945 GCA_964464335.1 uncultured Aeromicrobium sp.
GTCGGTCGTCGACCAGTCCCACGGCCTCCAGCGGTTCATGCTGCTGCTCGGTGCGGCACTCATCTTCGTCTTCCTCGTGCTCGCGGTGTTCGCGCCGTGGATCGCGCCCTACGACTTCGACCAGGTCAAGGACGCGAACGGCACGCTGTTCGGCACCCAGCAGCCGCCGAGCGCCGACCACTGGTTCGGCACGACCGTCGGTGGCACCGACGTGCTCTCACGCGTGGTTTACGGGGCCCGGACCGCGGTCGAGGTCATCGTCCTGGCCGTCGTCCTGTCCAGCATCATCGGCGTCCCGCTCGGCCTGGTGTCCGGCTACCTGGGTGGCTGGCTCGACAAGACCCTCGTCCTGGTGATGGACGCGTTGTACTCGTTCCCGTCGCTGCTGCTGGCGATCGTGGTCTCGATCGTCATCGCCGGCGGCTCCAGCGGCGCGTTCGGCGGCATCGCCTCGGCCGCGATCTCGATCACGGTCATCTTCATCCCGCAGTACTACCGCGTGATCCGCAACGCGACCGTCGCGGTGAAGTCCGAGCCGTACGTCGACGCGGCGAAGGTCGTCGGCGTGCGCACCCCGCGGATCCTGTTCCGCCACATCCTGTCCAACGTGGCGCAGACGCTGCCGGTGATCGCGACGTTGAACGCGTCCGAGGCGATCCTGACCCTGGCCGCGCTCGGCTTCCTCGGTTTCGGCATCGAACCGTCCGCGGCGGCCGAGTGGGGCTACGACCTGAACAAGGCGATGCCCGACGCCACGAACGGGATCTGGTGGACGGGCACGTTCCCGGGTCTGGCGATCGTGCTCGTCGTGCTGGGCGTGACGCTGCTGGGCGAGAGCCTCAACGACATCGCCAACCCGCTGCTGCGCACGCGTGCGGCCGACCGGTCCGAGAGCGAGATCGAGATCGAGCAGGCCGACGTCACCCCCGAGGCCGATGCCATCGTCGACGTCGAACCGGCGGACGATCCCGGCGGCGGACGCACCACCGCCGTTTTGTCCCTGTCGAACCTCAGGGTGAGTTTCGGTACCGATGCCGGCCGCGTCGTCGCGGTCGACGGCGTCGGTTTCGACGTCGCCCCCGGCGAGGTCGTGGCCGTCGTGGGTGAGTCCGGCTCGGGCAAGTCGGTCACCTCCCGAGCGATGCTGGGTCTGCTGCCCGGCACGGCGAAGGTCGACGGTTCGGCGGTGCTCCGCACGGCCGGCGACGGTGATCGCGAGCTGATCGGCATGAGCCAGCAACAGTTGCGTCCCATCCGCGGCGACGAGGTGTCGATGGTCTTCCAGGAGCCCGGCACTGCCCTCGACCCGGTCCGCACCGTCGGCTGGCAGCTGGTCGAGGCGATCCGGTCGCATCGGAACGTCTCGAAGCAGGAGGCGCGTGAACGGGCGATCGAACTGCTCGACGCGGTCGGCCTGCCCGACCCCGAGAAGCGCGTCGACTACTACCCGCACCAGCTGTCCGGGGGACAGAAGCAGCGCGTCGTCATCGCGATCGCGATCTCGTGCGATCCGGACGTGATCATCGCCGACGAGCCCACCACGGCCCTCGACGTCACGGTGCAGGCCGCGATCCTCGAGTTGCTGCTGAGCCTGCGCGACCGCTTCGGCACGGCGATCGTCCTGATCACGCACAACATGGGCGTGGTCGCCGACATCGCCGACCGCGTCGTCGTGATGTACCGCGGCCGGATCGTCGAGCAGGCGCCGGTCGACCGGCTCTTCTCGGCACCGGGCCACGAGTACACCCGCGCCCTGCTCGCCGCCGTGCCCCACCTCGGTCGCGCGGACGCCTCGCCGGGCGCCACACGCGGACCGGCGCCGCTCGAGGGAGCCGACGTCGTGCTCGACCTCGACGACATCGTGGTCGAGTTCCCGGGCAGCTGGGGCGAGGCCACGTTCCGCGCGGTCGACCACGTCAGCCTGCAGGTGCACCGCGGGGAGGTGCTCGGTCTGGTCGGTGAGTCCGGTTCGGGCAAGTCCACGCTCGGTCGCACGGCCGTGGGCCTGCAGCAGCCCACGTCGGGCACCGTCCGCGTCGACGGTCAGGTGATCTCCGGGCTGAGCGATCGCGACCTGCGCCCGTTCCGCAGCCGGTTCGGTTTCGTGTTCCAGGACCCGGCTGCGTCCCTCAACCCGCGGATGTCGATCGTCGACTGCATCGCCGAACCCCTGCGCGTCCACTCCGACCTCGACGACTCCGCGGTCCGGGCCAAGGTCATCGACCTGTTGGACTCGGTCGAACTGCCACGTGACTTCGCCGAGCGGTTCCCGCACGAACTGTCCGGCGGTCAGCGCCAGCGGATCAGTCTGGCGCGGGCGGTCGCCCTGGACCCCGACCTGCTGATCGCCGACGAACCCACGTCGGCGCTCGACGTCTCGGTGCAGTCCCGCGTGCTGGAGCTGTTCATCGACCTGCAGCAGCGACTGCGGTTCGCGTGCTTGTTCATCACCCACGACCTCGCCGTCGTGGACACGCTCGCCAACCGCGTCGCGGTGATGCAGCACGGACGCCTCGTCGAGGTGGGCCCGCGCGAGCAGGTGCTGCGCCAGCCGAGCGAGGACTACACGCGCAGCCTGATCGCCGCCGTGCCGGTGCCCGATCCGGCCGAGCAGCGTCGCCGCCGCGCGGCCCGGGGGGATCTGCTCACCGACCTCTGACGGGGTCTCGATACGCGCCTCGCTCCGCTCGTCAGCTACTCGACCAGCGGGGACGCACGGTGATCGAGTGCCGGCGAGCGCAGCAAGACGGGGTCTCGAGATCACGCTCTCCCTGCGCACCTCAGCCACCCGACCAGCGGGGACGCACGGTCGATCGAGTGCCGGCGAGCGCAGCAAGACGGGGTCTCGAGATCACGCTCTCCCTGCGCACCTCAGCTACTCGACCAGCGGGGACGCACGGTCGATCGAGTGCCGGCGAGCGCAGCGAGACGGTGTATCGAGATCACGCTCGTCGGAGGCGGTATCAGTCGGACCCGCGGGGCCCTCACCGATCACAGGCGGCCGGGAGCCCGGCCTTGGGAGAGCCTCGTCCCCACGAGGAGCCGATCATGGCCGAGTCCACGAAGCGCACGGCGAAGAAGACCACCGCGCGGCGATCCACCAAGGCGGAGGCGGCAACCCCCGTCAACGCCCATCTCGACAACGCACTGTTCCCGCCCCGGCTCGACCTGCTGGCGTTGCCCGAAGCCATGATGGAGGGCGCCGGGCCGAGCTACGGCGACATGCTGGAGTCCATCTGCGGCGTCGTCGACGACAGCCAGGAGGTCGAGCTCTACAACGGCACCCTCGGCGTCACCGCGACGTTCGTGGCGGCTCACCAGAAGCCCGTCGCCCAAGTCCAGTGGAACGCCAATCTCGGTACGGTCTTCACCAACCCGGGCAACGTCAACGGGGTCCGGTGGGGCAGCGGCACGATGATCGGACCCGACCTGTTCCTGACGTGCGGTCACCTCTTCGACGCCGACCCGAACGGCTGGACGATCCCGCGCCAGAACGGCACGGCCACGCCGATCACGCCCCAACAGGTCGCCACGAACATGCACCTGAACTTCCTGTTCCAACTCGACGAGAACGGCGTCCAGCGGCCCGAGCAGAGCTTCCCGATCACGCAGTTGATCGAGTACCGGCTCGGCGGTCTGGACATGGCCCTGTGTCGCATCGGCGGCAACCCCGGCAACACCTTCGGCTGGAGCGAGTTCGCCACGACGAACTCCGCCGTCGGCGACATGCTGGCGATCATCGGCCATCCCCTGGGACAGCCGAAGCGGATCGAGGCCGGACCGTGCACCGAACTGACCGGCTCGGTGATCCGTTACAACGACATCGACACGCTCGGTGGCAACTCCGGCTCGGGCATCCTGCACGCTTCCACGGGTCGCGTCGTCGGCGTCCACACGAACGGCGGCTGCAACCCGCAGGGCACCGGCAGCAACTCCGGCGTCGCGATCGCGGCGATCGTGGCCGCCTCGCCCACGCTGCAGGCGACGACGCCCAGCTCCCGGACGGCCAAGGGCGAGGACCTCGTCCTGACGACGAGTCTGGCCAAGGACGTCTTCCAGACGACTCGGGCCACGGACGCCATCGCCACGATCCGCTCGTTCGACACCGCAGCGGCGGCCGACTTCGCGACGACCCTCGCGAGCGACTTCGGCACGACGCGCCTGCGGGACACGGCGACGGCGTTCCTCGCGGACAATCCGATCGGCACCGGGTTCGGCGACGACGATCCGGTCAACACGCTGCGGGAGGGCGTCATCGATCCGGGCGACTTCGACCCCGTCGGTCCGATCGCGCTGGGCGGGCTGCTGCAGACGTTCGTGCAGGCGACGCAGTTCCGCAACGTCGGTCAGGAGAACATCGAGACCTCCACGGCCGAGGCGCTGGCCGAACTCGATGCCGCGATCACCGCGCAGGAGGCCGTGCTGGAGTCAATGCTCGCCGCCCGCGCCGCGCTCACCGAGCAGGCGGGTGAAGCATGATCGGGATCGTCTCCCACGAGGCCGACGTGCACGCCGCGTACGTCCGCGCCGCACTGGACCGCCTCGGTGCCGATCACGTGGTGATCGACACCGGGGCGGTCCCCGGGCACCTGGCCCTGACCTCGCGTCAGGACGCCGGCGGCTGGCGGGGGTCGTGGGGCGACGTCGTCCCCGATCTGGCGGACCTGCGGGCGATGTGGTGGCGGCGCCCCCAGCCCTTCGGCCTGGCCGACCGGGTGACCAACGCGCAGGACCGTCAGTTCGCGGCAGGCGAGTGCGCCTCGATGGTGTCGGGGCTGTGGTCGTGCCTGGACGCCACGTGGGTCAACGATCCCGATCGCGACGCCGCCGCGTCACGCAAGATGTGGCAGTTGAAGGTGGCGTCCCGGCTGGGTCTGCGGGTGCCGCGCACCGTCATGACGTCGAGTCCGGACGCCGCGCGCGCCTTCGTCCAGTCCGAGCCCGGACGCGTCGTGTTCAAGCCCTTCGGCGGCACTCCCGACACGTGGCGCGAGACGCGCATCGTGCGCGAGGAGGAACTGGAGCTGCTCGACCGGGTCGCGTTGGCACCGGTGATCTTCCAGGAGGCGATCGAGGGCGGCACCGACGTCCGGGTCACCATCGTCGGCGACCAGCTGTTCCCGGCCGTCATCACCGCCCGCTCCGAGGAGTACGAGTTCGACTTCCGGATCGATGCGGCCGCGCCCGTCGAGGAGCACGTGCTGCCGACCGAGGTCGAGTCACGACTGCGCGAGATGATGCGCCAGCTCGGTCTGTTCTACGGGGCCGTCGACCTGCGGATCGACCCTGCGGGAGAGCACGTGTTCCTGGAGGTCAATCCGGCGGGCCAGTGGCTGTTCGTCGAGGTGGCGACGGGTCAGCCCATCACCGCGGCGCTCGCCCGGCTGTTGCGCGATCTGGACGATCAGTCCTGCCAGGCCGCGACCTGGGCGCGCCGCTCGAGGCCGAGCTTGGCCAGGACCGTCGAGACGTAGTTCTTCACCGTCTTCTCCGACAACACGAGCTCGGCGGCGATCTCACGGTTCGACAGGCCGTGACGCAACTGGTCGAAGACCCGGCGCTCCTGGGCCGTGAGCTGGTCGAGGGGGTCGGTCTCGTCCTGGCGACGCAGGCGGTCGAGCACCGCACGCGTCACGGCCGGGTCGAGCAGCGACTGGCCTGCGGCCACCCGTCGCACGGCATCGACCAGGTCGGTGCCGCGCACCTGCTTGAGCAGGAAGCCCGACGCGCCGGCTCGGATCGCGTCGAACAGCGCCTCGTCGTCCTCGAAGGAGGTCAGGATCAGCACCGACGTCCCGGGAACATTGGTGCGCACCCAGCGGCACAGGTCGATCCCGGAGCCGTCCGGCAGTCGCGCGTCCAGCACGGCGACGTCGGGGGTGAGCCGACCGATCTCGGCTGCGGCCTCACGGACGCCACCGGCCTGGCCCACCACCGTGATGTCGCCGGAGTCCTCGAGCAGGTCCGCCACCCCCCGCCGCACCACCTCGTGATCGTCGAGCAGGAAGACGCGGAGGGGATCGGCCACGGTCCCACCCTACGAGGAGACCACCGCAGCGCCGGCCGGACTCAGTCGATCGCCAGCGGCACGCGCCAGTCGAGCCGCGTGCCGACACCATCGGATCCCGGTCCGATGGCAAGCAGCCCACCGCCGCGCTCGGCCCGCTCGCGCAGGTTCGCCAGGCCGCTGGCGGGCTCGCGGTCGCCCATCCCGACACCGTCGTCCTCGACCACGATCTCGAGGCCGCCGTCGTCGATGGCGATCCGGATGTCGACGCGGCCGGCACGGGCATGACGCGCGATGTTCGCGAGGGCCTCGTTGATGACCGCGTTGGCATCGACGCGCAGGCCCGTGCCCAGCCGGTCGACGTCACCGACGATCTCGACCGACGGCGCGAACCCCAACGGCGCGGCTGCCGCGGTGATGAGCCGCGCGAGCCGGTTCTGGTCCGTGGACCCGTCCATCGCGATCGCGAAGATCGCGCCCCGCAGGTAGGCGATCGCACTGTCAATGTCGTCCACGGCGCGGGAAGCCCGGGCGGCCCACGGTTCCTCGACGTGCCGGGCGACGCGGTCGACGCTCAGGCCGACGGCGAACAGCCGGCCGATGACGAGGTCGTGCAGGTCGCGAGCGATGCGGTTGCGGTCCTCGGAGACCGCGGCGGCCGCCAGCTCCGCCCGGGTGTGCTGGACCTCGTCGTACAGCCGCGCGTTCGCGATCGCCGTTCCCGCGACGGCCGCCAGACCGGTGACCAGCCGCTCGTCGAGTTCCGTGAAACCGCCATCCTTCTCGGTCAGGTAGAGGTCGCCGAACACCTCGCCGTCGACCCGCACCGGGACCCCGAGGAAGGCGCCCATCGGCGGATGGTGCGCGGGGAAGCCCACCGACGCCGGATGCCCGGCGACGTCGTCGAGACGGAGGGGGCGGCCCTCGCGCAGCACGACACCGAGGACGCCGTGCCCCTGCGGCAGGTCGCCGATGCGGGCCGCGGTGGCCTCGTCGATCCCGGAGGTGATGAAGGCGACCAGGCCCGCATCCGGATCGGTCCCGAGGACGCCGAGCGCCGCGTACCTCGCTCCGGTCAGTTCGCGGGCCGCCGCGGCGATCCGTTCGAGCTGCTGCCGGTGATCGAGCCCGGAGGTGATCGCGACCGCCGCGTCCACCACGTTCTCCCACAGCTCCTGCTCGATGACCATGGCCTCACCGTACCGACGGCACCGGGCCGAAGGTCCCGAAGAGTCGGGCCGTTCGGCACTGTCGTGGACCCGGCCGCAGGACGAGTCTGGAGGTGTCAGCAAGGGAAGGAAGAACGATGAGCACCAACCGCATCGTCGTCGGCGTCGATGAGACCCCGGCCGGAGCAGCAGCCCTGCGTTGGGCGGCCCACGAGGCCGAACTGCGGGGCGCGGAGTTGAGTATCGTCCACGTCTGGCAGATCGACGCGGCCATCGCCATGGCCGGCGGCAGTGAGATCCCCTGGTTGGCCTACGAGTCCGACGCCCGGTCCCGCGCCGCCCACTGGGTGGCCGAGACGATCGGCGCGCAGGACCCCGCCGGGGCCCTCCGCCACATCGACGTCGTCCAGGGCGCCCCCGGCCCCACCCTCGTCGAGGCGTCCCGCACGGCGGAGATGCTCGTCGTCGGCACCCGTGTCCACACCGGCCTCAGCCGCGTGCTGTTCGGCTCGGTGAGCCACTACTGCCTCACGCACGCCGGCTGCGCCGTCGTGGCGGTCCCCTCCACCACCGACCCCGAGGAGCTCGCCGTGGACTCGGCCGACGAGCTCGTCACCACCTAGCCTCACCCCACCCAAGGAGAAGCATCATGTCCGCAACACTCCACCCCCGCCGCGCCGCCACCGGCGCCACGGCGACCGCCACCACGAACTCGGCCCTGGCCGTCGTCGCCGCCGTCACCCGGATCGGGTTCGGCTTCGTGTTCCTCTGGGCCTTCCTCGACAAGACCTTCGGGCTGGGATTCGCCACCGCGAAGGACGCCGCGTGGATCAACGGCGGCAGCCCCACGGAGGGCTTCCTCGGCCACGGCACGACCGGTCCGCTCGCGGACTTCTACCAAGGTCTGGCCGGTCAGGCGTGGGTCGACTGGCTCTTCATGCTCGGCCTGCTCGGCATCGGCGTCGCGCTGATCCTGGGCATCGGCATGCGGGTCGCCACGGTCGGGGCCGTGACGATGCTCCTGATGATGTGGTCCGCGACCCTGTGGCCGGCGAACAACCCGGTGATCGACGACCACATCATGTACGCGCTGTCGATCACGACACTCACCCTGCTGGGCGCCGGCAGGTTCTACGGCCTCGGGGAACGGTGGGAGAAGCTGCCGATCGTCGCGAAGAACTCGTGGCTCAAGTGAGGTTCTCACCGTCCCTCTAGTCACGGGCCGCGACGGAACTTCCCCACTCCCCGGAGCCCGTCGCAACCCCCAGTCCCGGCGGCACCCCCCATGCCGCCGGGACTACCGTTGTCCCCATGATCGACACGGTCCGTGGGCGCGCGGCGGGGGCGATCTTCGCCCGGGTCGCGGGACCGGAAGGGCCTCGCCGCCGCGACCGCATCCACGACACCGTGGGACCGCGCCGTTTCGGGTCCACCGACCCGATCTGGCGGGTGCACGCCGATGCGTCGATGTTCGTCGGCGGGATCCGCGCCCTGCTGTTGCAGTCGTTGCACCCGCTGGCGATGGCCGGGGTCGATCAGCATTCGGGGTTCCGCGGGGACCCGTGGGGACGGCTGCAACGCACCAGCGGCTTCATCGCCGAGACGACGTTCGCCACCACAGAGCACGCCGACCGCGCGATCTCGGCCGTGCGCCGGATCCACGAGCGGGTCAGCGGCACGGCTCCCGACGGCCGGCCGTACGCCGCCTCCGATCCCCACCTGCTGAGTTGGGTGCACCTCGCGGAGGTGGACTCGTTCCTGCGGGCGCACGACCGCTACGGCGCCCGGCCGCTGTCGCGGGACGAGCGCGACCTCTACGTGGCGCAGACGGGGATCGCCGCCCGGTTGCTCGGTGCCGATCTCGTGCCCGAGTCGGTCGCCGAGGTCGAGCAGATGCTGGCCACGTTCCGGTCCGAACTCGAGACCACACCCGCTGCGCGGGCCGCCGCGCGATTCCTGCTCGTGCACCCGCCGGTCCCGCTGCCCCTGCTGGCCCCGTACGGACTGCTCGCCGCGTCAGCCGTCGGACTGCTGCCCCGCTGGGCCCGTCGACCCCTGCGCCTGCCGTGGCTTCCCGTCACCGAGGCGACCGCCGTGCGCGCCGGTGGACTCGCCGTCACGCGGACGATCGGCTGGGCGATGTCGGCGCCGGCCTGACGATTCACGTCGCTCGACGAGAGGATCGGCCCGCGGCGCGACACAATGGGAAGTCCCACCTCGAAACAGGAGATGATCGCTCGTGAAGAAGCTCGCCCTGCTGGCCGCCGTGGCTGTCGGATACGTCCTCGGATCCCGCGCCGGACGCTCGCGCTACGAGCAGATCAAGAAGCAGGCGGACAAGGTGTGGCACACCGAACCCGTCCAGTCCACGGTCGAGAAGGCCCAGGAGACCGCCAAGAGCGCGGCCGCCGACGTCTCGCACAAGGTCGCCGAGACGGCGAAGGACGTGACGGCCACCGTCACCGAGAAGGTCAAGACTGCCGCCGACTTCGCCAAGGACGAGGAGAGCGACGCCGACGTCGACGCGGCCCTGGCCAATACGATCCGCACGACCGCCGACGACGTGGCGGCGGACGCCGACGCCGCGGCTGCCGCGGCCGACGCCGAGGTCGCCTTCGGCGGTGACGAGGCCGTCGCCGACCACCTGGCCGCCACCGCGAACGAACTCTCCACCGAGGCCGACGACCTCCACCAGGCCGCCGACGCCCTGTCGGACAAGGCCGATGCCGAGGCGGCGTTCGGCGAGGGCAAGGACGAGTCGGACGACCGCGCCTGATGCGCCTGCGGATCTTCACCGAGCCCCAACAGGGGGCGTCCTACGACGACCTCCTCGCCGTCGCCGGCGAGGCCGAACGGCTCGGGTTCGACGCGTTCTTCCGGTCGGACCACTACCTGAAGATGGGCGGTGTCTCAGGCCGGCCCGGACCGACCGACGCCTGGATCACCCTCGCCGGCCTGGCCCGCGACACCAGCACGATCCGACTGGGCACGCTCGTCACGAGTGCGACGTTCCGGCTGCCGGGCCCGCTCGCGATCCAAGTCGCTCAAGTCGACCAGATGAGCGGCGGCCGGGTCGAGTTGGGCCTGGGTGCCGGCTGGTTCGACGAGGAGCACCGCGCCTACGCGATCCCGTTTCCCGAGACGTCCGAGCGGTTCGACCGGCTCGAGGAACAACTCGCGATCATCACCGGCCTGTGGTCCGACACGAGTGGGGCGTTCTCGTTCAAGGGTGATCACTACACGGTCGAGAACTCCCCGGCCCTGCCCAAGCCGGCCCAGGAGCACGTTCCGGTCATCGTCGGTGGCAAGGGCAAGCGTCGTACGCCCGCGCTCGCGGCCCGGTTCGCCGACGAGTTCAACATCCCGTTCGAGTCGGTCGAGTTCACCCGGACGCAGTTCGGTCGCGTCCGCAGTGCGTGCGAGGCTGCCGGCCGCGACCCGCGGACGATGAGCTGGTCGAACGCGCTCGTGCTGTGCATCGGATCCGACGAGGCCGAGTTCGCCCGCCGCGCCGCGGCCATCGGCCGTGAACCCGACGAACTGCGCGCCAACGGCGTCGCGGGCACCCCCGCGGAGGCGGTCGAGCGGCTGCGCTCGTACGCCGAGGCCGGCTCCGAGTGCGCGTACCTTCAGGTGCTCGACCTGAGCGACCTCGACCACCTACGGCTCGTCGCCGCGGAGGTCATGCCGCACCTCTGACCTCAATCGTCAGGCGCGGCGATTCGCGTCTGCTGGTTCGCGGACGCCTCCGAGCACTAGTCTTGGCGGCGGTGGCTCGGGCCACCACGACAAGGGATGTGGTCAGATGCGCGATCCGCAGGGTGACGCGCCCGAAGCCTCGCTGTGGCATCTGTCGACCTCACCGGTGCTGCAGGCGAAGCTTCGGCCGGCGGCGACCCCCGGCTATCTCGTCTCCCGCCCCCGACTCGACGACCTGCTCGACGCGGTCACCGAGTCCACGCTGACACTCGTCGTCGCGCCGGCCGGTGCGGGAAAGACCTCACTCGTGCGGTCCTGGTGGGAGCAGAAGCCGGAGCCGCGCGCCTGGCTCTCCCTGGACGAGACGGATCGCGATCCCACTCAACTGTGGTGGGGAATCCTCGCCGCGCTCGAAGGCGTGGCGCCGGGGTGTTCGGTCCGCGCCGGCGAATTCCTACGGCTGCCCGATCACCTGCCCCAGGCCGTCGGGGCGCTGCTCGACGATCTCGAGTCGCGTGACTACGACCGCCGGGTGCTGGTGCTCGACGACCTCCAACTCGTGGACGACGTCGACGCGATCGAGGCGACCCTCGGCAGTTTCGTGCAACACCTGCCCGGATGGCTGCACGTGACGGTCTGCACGCGACGCACGCCCCATCTGCCGTTGCATCGACTCCGGGCCCGCGGCCAACTCGGCGAGGTCACCTTCGCCGAATTGCGGTTCTCGCTCGACGAGGCCGCCACGATGCTGCGCAATCTGGCTCCGACGCTCGCGGCGGACCGGGTGGAGGAGGTCGCGGGACGCGCCGGCGGATGGGCCGCCAGCATTCAGCTCGCCGCGCTCGCCGCGCGCGCCGACCACGCCCAGGCCGCGTCGGACGCCCCCTCACACGATGACGGCTCGCTCCACCTGCGCGACTACGTGTGGCGCGAGGTCCTCGCCAACGAATCACCGGACGTCGTCGAGGTGATGCTGGCGACGTCGATCGTGGCGCGGGTCGCCCCCGGGCTGGCCGAGGCGCTGACCGGCCGCGCCGACGCGCTCGCCGTGCTCGACCTCGCCGAGGAACGCGGCCTGTTCATCACGCGCATCGACCCGGTCGGCACCTTCGAGATCCACTCCCTCGTGCGCGACGTCCTCATGGCCGTTGCAGAATCTCGGGACCCCGGTGCCCTGGTGGCGCTGCACGCCCGCGCGGCGCGATGGTACGAGGAGACGGGTCAGATCGTCTCCGCCCTCGAGCACCTGATCCGCGCGGGCCGACCCCGCGACGCCCTACGCCTGCTGTGGCAGCAGGAGGCCACGCTCTACGACAGCGGCCGCGAGTCGAGCATCCTGCGGACGATGGCGGAGATCCCGGCCTCGATCGCCACCGTCGACGTCGAGTCGATGATCGAGTACGCGTGGTGCCACCTGCTCGTCGACCGGCAGCGGTTCCTCGAGACGGTCGACTACGTCAGCGGCTGGACCCGGCACAGTGGTGACGTCGACCCGGTCCACGAGTCCCGCCTGCTCGTGCTCCGTGCGATCGCAGCCACGATCCAAGGGCACTGGCGTGGGACGCCCGCGGGCCTCGAGCGAGCGCTGGATCTGCTGGACGGAGCGTGGATGGTCGATCCGCTCGGACAGTTCGCGTGGAACATGCTCGCCCGGGAGGTCGCGCTGTCCGAGCGGTGGGACGACACCGGCGAGGAGACGCGACGGATCCTGCGCACCCTGAGCATCACCCCCGAGCGTCGGCTGGGATTCGAGGGAGTCCGTGCCCTGGGCCTGTCCCTTGCGGGCAACCCGGTGGACACCCTGCGGGTCGTGGCCGGTGCCCGACAGGCCGCCGAGGTCACCAGCATGACGATCCTCAGCACCGAACTCGCGATCGCGGAGGCCATCGCGCTGCGCGAGATCGGCGACGCGCCTGCTGCCCTGCGCCTGCTCACCGAGGTCGCCCACACGCGGGTCGAGGCCGTGCCCTACGCCGAACTGCTGGCGTGGCTGGAACTCGTGCGCATGCACGTCGACTCCGGCGACCTGCAACGGGCGACGGAGGCGTTCGGCCGCGCAGTCGAACTGGTCGAGACGGACCTCGGCGGACCCGGGACACGTGACTGGCTGGCCTGCACAGGCGTGGTCCTGGCCCAGGCCCGCGGCGACCTGGAGGAGGCCCGCAGTTGGGCGGCGCAGGTCACCGACCCGTTCTGGTCAGGTCTCTCGATGGCGCGGATGCTGGTCGCCTCGGGTGAGCCCTCCGCCGCCGCGGACGTGCTGAAGACGATCGAGCCGTCGTGCCCGCACCAGCACACCCTGCGTGAGTTGCTGCTGTCCCGCTCGGTCACGGACCGCAGCCTGGCCGAGGAACACTTGTCCGAGGCGGTGCGGACGGCGGTCGACCACGGGCTCGTCCAGACCCTCGCATCCGAGGGGATCGACGTGGTGGAGTCCGTCGAGCGACTCGCGTGGCGGGCGCCCGAGTCGTGGCTCGACCGGCTGCGCCGAGCCACCGTCCCGACCTCGACCAGAGGTGCCGAGCGCGCGATCGGGCTCATCGAGGTGTTGACGGAGCGCGAGGTGGAGGTCCTGCGGCTCCTGCCCAGTCGGTTGACCCAGCGCGAGATCGCCGACGAACTGTTCATCTCACTCAACACGTTGAAGTTCCACCTGCGGGTGATCTACCGCAAACTCGAGTGCTCCTCGCGTGCCGAGGCTGCGGAGATGGCGCGCGCCCTCACGGGTCTGCGCCGTACGCATCAGCCCTCGAGCGCCCGGCGCCGGTGATCCTCGTACTGGTCGAACGAGATCACTCCGAGACGGACGAGTTCCACCAGTTCACGGAGCTGGGCCGGCTGGTCGATGGCCAGATCGGTGCGCACCGGGTCGGGCGTCGTGGGGGGCCGGATCAGCAGTCCTCCGTAGCGTGATCTCACCGGCACCGCAGTGGTCGCCCGCAGGAAGCGGTGTCGGGTCACCCGCTCTCCGCCACTGACCCTGCCGCCGGCGTCCCGGCTCGCGAGCGAGAGCCCCTGCGCCCATCGGTCCTCCACGAGCAGCAACAGCGCGGCGACCCCCGGTTCGAGGACCGTGGCAGCCATCTCGACGTCGTGGTCGCTCAACAGGAGCCGGTGGTCCACGAGGGGGACGAGATCGACCAGCACGTCGCAGTCGGTCACCTCACGCACCGTCACGGCGACCTCGTCCGTGCGACGCGAGATCACGGCGATGTCGAGCACCCGGATCACCGTCGCCTCGACGAGCGCGACGACCTCGGGAACGACGCCCGCGAGTTCCTCGACCGACGCCGCCGTCACGAGGACGTACTCGATCAGGTCGGGATCGGGTTCCGGCTGAACTCGGCTCGCGAACACATCGGCCATGGCGTCCCCTGAACCGCGTCGTCGTCTGGTGGTGAAGGTGACTCGACCCTCCACGGTCGCCGGGTGGCTCGACACCACCCCGACGAGGGTGAAACTCAGTGCAGCGCCACCTTCAGCAACACGACGAGCACGCCGATCCCGGCACCCGCCGCGGAACAGGCGATCCGGGCTCCCATGTCCAACCCCGAGCGGCGCGCGCCGACGTAGCTGTACAGCGCGAGCAGTGCGACGGTCGCGGACAGCGCGACCCAGGCGGCGTCTCGCATCTCCATCCCGAAGGCGGTCCCCACGAGGAGCACGGCGAGCGGAGCGACCGAGGCGAACAACAAGGGGATCGTCTCGACCAAGGCATGGCGCAGCGCGGCGAGCGGCTGATGCCGGTGGGTGAGTGCCGAGCCGATGGTCACCGCATGCAGGTGGGCGATCCAGTAGACGGCGACGGTGCCGATGATCGCGACGCACAACTGGGCGATCGACGAGAGGTGCGTCGCGCCATAGGCGATCGCGGCGGCGCACACCACCGTGCCGGTGATCGCTCCTTCACCGCCGCGCTCCAGCCCCAGGGGATCGACATCATGATCAGGCACCCGTCGATCCTGTCACGTCGCGCCGACGCAGCACGACCTTCACCAACTCCTCCACGACCACGAGCGACGCAGCGATGGCCAAGCAGGTGGACCACTCGGCGACCGAAAGTCCGGTGGTGCCGACGATGCGCTGCAGGAAACCCAGTTCGGTGACCAGCACGATCGCCAGGAGCGCGAGCCCGTAGCGACGCAACTGCATCACGCCGGGGAAGGTGTCCGGATCGAAGACCGTCCGCGTCTGGTCGCGGCACAGGAGCGCCCCGAACACGTGGAACAACGACAGTGTCGTCAGCAGCATCGTCGACGCCAGGATGGCGCTGCCCCAACCGTCGCCGATCTGGTACGCGACCAGGGCGCCGATCGTCATGACCAGACCCTGCAGGCACAGCCGGATCCAGTTGGCCTTCGACAGCACCGGTGCACCGACGGGCCGGGGCGGGCGCGCCATCAGTCCGCGGGCCGGTCGGTCGAAACCGAGCGCGATCGCCAGCGGGATGTCGACGACCATGTTGAGCCACAGGATCTGCAGCGGGTTGAGCGGCGAACCGCTCGCGATGCCCAAGATCCCGGCACCGATGAAGATCGCGATGTACGCCACGAGGGTTGACATCTGGAAGCGCAGGTACTTCAGCAGGTTGTCGTACAGCGTGCGCCCGTACGACACCGCACCGACGATCGTCGCGAAGTTGTCGTCCGTCAGCACCATCACGGCGGCCTCCTTCGAGACCTCCGTACCCGTGATGCCCATGGCGACGCCGATGTCGGCGGTCTTGAGCGCCGGGGCGTCGTTCACGCCGTCGCCGGTCATCGCGACGATGTTGCCCTTCTCCTTCAGCAATCGCACGAGGCGGACCTTGTCCTCGGGTGCAACGCGGGCCACCACGCCGATCTCGTCGAGCTCGGTGCGCAGTTGCTCGTCGCTCATCGCGGCGAACTGCGTGCCGGTGACGGCTCGGCCCTCGATGCCCAGTTCGCCCGCGATCGCCGCCGCCGTGGTGGCGTGGTCGCCGGTGATCATCCGCACCCGGATGCCGGCCTCACGGCACTCGGCGATCGCGGTCCTCGCCTCCGGTCGCGGCGGATCGACGATGCCGACCATCGCCAGCAGGGTCAGGTCCTGGACGAGATCGATGAGGTTGTCGGCCGTCCTGACCGTCTCGGGGTCGAAGTCGCGTTGGGCGACCACCATGACCCGCTCGCCGGCCGCAGCGATGCGGTCGTTGGTCGCGGCCGCCAGGTTCCGGTTCTCGTCCGCGATCTCGCGGATGGTGCCGTCCGGTTCACGGAACGTCGCGGACCTGGCGATCACGACGTCGGGCGCGCCCTTGACGTAGCACCGCACGACGGGCCGGCCGTCCGTGCCGGTCATGTCGTGGAAGGTCGCCATGAACTTGTACTCGGAGTCGAACGGCACCTCGGCCACGCGCGGGATCGTTGCGCGCGTCTCCAGGATGTCGAGCCCGCCCTTGGCGCCGAGCACGATCAGCGCACCCTCGGTCGGGTCACCGATCAGGTTCGGGCCGTCCAGCACCGCATCGGCACACAGCACCATCGGCAACAGGTAGGGGTGCAGGTCGACCCGCTCCCCGGCCGTGTGCCGGATATCGCCGTCGGTGCCGTAGCCCTCACCGGTCACGGTGAACCGGTGGCCTCCGGGAAGCACGAGTTCCCGCGCGGTCATCTTGTTGAGCGTCAACGTGCCGGTCTTGTCCGAACAGATGGCCGAGGTCGAGCCCAGTGTCTCCACCGCCGGCAGTCGCTTGACGATCGCGTTCCGGCTGGCGATCTCGCGGGTGCCCATCGACAGCAGCGCGGTCACGACGGCGGGCAGACCCGTGGGGATCGCGGCGACGGCCAGGGCCACGCCGGTGATGAACAGGGTGTCGAACGACTGCCCCTGCGCCAGGCCCAGCAGGACGACCAGGACGAGCGCGACGGCGGCGATCGAGGCGATCACCTTGGACAGCGAGTCGAGCTGACGCTGCAGCGGGGTCTTCGAGGTCTCGGTGTTGGCGAGCATGTCGGCGATGTGGCCGATCTCGGTCCCCATGCCGGTCGACGTCACGATCAGTTCGCCGCGACCTCGCGTCACCGATGTGTTCATGTAGGCCATGCAGAGCCGGTCGCCGAGGGGAACGTCGTCGCCCGGCACGGGGTCGACCGACTTGCCCACCGGCAGGCTCTCGCCGGTGAGTGCCGCCTCCTCGATCTCGAGGGGGGCGGCGAGCGCGACGCGGCCGTCGGCGGGCACGAGGTTGCCGGCCTCGACGAGGACGACGTCACCGGGCACGAGCTCCTCGGCGTCGATCTCGAGGGCCTGCCCGTCGCGGCGCACCCGGGTGATCGTCTTCATCATCTGGGCCAGCGCCTTGACGCTCTCCTCGGCCTTGGCCTCCTGACGCAGGCCGATGACGGCATTGAACACCGTCAGGCCGACCAGGACGATCGTCGTGCCGGCATCGCCCGTGACGAGCTGGTTCACCAGGGCCGCCACCAGGAGGACGATCTGCATGAAGTCCTCGTACTGGCGCACGAAGGCCCGCCACACCGGCTCCTTCTTGGTCGCGGTGAGGCGGTTGGCGCCGTGGGAGGCGAGCCGCCGCGCGGCCTCCTCGGCCGACAACCCCTGGGCGAGGTCGACGCCCAGACTGTCCGCCACCTCTCGGGCGGTGCTGCCGACGGGATCGATCGCGGTGTCGGTGGAGACGGTGGTACGCGGGTCATTCGTCATGGGTCGTCCTTCCGCGCCGCGGGTGCACGGCCGCTGATTCGATGGTGCGAGATCGGTGGGTGGTGGCGCCTCACCCCACTCGGGGTGGTGTCGTGCCACCCTGAGTGGGTTGAACATCGAGAGCGGTGCAGACGACACCGGTCACCCGAGGAGAACCACATGACGCAGCAGGATGTTGGCCCCATCGACTATCTCGCGCTGGAGTTCCCCGGCGCACGGCTCCAGGGCGACGGCCTGGCCGCCCTCGTGGACCTCGTGGACCGCGGCATCATCCGCATCCTCGACCTGCGGGTCGCGCTGGTGACCGATGACGGATTCGCCGCGATCGCGATCACCGACCTCGACGGTGACGGCACGCTCGACCTGGCGGTCTTCGAGGGGGTCGAGTCGGGTCTGATCGACGAGGAGGACCTCGCCGAGGGCGCGGCGCTCAGTTCGCCGGGCAACGCCGTCGGCGTGCTGGTGTACGAGAACGCCTGGGCCGGTCCGTTCGTGACCGCCATGAACGAGGCAGGCGCCGAGATCATCGCGAGCGGACGCATCCCGGTCGCCGACGTCATCGCCGCGCTCGACGCCATCGACGCGAACTCCTGACCCACCCACCACGACAAAAGGACACATGACATGGGACTCGTCAGAGGAATGGCACGCACGGCCGTGGTCGCCGGAACGGCGACCGCCGTCTCGAACCGGGTGTCGCGACGACAGGCCGGGCGCTGGGCGCAGGAGAGCCCCCAGTACGCCGAACCGCAGCAGTACGCCGAACCGCAGTACGCAGCACCCCCGCCGCCGCCCCCGCCGCCGCCGGCACCTGCCGCGGCCGGAGGCACCGACGACCTCATCGCGCAACTGGAGAAGCTCGGCAAGCTGCGGGACGCCGGCATCCTCACCGACGATGAGTTCGCGTCGCAGAAGGTCAAACTGCTCGGCTAGGACCCGGCGCCAGGACAGGGGACGCCGTCTCAGGCCAGTTGGTCCGCGAAGTATCTCAGCGCGGCCCGCGTCTTGGTCTGCTGCGGGGTGCCCAGATCCACCCCGATCTCCGTCAGGTGCAGGCGTAGACGATCCGCGACGTCGAAGGCTTCCTCGGGTCGGCATTTCGTCGACAGCTCGAGGATCCGCGACCCGTCCGGGTAGAGCCACAGTTCGGCGACCATCCGACGCTCGAACCCCAGCGATGCGAACTTGAGCTTCAGCACCAGGACGGGCCCGAGGACCTCCAGGGCGTCGATGTCGACGTCGGCCGGAGCGTGCGCCGCCCAGAAGTCGAGTTGCTCGTCGGAGAACGCCGCGCTGACCGGTCGCTGGCCCTGCATGACCTTGCGCAGTCGCGAGTCGCCGGCCACGGACTTCATCGACCCGGACCTCGTGTAGCCGCCCGGCATCACGTCGACCTCGACCGAGAACGCCTTCGATTCACGCACCTGCGGCGAGAGGTCCTCGGGAACCACGGGCCGCAGTTTGACGGTGGCGTCGCCCTTCTGTCCCTGGATCCGGCGGGCCCGGAGCACGAGGCCGTGGTTCTGCAGTCGCAGGTCCGGGGTGTCGAAGAACGCCACCTGCCGCAGCTGCGCACTCATGACGTCCATGCCCATCCGCGCCACGGTCGAACGCTGGTCGGAGTCGGGCAGGCTCAGTTTGAGTTCGACACTGCCCACCGACGGCAGGATCGACGTCAGCTCCTCGCGTTGACCCTGGGTCAGCACCCGATCGGCATCCGTCTCGTCCGTGGCCATCGGGCCTCCTCGCATCGTGTCCCTCGATGGTGCGAACGGACCGGGTGGTCGGTCACCACTCCCCTCCGGGTGGTGCTCAGCGGAGGCCTTCGAAGACGTCGATCTCGAGAAGGTCCGGTGCCTCGCACTCGTCCGCGGCGAACGTCGCCACGACGCGGTCGGCGCAGCCGGACGCGACCGCGACCACCGTCCCGACCGTGCTGATGACACCGATCCCGATCCCGAAGAGCAGTGTTCCCATCGTCCTCACCTCCGTCGCCGTCTGTACCGCTGACGAGCACGCAGGCACCGTTTTCGGACGGACGTGCGATCAGGTCGTCGGTGCCGGGCCCGTGACGGTGGCCGTGGTGGGCAGCGTGTGGGTGCTCGCGGCAGCCGCGGCGGCGACGTCGCCGATCGTGCCCTGCGCGTGTCGATAGCGGCGCCCCATCACGACGGCCATGGCGACGCCGAGGAGGCTGAAGCCCGCCATCACCCAGGCGGTGGTCGTGATGCCCGCGGTCAACGCGGCGGCCGCCGATTCGCCGTCCGCGACCCGTCCGGCACTGACCTGCGCGTAGAGCGTCGCGGCGATCGCCGTGGCCACGGCGGCACCGACGTACCTGGCCATGTTGGAGATGCCGGAGGCCTCGCCGACCTGAGCCGCGGGAACGGCAGCCGTCGCCGCGGCCGAGGCGGGACCGTTCGACATGCCCATCCCGATCGCCACGGCGACGAGCGGCACGATGTAGGCCGCGTAGCGCCAGTCGTCCTGGGCGAATCCGATCGCGGCGAATCCGGCCGCCGTCACCAGGAACCCGAGACCGACGACCTGTCGCCCGCCGATGCGGGTCGCCCAGCGGGGCACGAGCGGAGCGACGATGACCAGGCCGACCGTCGCGGGCAGCGTGGCGATGCCGGCCTGGAGCGGTGTGAATCCCAGGGCGTCGGGATCCTGGAAGTAGAGGCTGAGGACGTACATGAGTGCGTTGATCGTGCCCGCGCCGATCAGGATCGCGATCGTGGATCCGACCAGGACCCGGTTCCGCAGGATCTGCAGGTCGATCAGCGGAACCGGCACGTGGCGCTCCACCTGGACGAAGGCGATACCTGCGACGACCGCGATCACCAGCGAACCGATGGTCGCCACCGAGGTCCAGCCCCAGTCGGCGCCCTTGCTCACCGCGAGGATGAAGGGCGCGAGGGTCAGCGCGACGAGCACGGCACCGGCGTAGTCGATCGACCGGGACCTGTTCGGGTCGCGCGACTCGGTGACCCCGACGTACGTGATCGCGATGCAGATCGCAGCCACGACGGCGTCGATCCAGAAGAGGCCCTGCCACCCGGTGAAGCCGACCAGGAGGCCACCGAGCAGCGGCCCGGCCGCCGCACCGACGGCGGCCGCGGCGCCCCACAGGGACACCGCGCGTACTTGCGCCTGTCCCTCGTTCGCCACCGTCAGCAGGCTCAGCCCACAGGCCAGGATCGTGGAACCGGCTGCGCCCTGGATCAGTCGGCCGGCGATCACCATCTCCCCGTTCGGGGCGAGCGCGATCATCACGCAGGACACCACGAACAGGAGCAGGCCGAGCTGGAACACGCGCTTGCGTCCGAAGACGTCGCCCAGCGCGCCGGACGTGATGATCACCGCGGCGCCCACGAGCGAGTAGCCGGTCACGGCCCACTGCAAGGTGGTGACGGACATCCCGGTGTCCTCACTGATGGCCGGCAGCAGGATGCTCACCGCGGAGGTGTTGGCGTTGACGACGAGGGTCGAGATGCACGTCGCGGCCAACACTCCGCTCGTCTTGGCAGCGGTGTTCATGACGTCTCCCCGCATCGCTTCTCGGCAGTCTTCTGCAGCGTCGCCCAGGCCTGACGCACGTCGTCGAGCTTGTCCTCGAGCAGGGGTTGTGCCACGTCTCGCTCCTCCTGGGCCGTCGCGACGGCCTCGTCGATGAATCCCCTGACGGCCGTCCGCAAGGACGCGATGAGGGATTCCCAGATTCCGTCCGCCTCGGACTCCACCTCGTCGAGCTGATCCTCGACGTCGGCCGCCTGGTCGTTCAGTTCGTCGGCCGCCGCGTCGCCGAGGTCGACGGTCGTGAGCGAGTCGACCTTCGTGACGAGGTCGTCGAAGGCCTCACACCGTGCCTCGGACCTGTCGTCCGCCGAACTGTCGTCCGACGAGCCACACCCCGCGAGTAGTGCCGACAGCAGTGCCACGACGAGCGCCCGCCGTAGATGTCGTCCGACCATGTCGTCCAACCTATTCCGTCGACGGGTCGTCCGGGCCACCTCGGGCGGGGTGGTCCGGCCTGCGGGCACCTCAGGTACCGGCGTCGTCCTGCGCGAGGGCGACCTCGACCTGCCGGATCGCGTCGTCGATCTCCAGGACCCACGGATTCGTCGGGTCCGCCGCCCCGAGGCCACCGATCCGGGTTCGCACGTCGCGGACCGCGTCCCTGACCGCTCTGGCACGCGCCGCATCGGCCTCGTCCTTGGCGGTGGACTCGAGGATCGTCAGGTCGTCCTCGGCCGCCACGACCCGCGGCTCGGCGACCTGCCAGCCGCCGGCCACACCCGCGAGCGATCCGGTGTCCCTCAACTGGGGGAGCAGTTCGCGGGCCAGCCAGGTCGCCTCGGCCTCGGCGTGATCCAGCCGGGCGTGCCAGTCCTGACGGCGGTGACGTGCGACGAGCAGGCCCGCCACCGTGCCCGCCGCGAGCAGGAGGCCCGCGAGGAGCCACCAGATCCAGTTGTCCGAGTCCTCTTCACTCGTCGCGTCCGCGTCGGGGTCGGTGGTCGGCGACTCGGTCGGCGCCGTGGCGGTGGCGGTCGGACCGGCGATGTCGTCCTCCGTCGGTTCGGTGGTCGGATCCTGCGTCGGTTCCGCCGTGGTCGGCTCCGTGGTCGGCTCCGGCGTCGGCCGGGTGGTCGGCTTCGTGGTGGGTTCGGTGGTCGGATCCTGCGTCGGGGTGGTGGCGTCCGTCGGCGCCGAGGTGCGGATCGGCGTCCTCGTCGGACTGGGCAGCGTCCTGCTCGGTGTGAACGAGGGCGAAGCCGTGGGCCGGTCCCCTCCCTCACCGACACCGCATGCGGCGACAGATCCGAGCAGCAGCCCACACGTCAGGACCACACCAGCGACACGCGTCATCGAGCCCACCTCCAGGAAGCGACGGGCCCACTGTCGCACTTCCCCCGCGCCGCCGGGACCACCCGATCGCGGGTGGAACCGTGGCCAGCTGGCTCAGCGGCGTCGAAATCACATCGTTGTAGTTTGTCCACAAGTCCGTCCCCAGCTGTGCACATCCGGCTGCCTCAGCGCACCGGAGGTCTCCTGCGGAGCCGGGTCATGAGGATCATGCGACGAGCGGACACCCTGAGCCAGACCGCCTGCTGGATGGTGAGGGTGATCCACCCGGCGAGCGCCATCGCCGAGACGTTGATGAAGAGCTGGAGCGTGCTTCCCCAGATCTCGTGCGGGATGCCGAAGGCGAGCCCGAGGGCGATGTTGGCGGCGGCAGGAATGGTGGTGACGGAGATGAACACCCCGGAGAGCCCGCCGATCCGTGCCGACGTCAGGGTCAGCACTCCCGCAGCGGCCGCGATGACGGCGACGATGAACGACCACTTGTCGGGCGTGTAGATGAACCCGGTGTCGGGCCGGGCCGCGGTGATGTCGGCGGCGGTGACCCAGCCCAGCATCCTGCCGATGAGCGCCGCTGCCGTGGTGACCGCGATGCCGAGGACGAAGCCCAGTGCCAGGGTGCGCAGGGCCTGACCCAGCAACTGGTACCTGCCGCGGACCAGCGCGAGACCGAGGGCCGCGATGGCGCCGAACTCCGGACCGATCACCATGGCTCCGATCACCAGGATCTGCGAGTCGAGGATGATCGCGATGCCGGCGATGAGGGTGGCCAGGCTGATCAGGCTCATGAAGGTCCAGTTCGCCTGGGAGTCCTCGTACGCCTGCTGGGTGACGTCGGCCCACACGACGGTGTCGGCTCCACTGCCGGGCGACAGCCGCTCGGCCGCCAGGCCGCTGTTGGACATCCACGCACGGACCGGCTCCAGTTGCAGGCTGCCCTCGTGGTGCAGCCCCAGCTCGTGCAGGCGGTCGATCACGTCGTTGGCCGCCTCGCGGGCCACACTCGCGAAGATGACGTCACCGGCCGGTCGGATGGATGCCCCGGGAAGCGACGCGATCTCACTCACGGCAGCGTCCGCCGAGAGAATGTCGATGACAGCGGTGGTCAGGGCCGGGGGCGAGGTGATCCGCAGGTGCAGCATGCTCACAGTGTGCGCCGCCGCGCGATCAACGGAAGCTGAGATCAGCTGGCCCTGGGATCTCGGCGCGCGCGCTCACCGAACCGATCGAGTGCTTCACGGACCTCCGTCGCCTGCCGGACGACGTACCTTCTCTGGCCTTCGCCCTGGATCGTTTTGGGCTTTTCGAGAGGGCGCCAGCCAACGGCAGAACCCGCCAAGCGATCGCGTCCTTGCGGGCCCGGAGGTGGTGTGCCCAGCCGTCATGAAGTGTCTTGAGGTCGGCGGCGAGTTCGTGGCCGTTGCGCACGGTGGCGGCCAGAGTCAGGGCCTTCGCTCCCACCGTGATGTTTTCGATCTGTGAGGACGACGCGGACTCAGTCCGAAGCAGGACTGCAGCGAGGGGGCGTCTTCCGCCCTTGCGGCAACGTCTCGTTCGACGTCGAAGTGCATGGGCTCAATGACCACGGGCACTGCCGCCCGGTACGGAATTCCCATGACCGACGATCGCTTGCGATCCACCGCTGGACAGGCGTCGTTGGCTCCCAGATGACGTGTTCCCAGCGCGTCATATGCGTCTCTGATGCCAACTGAAGCATCGTCGACAACGCGCGCATTCGGCGGCTTAAGCGCTCCTCGCACCTTGGCGCATAGGGTGGACCTGATCTCGAAACCAAGGAGCACCATGTCCCAGATCGAACAGCGGATCGAGCACGAGGCGAACCGGACGAACCCGGACTTCACGGGTGAGTCGTTCACGCCGGAGCAGATCGCTGCGGGTGAGCACCGCTCCTACGTCGGTGGCGTCTGGGATTCGCACGGGAAGCATCAGTTGGACTTCCTGATCGCCCAAGGTCTGAAGCCCCACCACAAGCTGATCGACATCGGCTGCGGTGCCTTCCGCGCCGGCCAGCACTTCATCGACTACCTCGACGCCGGGAACTACTACGGCGTCGACTCGAACCACTCGGTGATGCAGGCCGGCTGGGACACCGAGGTGACCGACGAGCAGCGCGCCAAACAGCCGATCGAGAACCTGCGGGCCAACGACCGGTTCGACACCGACTTCGGCGTGAAGTTCGACTTCGCCATCGCCAACTCGGTCTTCACCCACGTCTCGCTCAACCACATCCGGCTCTGTATGTTCCGCCTCGACCAGGTCATGGCACCGGGCGGGCGGTTCTACGCGACCTACTTCGTCCGCGCGCAGGCGATCCCGATCGACGAGATCCGACTGGGCAGCAAGAAGCGCGGCAAGGCGTTCTACACCGAGAAGAACAACTACGCGTACTACCGCACCGACCTGGCGTGGGCGGGGCAGTGGGGCGACTGGGACTACGAGTACATCGGCGACTGGGGCCATCCGGCGAACCAGCAGATGGCCCGGTACACCAAGCTCACCGCGCAGCAGATCGCTGCCCGCGAGGCGGCGGCGAAGCCGGCTCCGCCGAACGTGGTCACACGCGTGGTGCGGCGGGCCAAGCGGATGCTGTCGACGTAGCGCGAGGACCGACGGGGAAGGCCGGGCCGATGAGCGAGATCGAACAGCGGGTGGAGATCGACGCACTGAGGATGGATCCGGACTACTCCGGTGAGGTGCTGGACGCCGACGAGATCGCTCACGGAGCCCACCGCCGATACGTGGGCGGCGCTTGGGAGACCCACGGTCTGCGACAGCTCGACTTCATGGTCGACCACGGGCTGAGGCCGCACCACCGCCTGCTCGACGTCGGCTGTGGGGCGTTCCGGGCAGGACGGCACTTCATCGACCACCTCGAGCCCGGTCACTACTACGGCATCGACGCGAACCACTCCGTCATGCAGGCCGGCTGGGACGTCGAGTTGACCGACGAGCAGCGCGCCAAGCAGCCGATCGAGAACCTGCGGGCGAACGACCGGTTCGACACCGACTTCGGCGTGGAGTTCGACTTCGCGATCGCCAACTCGGTCTTCACGCACGTATCGCTCAACCACATCCGGCTGTGCATGTTCCGCCTCGACCACGTCATGGCACCGGGCGGATCGTTCTACGCGACGTTCTTCGAACGCAAGCCGGACGTTCCCATCGACGCGGCTCGCCTGACCCGTGACGGCAAAGGCTTCTTCACCGAACGGAACGTCTACTGGTACTACCGCGCGGACATGCGCTGGGCGGCCCGGTGGGGCGACTGGCGGTACGAGTACATCGGGGGCTGGGGCCATCCGGTCGGCCAGAAGATGGTCCGTTTCGTCAAGCTGACCGACGACGAGATCGTCGCGCGAGAGAAGGCTCGGCATCGACGCGAACACCCGGGCCCCGCACGCCGGCTGGCACGCCGGCTGATGCGCTGAGATGAGACGCCGGATCGACGATGTGCTGAAACGGCAAGGGTGGGGAACGGGCTCGAGCGTGGCGTGACGGAAGGGGTTCGGCGAGGATCGAACGGCGCCTCGGCACGTCCGGCCCGGTCACCTACCTGATCGATACGCGATGCCAGACGCGCACGCTGTTCCCGCACTCTCGGCACGAACGTGGACGCCGAGGCATGGCTCGCCGCAGAGCGTGCGCTGGTCGATCGTGACCAGTGGTCCCCGCCTCACGCTCGGCTCGAGTCCGGGGATCGCCAACAGCGCGCGCTGGCGTTCAACACGGTGGGCGCCTACGCCGAGCGCTACGTGATTGAACGCGAGCTGCGCTCGAACACGCCCGCGTAGGCGACGTCAAGAATGTACTGGGTTACACGTCCGTGGATCGAATCGCTGCCCGGGCCGAAGCGGCGACACCCAGGTCGATGCCCTTGAGCCCGCCCCGGCGGGCGCGCTGAACCGGCCAGCAACTGCAGGACCTCGAGAGTGTCGCTGTTGGCTGGTGGCGGCGAGTACCGATCGTGGCCGCTTCGCCACCCGAGCCCCTGCAGGAGTTCGCTGATCTCACCGTGACATTCCTCTGCTCTCGTCCCGCTGCCGACCGACGCGAGGGCCATCCAGCCAGCCTGTCGTTCAGCGTCCTTCGAGCCCAGCGGGAGCCGTCCGACGATGTGACGCCACAGCGCCTGAGAATCTCCGGCAGACCGCGAAGCGGCAGCGGTCGGCGCCAGCCTGCCCTTCTGCTCATCGTTCTCGCGGCTACGTGGGGTTGCGGGAGGGGGAGTTGCTCGAGCTACGGCGATCCGACGTCGAGGGCGTCACCGGTCGAATCGACGTCGCCCGCAAGGTCGACAAGGACGTCGATCGCTCCGTCCCAAGCGCATGTCCCAGTTTCGGACGACCGATCAGCACTCCGAAAACCCGTAGCGGAGTGCGCACCGTCCACGTCCCGCCGCCGTTCCTGACGATCCTGCAGGCGCATCTGCTCGAGCACACTGCGCCAAGCCCCACCGGCCTGCTGTTCCCGGGCGAGCGCACCGACCACATGAGCGTTCGCTACCTGATGGACCGCTACCGCCCGGCGCGAGAGAAGGCCGGCCGACCGGACTTGACGATCCACCACCTGCGCCACACAGCCCTCACCCTTGCCGGCCAGCACAGCGCCACCGCCGCCGAGCTCCAGGCTCGTGCCGGCCACGCCTCCCAAGCCGCGAGCCGAATCTGAAACCCCGTGGCGCAGATTGGCTCCGGCGGGCTACAGTTGTGTCACACCCCCAGTCGGCTTCGGCTACTGGTTAGAAGGCTCCGCTTCGGCGGGGCCTTCGGAATTTCTGCTCCACTCCGCGGGCCGGCGTATGGCTCCGACGTCATCGCGCAGCTCGTCCGGAAGTTGGCACGCCGCGACATCGTCGAGTTTGATTTGCCGGTGCCAGGCAGGGTTCGTCTGCTTCAATTCGTTGCTCGCTCTCTTCGGCTGGAGCGGCGAGAGCAAACCGATGTCGCGGCCCAACTCCTCCTGCGCCCGGCGCAGAGACATCACCAAGTCGGAGTCATTGGTGCAGACGACGTAGATGTCGGACTCGCCCTTCATGGCGTCGATGAGTAGCCGACTGGCGAGCGCCACATCCGAACCCTTCTCCTCGGTCTTCTTGACTACTCGGCCAAAGGAGAAGCTCCCGGGCGGTGGATCGGCTCGGGTCTGGTCGGGCTCGACGACATCGAGCACGGGGACGCCGTTACCGCGGAGCAGATGAAGAACCTGTTCGGAGAGGGACGCCACGGAGCTGGTCGGCGATCGACCAGATGAAACGACCGAGCGTGCTCACAGGGGTCCTTGGGGAGAGGAGACGATGCAGGCCATCTTTGCCCAATCTTGGCGGCAAGCGTACGGGGAGGGGATCATTGCCATTCTTCCCCCACCAGTCCCCCAGAGAGCTCAAAGGGGCGACCTGGTTGCGATGTTTACAAAAAGAAAAACCACTGGAATACCAGCGGTTTCTCGTGGTGGAGCCTAGGGGACTCGAACCCCTAACCCCCTGCTTGCAAAGCAGGTGCG
>CAYXFT010000016.1:0-27240 GCA_964464335.1 uncultured Aeromicrobium sp.
CATGGAAACGCTCTGCCGACTGAGCTAAAGGGGCAAGCCGAGGGACAACATTACCGGGTCGGGTGCAGGTTCCCAAATCGGGGTCGGGCTGCCTGCAATCGCAGGCTCAATGAGCATGTGCGGCCAGCCGGGAGGGCCACGAAGGACCGCCGTAGATGAAGCCCGTGTACGCCTGGACGAGGTCGGCGCCGGCCTCGATCCGGGCCCGCACGTCCGCCTCCGTCGTGACACCCCCGACGCCGATCACGGCCAGACCGTCGCCGGCCCGCGACCGGATCCGGCGCAGGACCTCGAGCGCGCGGTCGGCCAGCACCGGGCCGGACAGCCCACCGGCGCCGGCGGCGTCGACGACCGAACGCGGTGTGCTCAGGGACGTCGGCCGCGCGATCGTCGTGTTCGTCGCACTGATGCCGTCCAGACCGAGCGTGAGTGCCAGCTCCGTGACGGCATCGACGTCGCCGTCGGCGAGGTCGGGGGCGATCTTGACCACGAGGGGCACCCGCCGCCCGTGGTTCGTGTCCGCGACGGCCTTCACGGCGGCCAGGATCGGCTCCAGGGACTCGACGGCCTGCAGGTCGCGCAGGCCCGGCGTGTTGGGGCTGGAGACGTTCACGACGAGGTAGTCGGCGTACGGGGTCAGCAGGCGCGCACTCTCGACGTAGTCCGCGGCGGCCTGCTCGGCCGGCACGACCTTCGTCTTGCCGATGTTGACGCCGATCACGGCCCGCCGGCCGGCCTTCGTCTCACGCAGGCGGTGCAGGCGCGAGGCCACGTGGGCGGCGCCGTCGTTGTTGAAGCCCATCCGGTTGACGATCGCGCGGTCGTCGACGAGACGGAACAGTCGCGGCCTCGGATTGCCGGGCTGGGGACGGGCGGTGACGGTGCCGATCTCGACGTGCCCGAAGCCCAGGGCGAGCAGGCCGGGGACTCCGCGGGCGTTCTTGTCGAACCCGGCGGCGAGACCGAAGCGGTGCGGGAACTCGATGCCCATGACGGTGACCGGGCGCGGCTCGACGCGGTAGACCAGGCCGGTCGCCGGGCGGGCGGCGCGGATCGCGGCGAACGCACGTTCGTGGATGCGCTCTGGGTCCATTCGGGCGAAGACGGTGTCGAACAGTGCGTCGTAGGCCACGGCGACCAGCGTAGTGCCAACGGGCTCGGCGGAACCCGGTGGGACGCGCGTCCGATCTGACGATATGATGAATCCATCAATTAGCCAGGAGCATGTCCGTGCAGCCTTCCCACGCGCCCCTCTACGAGATCAAGGCCGATCTGTTCAAGGCACTCGCCCACCCCGTCCGGATCCGCGTCCTCGAACTGCTGACGGAGTCCGCCGAGCGGCCCGTCTCCGACCTGCTCGAGGCAACCGGGCTCGAGCCCTCCCATCTGTCCCAACACCTCGCGGTGCTGCGTCGCTACGGCGTCGTGGCGTCACAACGGCGGGGCAGCGCCGTCTGGTATCGGCTCACCAGCGAGCAGATCGTCACCTTGCTGGCGGCGGCGCGCGTGTTCCTGCGCGAGAACCTCGACCGCGCCGGATCGGCCCTCGCCGACGCCGAGGCGCTGCCGGAACTGGGACGATGAGCTCCTTCCTGCTGCCGGGGCGGGACGACCTCACTCCCCTCCGTCGGTCATGGCGGGGCGACCTCGTCGCGGGGGTCACCGTCGGCATCGTCGCACTGCCGCTCGCCCTGGGCTTCGGCGTCGCGTCCGGGGTCGGTCCGGCGGCTGGACTCGTGACTGCCGTGGTCGCCGGGATCGTGGCCGCGGTGTTCGGTGGCTCGCACGTCCAGGTGTCCGGCCCGACCGGCGCGATGGTCGTCGTGCTCGCCCCGATCGTCGCCGCCCACGGCGCCGCCAGCGTCGGGCTCGTCGCCGCCATGGCGGGCCTGATCCTGGTGGCCGCCGGGTACCTGCGGCTGGGACGCGTCGTGGGCGTGATCCCGTGGCCCGTGATCGAGGGCTTCACCGTGGGCATCGCCGTCATCATCGGCGCCCAGCAGGTCCCGCGTGCGCTGGACGTCGCGCCGAGTACCGGGTCGAACGCCGTCGCCGACGCGATCCGCGCCGTTGCGTCCCCCGGACCCGAGGCGCTCTGGTCCCTCGGCGTGGTCACCCTCGTCACGGGCGTGATGGTGGCCGGTCGCAGGCTCTCGCGGCGCTTGCCCGACTCGCTCCTGGCCGTCGTGGTCGCGACCCTGGTCGTCGTCCTCGCCGACGCGCCGCTGACCCGGATCGGCGCCCTGCCGGACTCCCTCCCGGCGCCCTCCCTGCCGGCGCTGGACGACCTGGCCCGGGTCGAGTCGCTCGCATCCGCCGCGTTCGCGGTGGCCGCGCTGGCGGCGATCGAGTCGCTGCTGTCGGCGAAGGTGGCGGCCACGATGGCCGACGTGGGACCGCTCGACGCCGATCGCGAACTCGTCGGACAAGGCCTCGCTTCGCTCGCGGCGGGCGCATTCGGCGGGATGCCGGCGACGGGTGCGATCGCCCGGACGGCCGTGAACGTCAGCGCGGGCGGGCGGTCGCGACTCGCCGCGGTGACCCACGGACTCGTGCTGCTCCTGGTCGTCTACGGCCTCTCGGGGATGGTCGCGGACATTCCACTCGCCGCGCTGTCCGGCGTGCTCCTGGTGGTCGCGGCGCGGATGGTGGACCGCGAGGCGATCGCCTCCCTGCTGCACGCGAGCCGGGCCGCGAGCCTCGTGTTCGTCGTCACGGCCGTCGTCACGATCGCGTTCGACCTCGTCGACGCCGTGCTGATCGGGGTGGTCGTGGCGGCGTTCTTCACCCTGCGTCAGGTCGCCGGGGCGAGCGGCGTGCGCCGAGACCCGCTCCCGGGTGAACCGCAGCCGGGAGACGAGCACATTGCCCTCGTGACCGTCAACGGGCCGGTGTTCTTCGCTGCCGCCGAGCGGCTGCACGACGAAGTGCTCGTGCTGGGCGACGCGGGGGTCGTGATCCTGCGGCTGTCGCAATTGACGATGCTGGACGCCACCGGCGCCCGAGCGTTGGCCGCGCTGATCACGACCCTACGTCGACGCGGAGTACGGGTACTGCTGAAGGGCGTGCGGGAGCAGGACCGCAGGCTGCTGGAACGCACCGGCGCGATCGGCTCGGAGGAGGTCGTGTTCGGCGACCTGCCCACGGCCGTGGCCCGTGCCCGCGAACTGCACCGCACCGTGGACTCGCTGCCACCCCAGTTCCACCGACCGGACTGACGTCGGGCCTCAGCGGACCCAGGCGGCGACCCACCAGAGGACGCCGTAGGGGTCGTCGGCGTAGGGCACCGAGACGGTCCAGCCGGGGCCGAGATCGGCGCCGAGAGCCGCGAGTTCGTCGAGTCCGCTCGTCCAGAGGTCGGCGACGAGCGACGTGTCGAGCGCCGCGAGTCGCCGGCCGTCGCCCGACCGCAGCGCGAGGTCGACCGCGTCGTCGAAGGCGAACGCGCGCTCGTCGAGGTGGCCGGGAGCCTTCTCCGTCCGGGTGGCGCTGCCGTTCGCCAGCACGAGGACGACCTCGGCGTCGGCGTCGACGCGACCCTCGAAGCCCGCGGCCTCGAGCAGGGCCCGGGCGACCGGCACCGCGAACGGGTCCCCGCCGACGACGGTCACGGCGTCCACGTCGGACGTCATCGCCCGCACGACGCTCGTCGCCGCGAGGCGCAGGTCGGCCACGGGGTCGACCAGGCTCGCGTACCGCGGCAGGAGCGCGGGCACGGGCGGCAGGACGACGACGCCGCGGATCACGCCAGACCCCGGATCGCACGCGCCGGCGGGCGTCGACCGGCGATGGTCCAGGCCATGTCGACGACCTGCCGGGTCTCGGGCACCTGGTGGACGCGGTAGACGCGGGCGCCGGCGGTCGCACAGATCGCGGTGGACGCGAGGGTGCCGAGCAGCCGCTCCCCCACGGGCCGGTCGAGGGTCTCGCCCACGAAGTCCTTGTTCGACAACGACACCAGGACCGGCCACCCGGTGGCGACCATCTCGTCCAGACGGCGGGTGACCTCGAGCGAGTGGAACGTGTTCTTGCCGAAGTCGTGGGCCGGATCGATGAGGACGCTCTCGGCGTCGACACCGAGCGAGACGGCACGCTCGGCCTGCGCGACGGTCGAGGCGATCGCGTCGGCGACCACGTCGTCGTACTCGAGACGGTGGGGTCGGGTGCGCGGGGTGACGCCGCCGGTGTGGGTGCACACGAGCGCGGCATCGAACTCGGCGGCGACCTCGGCCAGGCGCGGATCGGCGCCACCCCACGCGTCGTTCAGCAGGTCGGCACCCGCCTCGCACACGGCCCGGCCGACCTCGGCGCGCCACGTGTCGACGCTGATCACGAGCTCGGGGTAGGCCGATCGCACGCGTTCGACGAAGCCCACGACGCGGCGCTTCTCCTCGTCGGCATCGATCTCGACCCCCGGCGCGGCCTTGATGCCGCCGATGTCGACGACCTCGGCGCCCTCGGCCACGACCTGCTGCACGCGCTCGAAGGCCTTGTCCTCGGCCCACGTGGCACCCCGGTCGAAGAACGAGTCGGGCGTGCGGTTGACGATCGCCATCATGAGCGTGCGGTCGTCGGCGAAGCGGTGGCGGCCCAGGCGCAAGGTCATCGGCCCACCTCCACGGCGGGCGGACGCTGCGTCAGGTCGACGTCGCGGGTGACCGGCTCGAGCCCGTCCGCCCCCGGCAGGTACTGGTGCAGCGCGATCTCGGATCCCTCCACACCGCGACCGGCGCGGGACAGCACGGTCGCTGCGAGCTGGACCGCCATCGCGCCGAGATCGTGCAACGACTGGTGCGAGTGGGCCCGTACGCCGAGATCGACCTGCGCGACGGCGTCGAGTCCGTGTCGCGTCGCGATGTCGATCAGGGCGGCGAGGTCGACCCCGTACCCGACCGGCACGGTCAGGGTCTCGTAGACCGCACGCCGCACCGCCCACTCCCCGGCGAGCGGCTGGACGACGCGGCTCAACTCGGGGAACAGCAGCGCCAGCAGGGGTCGGGCGACGAGTTCGGTCGCGCGGCCGCCGCCGTGGCGCACCTCGGTGCCCGCGCCGCGGAACGGCCGCTCGTAGAAGCCCTTCACGAGGGCGATCTCGGGGTCGGTGAGCAGCGGTCCGAGCAGGCCGGTCACGAACCGGACGTCCCACTGCGTCAGATCGGCGTCGACGAAGGCCAGCAGGTCGCCCGACGTCACGAACTGGGACTTCCAGATGGCCTCGCCCTTGCCGGCGTTCTCGCCCAGATCGGGGCGGATCTGCGCCAGCCGGTGCACGGTGGCGCCGGCGTCCTGCGCGAGGCGCACGGTGTCGTCGGTGGAGGAGCCGTCCACGACGACCAGTTCGTCGACCAGCGCGATCCGCTCGACGAAGGCCTCGTGGATGCGCCCGACGACGTCGCCGATCGTGGCGGCCTCGTTGCGGGCGGGGATGACGAGACTGACCGTCTGCCCGGTGTCGAACTTGGCTTCGACCAGCCGATCGACGTCGAACCGGCGCCCGTCATGGGTGCGGCGGTCGAACCACGTGTCTGCCACGCGTTCAACCTACCGGGGGTCAGGAACGCGTCTCGTCGACGACCACTCCGCCGAGCAGTCGCTCGATCATGAACTGCGCCTGGGTCTGGCTGAGCGGTTCGGTCGGGTCGTCCGCGCCGGCAGGAAGGTCGTACCCCAGCCCCGAGATCGCGGCGCGGCGCATCTCCTCGAGATCGAGGTCGACATGGGTGGGCGCGGGCCCACGGGCCTCCTCGAGCAGATCCAGCTCGTAGGCGTCCGGCACGAGGTCGTAGAGGTCGCGCAGCGACCAGTCGTCGCCGGGGCGGCGGTCCGGATCCGAAGTGTGCACCTTCCGACCATAAGACCAAGACCTCCCGCGCGCACCCATCTGCCTATCGGCGCGATAGGTGCCGAATTCGTTGACACTCCAAGGCGCAAGTCACGATCATCAGGGTGCTCGCACAACCAGTGTGGCGCCGGTCACGCCGCGAATCCACGGTCCGACCGGGACGAGGCTCGCGGATCCAACCTCCGCGGGGCCGTCCCTTCCAGTACAGAGACGATCGACCGGCCACCGGTCGACAGGGCGAGGAGATCACATGACACACGACAAGCAAGGCGGGGTCGCAGATTCGCGGTCGCGTCGCCGGGCGCGCACACTGCTCCGAGCCGGTGCGGGTGCCCTGATCGCCGCCGGCGTCCTCTCCGCCTGCGGCGGTGGTTCCGACTCCGCCGGCTCCGAGGGCGGGACGACGACCATGCACATCGCGTCGGCACCGGGCGACGTCTACATCCCCGACGAGATCAGCCTGGAGCAGGGCTTCTTCGGCAAGCACGACATCGCGGTCGACAAGTTCGTCTACCCGCAGAGCGGCGTCCAGGCGGTCCAACTGATGACCTCCGGGGCGATCGACGCCCAGCAGCAGGACACCCTCCTGACGTTCGCGGCCTACGCGAACGGCCAGAAGGGCAAGCGCCCGATGATCATCGGCATGCGGATGCCGACCATCACCTACGCGATCGTCACCAACAAGGGATTCGGCGGCGCCGACGCCACCGCCTCCTTCGAGGAGAAGATGAGCTCGCTGAAGGGCAAGACCATCGGCGTTCCGGCGATCGGCGCGGGCGCCGACCAGCAGCTCACCCTGGCGTTGCAGGAAGCGGGCATGAAGGACGACTCGGTCACGCGGATCGCGGTCGGCCAGTTCGGACCGATGACGTCCCAGATGAAGGCCGGCCGCGTCGACGCCGTCGTCACCCAGACGTGGGCCACCAGCCGCATCATGGCCGCCTCGACGGGCGGTCAGCTCTACGTCGACTTCTCCGACCCCTCCGTCCCGGAGATCATCAGCGGCCAGGAGGTCGGGCCGCTCATCGCCCGCGAGGAGTTCCTCGACAAGAACCCCGAGGCGATCCAGAACTACCTCGACGTGCAGACCGACACGAAGGACTGGATGCTGGCCAACCAGCAGGAGGCGGCCGACTTCCTGAACACGAAGGCCTTCGACGGCAAGGCCGCCGACCTCAGCACGGCGTACATGGCCCACTGGGCCGCCGACGTCGCCCCGAAGATCGACGAGCAGTGGCGGATGAGCCGCGCATCGTTCGACCGCATGCACGAGGTCGCCGTGCGCCTGGGCATCCTCAAGGAGGGCCAGATCAAGTACGAGGACATCGTCGCGGACTTCGCTCGCGAGGACTGAGTTCGCAGCAACGGCAGAGGGGGACGGTGCGCTGGCACCGTCCCCCTCTGCCGTTCAGCGTTCGGGCCTGACCCGCGTCACGGCGTTCAGGGCCGCGACCCGCAGGAGTTCGTTCGCCGCCCCGGACAAGCGCTGCCCGCGGTTCCAGACGGCGCTGAGGGGCCGACTCAGTTCCAGTTCGGTCTCCACCACGACCAACTGCCCGGACTCGACGTGGTGGCGCACCGCGAGGGCCGAGATCACCGCCGGTCCCGCGCCGGCCAGCGCGCCCCCGATCACGGCGGTGGTCGAGCTGGCCTCGATGGCCACCTTCGGGATCATGGCCAGCGCGCGCTCGAACGTGGCGCGCGTGCCGCTCCCGGACTCACGGATCACGTAGTGCGCGGACCGCAGGTGGTCGAGCGTCACCGGATAGGTCCGGCGCGCCCACTGGTGATCGGGTGAAACCACGATCACGAGACGGTCGTGCCCGATCACCCGGTGATCGAGGTCCCGTGGCAGCACCGTCGTCTCGATGAACCCGATCGTCACCGCGCCGGACGTGACGGCGTCCAGAACGGCCTCGCTGTTGACGACGCTCAGGTGTGGTCGCACCTGCGGCAACCGCACCCGCAGTTCGCCCAGCCACCTCGGCAGCACGAACTCGGCGATCGTCAGGCTGGCCGCGATGTCGAGGTCACTGTTGCGCTCGGCCGACAGGGCGACGATCCCGGCCCGGAACGAGTCGGCCTCGGCCAGCACCCGCCGCGCCCAGGTCACGACGGCCTGCCCGTCGGTCGTCAGCGACGTGCCCCGGGCCGTGCGCTGTGCGACGGAGAGCTTCCAGCGGGCCTCGAACTCCCGCAACCGAGCGCTGGCCGCCGGCTGACTGATCTGCAGGCGCCGCGCCGCAGCGCTCAGGCTGCCCAGGTCGTCCAGGGCGACCAGCAGCTCGAGCGTGGGGAGATCCACCGGAGGCATAAACACTGGTTATGACCTTAGTCCCGATTGCACTCTACTGGCGAGAGCCGACTCTCCCGACGATGGAAACATGCTCAAGATCACCCCCGCGCAACCGACCCGGAAGCGCACGGGACACGCGTTGGTCACGTGGGGAGCCGTCCTCGGTTTCGCCCTGCTGGCCGTCGCGGCGAACCTGCTGGTCCCCCTCGTCAGTGCGCTGCTCTGTGCGTTGCTGCTCGGCGCGGTCGTCGCCAACACCGTCCCCCGCACCGCGGGTCTCGGCGCGTGGGCCGACGCGGCCAAGTTCTGCCTACGGCTGGGCATCGTCGGACTCGGGCTCCAGTTGTCCGTCTCCGCGGTCGCCGCCACGGGGATCGAGGGCATCACCGTCATCGTGAGCACGGTGGCGATCACGTACCTCTCGACCCGCTGGATGGGACGCCGGCTCGGCATGGCCGAGGAACTGGTGACGCTCATCGCCGCCGGATTCGCCGTCTGCGGCGCTGCGGCGATCGCCGCCGCCCAGGACGCGGTGAAGGCCAGGGAGCGGGACGTCGCGACCGCGCTCGCGCTGGTCACGGTGTTCGGCACGGCGATGATCATCGTGATCCCCGTCGCGACGACGCAGCTCGGGCTCACGGACGCCCAGGGAGCCGTCTGGGCCGGGGCCAGCATCCACGAGGTGGCCCAGGTCATCGCCGCGGCCTCCGTCATCGGCGGGGCCGTCGTTCCGATCGCCAGCGTCATCAAGTTGGGTCGGGTCATGATGCTCGCCCCGGTCTACGTCCACGCGGCGCGCGCGCACGCCCGCCCCGGACAGCGGCGCGGGCCGATCGTGCCGTGGTTCGTCGCGGGCTTCGTGGCCATGTTCCTGGTGCGCTGGACGGGGCTCCTGGATGCCGAGGTCATCGAGGCCTCCAAGAGCGTGACCACGCTGCTGCTGGCCGCCGGCATGTTCGGACTGGGGTTGGGGATCCGGCTGGGCGACCTGCTGTCGATCACGCCCCGCACGATCGCGCTCGCGACGTTCGCCACGATCATCGCGACGACCGTCTCGGGCCTGCAGGTGCTGGCCTTCATCTGATCGCCCGCCGGGTGTTCAGTGGCGGTGGGATCCACCGTCGACGACCATCGTCTGGCCCGTGACGAAGCTCGAACCCTCGGACAGGAAGAACTCGACCGGCCCGACGAAGTCCTCGACGGTCGCGGGCCGCTTGATCGCCCTGGTCTGCACGTTGGCGGCCTCGGTGTGCGCAATCTCGGCGGCCATCGGAGTCAGGACCAGGCCGGGTGCGATCGCGTTGACCGTGATGCCGCGCTCACCGAACTCGGCGGCGAGACTCTTGGTCAGCCCCAGGACACCGGCCTTGGACGCTACGTAGGCCGCCAGACCTCCCGGCCCCTTGAACGCGGTGGCCGAGGAGAACAGGACCCACCGGCCATCGTCCTCGACGAGCGGCCCGAAGGCCTGCGCCACGGCGATGGTGCCCACCAGGTTCACGTCGATGACCCGTTGCCACTCGTCGACGGGCATCGACTCCAAGGGGCTGACGGACGTGATGACGCCCGCACAGTGGACGACTCCGGCGATCCGGCCGTCGGCCATCGCCCGGACCTCGGCCGCGGCCGCCCTGGCGCCACTGGCCGAGGCGAGGTCCGCGATCACGTAGTCCACGCCCGGGACCGGGGTCGCCGGAGCCGCGCGGTCCAGGACCACCACGGGGCGCCGCGCCGACAGCCGAGCTGCCAGCGCGGCGCCGATGCCCGAGCTCCCTCCGGTGATGACGAGCGGTGACGCGCTCACTGGGTGCGCCTCCGGACGGCCCGCTCCAGGTGGGAGATCGCGTAGTCGACCGACATGGCCATGACGCCCATCGCCAGCAAGATGGCGAACGACTCGGCCACCTGGAAGTTGTTGGTCATCACGACGAGGCGCTGGCCGAGGCCGGAGTACGCGCCGACCATCTCGGAGAGCACGGCGCCGAGCACCGAGTACACCGCACCCAGGCGCAGGCCGCCGATGATCGCCGGCAGGGCGCTGGGCAGTTCGATCTTGAAGAATCGCTGCGTGGGGTTGAGCGACAGCGACCTGCTCAGCAGGTTGATGTCGTGGTCGATCCCGCGGAGTGCACCGCTCGTCGCGGTGAGCAGCAGGAAGTAGACGACGCTGGCCGCCACGAGCGCCTTCGGCGTGAAGCCGAGCCCGAACCACAGGATGAAGATGGGCGCCAGGGCGGGGCGCGGCAGGCTGTTGCACAGCGTCAGGAAGGGCGACGCCGCCCGTTCGAGCACCGGCACGTGCGTGAACACCACACCGGTGAGGATGCCGAGCACCGATCCGATCGTCAGGCCGACCAGTGCGCCGCTGAAGGTGCTGAGCGCGTCCTGCCAGAACGTCGGGTCGGTGAGCTGGGAGATCGCCGCCTTCATGACGTCCAGCGGCTTGGAGATCATGAGCGGGTCGATCCATCCGCGATTGCTCGCCAACGCCCACACCCCGAGGAACACGGTCAGGGTCACGAGTCGGAGCGTCCAGGTGATCGTCGTCGCGCGTCGTTCGATGCGACGTCGCTCGGCGAACATCTCCTCGCCGACCTTGATCGCGATCTGTTGGTTGTCGACCTGGTCCATCGACATGTCCTTGGTGGTCGCGGACATCAGACCCTCACCTCCTGGGCGAACTCGGGGCGGATCAGGGCGACGTCCGCCGGACTCGACGGGTGCGGCCCCCCGGCGACCACGATCGTCTCACCTGTGATGTAGTCCGCGTTCTCCGAGCACAGGAACAGGCACAACTGCGCGACGTCCTCCGGCCGGCCGACCCGCGGACGGGCCGTGAAGTAGGCGACGCGTTCCTCGGTCGCCGCGTCGGCGAACCGGGAGGACGGCGTGAGCACCGCACCCGGCTCGATGCAGTTGACCCGGATGTCGGCCGCCGACCATTCCCAGGACATCGTCCGGGTGAGCGAGGACAGTCCGGCCTTGGCGGCGGCGTACGCCCCCCGCAGCGGATGGGCGTAGTTGGCCGAGGCCGACCCGATGTTCACGATCGTGCCTCCGCCACCGTCGCGCAGGACCGGGAAGGCGGCCGTGGCCACATGGAAGGGGCCGGAGAGGTTCGTCTCGATCGTCGCGTTCCACGCGTTGACGGACAGGTCCTCCAGCCGCGCCGCGAAGTTGCCTCCCGCGTTGTTCACGACCACGTCGACGCCGCCGAACTCCTCGACCGCACACTGCACGATCCGCGAGGCCGTCTGCGGGTCGCGGAGGTTTCCCTCGACGACGTGGGCTCGGCGCCCGTGGGCCCGGACCGTCTCGGCCACCGCCTCGAGCGCGTCGGCCCGGCGCCCGTGCAGCACGAGGTCCATGCCGGCTCGGGCGAAGGACTCGGAGATCGCGGCTCCGATGCCGCCGGACGCACCGGTGACGATCGCCACCTGGTCGGTGAAATCGAAGGTGGCCGTCCCCCGGCTGGGGGCCGTACGCGAATCTGGCATGGGTGATCGCCTCTCGGTGTGCTGATTGTGATCAGCGTCACTGGACGCAGGGCTCTGTTCAAGGGTGCCGCTCCTATCAGGGCGATAGTCCCGATCGAGCCGCTCCCGTCTTGACACTGTGACGTGGTTCACGGAGTGTTTCTCACTGTCGGACCCCGCTCCCACGGCGGCGAGCTCCGACGGAATATGCCCTTCATTCCAGCCGAGAACGAGTCTTCAGGAGATCCAGCACCATGAACGACACGGCCACTGCACCGCGCGGTCAACGTATTCGGTTCTCGCACGTGCACCACAGCTTCATCCACGGCGACCGCGCCGTCCCGGTCCTCGAGGACTTCAACTTGGACATCCCCGCGTCGCAGTTCGTCAGCATCGTCGGGCCGTCCGGCTGCGGCAAGACGACGGCGCTGTCGATGACCGGCGGGTTGGTCCTCCCCCGCCACGGCACGGTCGAGCGCAACGGCACCCCCGTGACCTCCACGTCCTCCGACGTCGCGTTCCTGTTCGCGCGGGACGCGCTGCTGCCGTGGCGCAGCGTCCGCTCCAACGTGGAGCTCGGGATGGAGGCTCGTGGCGTCTCCAAGCAGGAGCGGCGAGCGCGGGCCGACGCCTGGCTGCGCCGGGTCCGGCTCGAGGAGTTCGCCGACTCCGACGTGCTGCACCTCTCACAGGGAATGCGCCAGCGGGTCGCCATCGCGCGCACTCTCGTGCAGAGTCCGGGCGTCGTGCTCATGGACGAGCCGTTCGCGGCGCTGGACGCCCAGACCCGCGCGATTCAGCAGGAGGAGTTCATCACCCTCTGGGAGGCCGAGCGCCCCACCGTGGTCTTCGTGACGCACGATCTCGAGGAGGCCATCCTGCTGAGCGACCGGGTCATCCTGATGGCCAGCCGGCCCGGCCGGATCGTGGCCGACATGTCCATCGGGCTCGAACGTCCCCGAACCCAGGAGATGCGCGGTGGCGCCGAGTTCCGGCAGTACTTCGTCGAACTCTCCGAGAAGTTGCGCGACGAGGTGGACAAGTCCGAGAAGGACGCGTCGCGCGACCGGGCGTCGTGATGACCCACCACACCGTGGAGCACGTCGACCTGGGCGACGTCCGGCTCGGCGTCCACCGCTTCGGCACGGGACCGCGCCGGATCACGTGCCTGCACTCGCTCGCCCTCGACGGCTCCTGGTGGGAGCCGCTGGCCGACGCGTTGGGTCCCGAGGTCGAGATCATCGCGCCGGACCTGCGCGGCCACGGGCTCACCGAGGCCGGAGACCAGTCGTCCCTGACGGCCATGGCCGACGACGTCCTGCGCCTCTGGGACCACCTCGGCGTCGACAGTTCGCCCCTGGTCGGACTCTCGATGGGTGGCATGGTGGCGCAGGCCGTCGCCGCGGCCGCCCCCGAGCGCGTCGAGGCGCTGGTGCTGATCGCGACGACGCACCGCTTCCCCGACGCAGCGCTCGCCGGCACGCGCCAGCGCATCGAGGCGGTCCGCGCCGCCGGCGGCCTGGCCCCCTCGGCCGACGGCCTGATCGACCGGTGGTTCGGCGCCGGCGCCAGTGCACTCGCCGAACCGTTGCCCGTCCGGGCCCACGCGCAACTGGTGGCCACCGATCCCCGGGCCCACGTCATGGCACTCGAGGCGATGACCCAGGTCAACGACCTCGAACGCACCACCGTCCCGCCGACCCTGCTGATCGCTCCGAAGGACGACCTGAGTACGCCTCTGGCCGTGATGGAGTCCCTGCGGGACGAGTACGGGTCCGCCCGGCTCGAGGTCGTGCCGGGCAGCCACCTCTCCCCGATCACCCACCCCGGACCCGTCGCCGCCCTGATCCGCGACGTCCTCGACATCCCTTCCTGACCCCGCCCCCGTTTCGGGACACCCCTCGCCGGAGAACACATGAGCCACTCAACGCCCTCGACGCCTCCTTCCCTCGACGACCTGCGCCGGCACATCGGCGCCGCCGCCGTCCCCGCGCTCATCCTGCTGACGGCGCAGGTGACGGGCGATCTGGGCCTGCTGCGCGACGCGTGGCGTCCGGTCCCCGCCGCCCTCCCGCATTCGGGGCTGCCGCCCGAGGTCGACGCCGAGGTGGTCGCGGTCTGCCTGGACCGACTCACGCAGGCCATCGAGGAGGGCCGCGAGTGGGACGAGCGGCTCAGCCCGGAGTTCCTCTCGGCCGTGGGCGAGTGGGCCTTGGGGTCGACCTCCGCAGAACTGACGGACCTGCTCCGGGCGGCCTACGTCGCCGAGGGCACGGATCCGGGCGCACCGTCCTGGAAGCAGTCCGAGGTCGCGCCGGAACGCGAGTTCCGCGCGGCCGTCATCGGTTCGGGCATCGCCGGGCTCATGATCGGCCTGCGGTTGAAGCAGGCGGGCGTCGACTTCACGATCTACGAGAAGTCCATGAACATCGGCGGCACCTGGTGGGAGAACACCTACCCCGACTGCCGCACCGACGTCCACAGCCACATCTACGCGTACTCGTTCCAGCCCCATGACTGGCCGTCCTACTTCTGCCGCCAGGGCGTGATCCTCGACTACCTGACCGAGTTCGCCAAGACGCACGGCCTGCTCGAGCACATCCAGTTCGACACCGAGGTCAAGGACGCCCACTGGGACGAGTCGCGCCGCGTCTGGGAGACGACCCTCGTCCGCGGCGACGAGACGTCGACGGCCTCGGCCAACATCCTCGTCAGCGCCGTCGGCCAGCTGAACCGGCCGTCGATTCCCCAGATCCCCGGGCTCGAGGACTTTGACGGACCGGCGTTCCACTCGGCCGGCTGGGACCACGGGATCGACTTCGCCGGCAAGCGGGTCGCCGTGATCGGTACCGGCGCCAGCGCCCTGCAGTTCGTCCCGGCGATCGCCCGTGAGGGCGCCGACGTCACCGTCTACCAGCGCAGTGCACCGTGGCTGATGCCCACGCCCGAACTTCGTCAGGACATCGGCGACGACGAGCGCTGGCTCCTCAACGAGCTCCCGCTCTACCGGGCGCTGTACCGCTTCACGATCTTCGTGCCGCGCGCCATCGGCCAGCTCGATGCCGCCACGGTCGATCCGGACTACCCGCCCAGCGAGTTCGCCGTCTCGGCCGCCAACGAGGAACTGCGGAAGCTGCTGACGGCCTACCTCGTCGCCCAGGCCGGCGACCGCGAGGATCTCGTCGACAAGATCGTGCCCGACTACCCGGTCGGCGCGAAGCGGATCATCCGCGACGACGGCACGTGGGTCGCCACGTTGAAGCGCGACAACGTCGAACTGGTCACCGACGCGGTGAGCCGGATCGTCCCCACCGGCGTGGTCACGGCCGACGGCCGGGAACGGCCGGCGGACGTCATCATCTTCGGGACCGGGTTCCGCGCCGCGGACTTCCTCACCCCCATGGAGGTCACCGGCGAGGGCGGCAAGGACCTCCACGAGACGTGGGGCATCGATGCATGCGCCTACATGGGGATCACCGTCCCGGACTTCCCGAACCTGTTCTGCATGTACGGGCCGAACACCGGACTGGTCCTGCACGGCAACGTCGTCTTCTTCATGGAGTGCCAGGCGAACTACGTCATGAAGGCCATCGAGCACCTGCTGCGCGAGGACGCCGGATCGCTGTCGTTGACCCACGCGGCCTTCGACCGGTACCGCGAGCAGATCACCGCGGCGAGCGCCACCCGCGTGTGGGAGTGGTCGAGCACCCACAGTTGGTACCAGAACGCGGCCGGACGCTCGACGATCATGTGGCCGCTGCCCGCCTGGGACTACGTCAAGGCCACCGCGGACATCGACCCGGCCCAGTACCACACGGCCTGAGCCCTCACGGCCCGGCCGACGACCCCCACGAACGGAACCTCAGATGATCCAGACCAGCACCGTCGTCGTGAACGACCTCGAGACGCGCTACCTCGAGGGCGGGCCGCAGGACGCACCTCCCGTCGTGCTGCTGCACGACGGCGCCTGGGGAGCCAGTGCCGATGTCACATGGGGCGACGTGCTCCCCCTCGCGGCGGCGACGCATCGTGTCATCGCCCCCGACCTGCTCGGTTTCGGCGGGAGCGCGAAGTCCATCCGCACCGACCAGTCGCCGTTCGGGTTCCGCATCCGCCATGTCCTCGCCCTCCTCGACCAGCTGGGGATCGACCGGCCCGTCCACGTCATCGGCAGCTCCTTCGGCGGCTCCGTCGGTCTGCGGGCGCTGACCGACCCCCGGGTGCGACCGCGACTCGCCTCGGTGACGAGCATCAGCGGAACCGGGGGACCGTGGCGCACCCCGGCAGGTGCCGCACTCGGGTCCTTCGACGGCACCCGGGACGACACGGCCCGGATCGTGAGTCTGCTCTGTGACGACTTCGACGGTCTCGAGGCCCAGATCGACCGCCGCCACGAGTGGGCTCGGTCGCCGGGGCACTACGCCGCCGCGGCCGCCATCCACATCCCCGTGCCGGAGGCACTGCAGTTCGAGCGGCCCGCGGACCCGTACCCGTCGAACCTGGCCGGCGTCGACACGCCCGTCCTGCTCGTCGAGTGCACCCGCGACGATCTCGTCGAGCGCGGCTGGACCAAGCACATGCGCGACGTGCTGCCCACCGTCGAGGTGGCCGAGCTCGATCACAAGCACTCGCCGAACATCACCGACCCGCAGGAGACGTGGACGGTGCTGGCCGACTTCGTCGATCGCGCCGAACGCGCCCGCCATGCCGGCTGACCCGCATGCCCCGGTGGCCGCGGCGGACGTCGACCACGCGGGACTGTTCCGGCTCGACGGCCGGCGGCACGTCGTCGTCGGCGCCGGGGCCGGCATCGGAGAACACGTCGCCCGGACGCTGAGCCACCTCGGAGCCCGCATCCTCTGCGTCGACCTCTCGGCCGAACTCGCCGCTCGGGTCGGCGACTCGCTGGGCGCGGCGTCGCTGGGCGCGGACGCGACCACCGAGGAGGGCGTCGCGCAGATCGCCGCGGCCGTGGACCGCGAGCTCGGCGGCCTCGACGGCTACGTGGACGTCATCGGCCGCCAGACGCGCCGCCTGCTGCCCGAGTTCACGCTGGACGAGTGGACCCACGACTTCCGGGTCAACCTGGTGCACACCTTCCTGCTCGCCCAGGCGCTGGCGCCCCGGGTCGCCCGTCACGGCGGCTCGATCGTGCACATCTCCAGCACCGCGGCCAGCCGTGCGGGCCATCGTGCGCCCGGCTACGGCCCGGCGAAGGCCGCCCTCGAGATGTGGACCCGCCAGCTCGCCGCGGAGTACGGGCCGGCCGGTGTCCGCGTGAACACCGTCGCGCCCGGGCTGTTCCTCTCGGAGCGGCTCGTGGCCAACGGCCGCGACGTCGCCGTCGGGCTCAGCGCCAGGACCCCGCTGCGACGACTGGGACAGCCCCACGAGGTGGCGGCGACCATCGCCTTCCTGCTCACGCCCGCGGCGGGCTACATCAGCGGGGCCGTGATCCCGGTCGACGGAGGGATCCTCGCGGTGGATCCGTCCGGACTCGACGACCTGGTGCCCGAGGGGTGACTTGGTGACGCCCCCATCACCTGACAAGATCCGAAGGTGAGGTTCGAACAACTTCGGTACCTGGAGGCCGCCGTGCGGACGGGGTCGTTCCGCCAGGCTGCGCGAGAGCTGGGTGTCTCCCAGCCGACGATCACGAACCAGATCCAGCGGCTCGAGGAGGATCTCGGCGTCGTGCTGATGCTGCGTGGCTCCCGAGGGGCCCGGGCGACCGAGGCCGCCGAACGGATGCTCCCCCACGTGATCGCCGCCATCCGCGCCGAGGACATGTTGCGGCAGGAGGCCAGCGCCATCGAGGCGCTCAAGATCGGCAGCGTCAAGATGGCGGCGGTCTCGACCGGCAGCAGCCTGCTCCTGCCCAACGTGGTCAGGCAACTGCACGACCAGCACCCCAACATCCGCTTCGACGTCACCGAGGGAGGGTCGCAGATGGTGCGCCACGGGGTCGCCGCGGGCGCCTTCGACCTCGGCCTCACCACCCGGCTCGAAGGCTTCGACGACGAGTCGGACCACGAGCAACTGCACTTCATCGAGCTGATGACCGGTCACCTCGTGCTGTGCGTCCCCGACGAGCACCCGTTGAGCCAGATCGACCACCTGAGCACCGCCGACCTGAACGACCAGCCCTTGGTCTTCTTCAAGAAGGGCAGCATCCTGCGCACGGCGATGGAGAAGCTCATGGAGGGCTTCGAGGCGCGGGTCGTCTACAGCGCGGACAACGCCGAGACCGCCCAGCGCATGGTCCGCGCCGGAGTGGGCATCTCGATGGCGAACACGCTGGCTCCCTCGACGATCTCGGGGAACGGCGTCACGATCGTGCCCATCAACGAGCCGTGGGCGCGCACCACGTTGTGCGCCGTGGTCCGCAAGGACGAGATGCGCACCCCGGTCGTCCAGACCCTGCTGCGGCTGATCCGGCGCGAGGCGGACGTGCAGTCGGGCCGCGGCGATTCGCCGCGGTCGTGACCTCGTTCGATCGAGTCGATAGGGGAACGGCATCACCGCGAGAAGGTCTGAAGCCTTCCTTGCTGTGATCTTGCACACCAGACTCGGGGCACCGGCCGACACTCCCGTCAGCCGCGAACGCCCAGAGAACAAAGGTGTGTCGTGTCCTCAGAAATCGTGGCCTGCAGCGCGGGCGAACTCCTGCGCGAGGTCGTGGCTCGACCGTCCCGACCGGCCGATCGCCATGTGATCGCCGAGGCGGACGCCAAGAGGATCCTCGCCGCCGCGGGCATCGCCGTCCCTGCGGGAGTGACCGGGACCGACCTCGACGCCATGCGCGCCGGCCTCCGGGGTCCCTTCGTCCTCAAGGCCGTGTCGCCGACACTCGTCCACAAGTCCGACGCCGGTGGCGTGGCGATCGACGTGGACGCCGCCGACCTCGCCGACGTCGCCGCGCGGATGCGCACGCGGGTCGAGGCCGCAGGCCACGACGTCACCGAGTTCCTGCTCGAGGAGATGGCCTCCGGCGACCACGAGGTCGTCGTCGGCGCGGTGCGCACGCCGGGCTTCGGCTGGGCCGTGATGGTCGGCCTGGGCGGCGTCTTCGTCGAGGTGCTCGAGGACGTCGCCTTCGGGCTCGCTCCCCTCGACCCCGCGCAGATCATGTCGATGCTCGAGGAGCTCCGTGGTCTCGCACTGCTGCGCGGGGCCCGCGGCGGCGAGCCCGCCGACCTCGATGCGCTCGTCGCGCTCATCGAGAAGGTGGCCGGCCGCGACGGACTGCTCGCCGCCATGCCCGAGGAGATCACCGAGATCGACCTCAACCCCGTCAAGGTGGGATCGACCGGCGCCGTCGCCGTCGATGCTCGCTTCGTCGTGGATCCCCACGCCCCGAAGCCGACCGCGCCGCTCACCACCGCCATTCCGCCGACCCGCATCGACGAGTTGTTCCAGCCTCGGAGCGTCGCCGTCCTCGGTGCCAGCACGCGCTCGGCGAACGCGGCGAACCTCTTCATCCGGAACCTCAAGGACTCCGGCTTCGAGGGACGGGTCGTCCCGGTCCACCCCCAGGCCGCGGAGATCGAAGGCCTGCCGTCGTGCTCGTCCCTGGCCGAGGCAGGAGCGATCGACTACGCGTTCGTCGCCCTGCCCGCCGCTCGCGTGGCGGCCGCCCTCGATGCCTCCGTCGAGGGCGTCTCCTTCGCCCAAGTCGTCTCCAGCGGCTTCTCCGAGGTCGACGGCGGCGACGTCCTGGAACACGAACTGGTCGAGACCGCACGCCGACGCGGCACGCGGATCATCGGACCGAACTCGCTGGGCACCCATTCCTCGCGCGGCCGGGTCGGCTTCATCCCGAACGCTCCCTTCGAGGCCGGCGGCGTCGCCGTGATCTCCCAGAGCGGGGGCCTCAGCGTCGACATCCTGCGGCTCGGTTCCGCCGGCGGGATCGCGTTCCACAGCGTCACGAGCATCGGGAACAGTTCCGACGTCAGCCCCGCCGAACTGGCCGGGAAGCTGCTGGACGATCCGGAGGTGTCCGTGATCGGGCTCTACCTGGAGTCGCTCGTGCGGGCCCGTGAGGTCGTCGACCTGCTGGCGACGCGGCCGTGCTCCAAGCCGATCGTGCTGCTCGCCGGTGGACGCAGCCGCGAGGGCTCGCGCGCCGCCGCGAGCCACACCGGCGCGCTGTCGGGCAACCACCGGCTCTGGCCGGCCGTCGCCCGCCAGGCCCAGATGACCCTCGTCGACACGATCGAGGACTTCCTCGCGGTGTTGCTCGGCTTCGACGCCGCCAAGAAGTCGGTCACGGTCGACTCGCGCGACGTGGTGCTGTTCGGCAACGGCGGCGGTGCCAGCGTGCTCGCCACCGACACCCTCGAGCTGCGCGGACTGCGGATCCCGACCCTGCCCGACGAGATCGTCGACCGCCTCCGCGACATGGGCCTGCCCCCGGGCAACGGGCTCACCAATCCCATCGACGTTCCCGCGGGGACCCTCGCCGTCCGCGGCGGCGCGGTCGCCGAGGACATCCTGCGCGCGGTCACGGACGCCACGACGCCCGCCGTCGTGCTGACGCACCTGAACGTCGGGATCATCCAGCGCAACCTCGAGGAGACCCACGGTGACGTCACGGGTCGGATCATCGAGACGGTCGCCCGCCTCCAGGAGTCCACGAACTCGACGCACCACGTGCTCGTGCTCAAGGGGGACGGCAAGGCCGACATGGACGAGCGCATCCGCGAGTACGCCCAGCGGGCGCGAACCCTGGGCCTGCCCGCCCACGGCCGGTTCGACGAGGCCGCCGTGGCCGTCGCCGCACTGATCGCCCACCAGGAACGCAGCTCATCGGACCGGAAGGACCACTGATGGCGCACGAAGAGTTCGAGGTCAACCACAAGGAGCGCCGATCCACCGCGCTGGCGATGGGTGGGACCCGCAAGCTGGAGGCCCGCGCGCAGAAGGGCGAGCTGAACGCCCGCCAGCGGGTCGACCTGCTGTTCGACGACGGCAGCTTCCGCGAGTCGGGCCTCTTCGCCACCTCGCCCCACGAGGCCGACCGGCACAGCACCCCCGCCGACGGCAAGGTCACGGGCCTGGGTGAGATCGACGGCCGCACGGGCGCCGTGATCGCCTACGACTTCACGGTCAAGGGCGCCTCGAGCGGGGCGGTCAGCAACAAGAAGATGGCGTACTTCAAGGACCTCGCGCGACGACGCGGCGTTCCGCTGGTCTACCTGGCCGAATCCACCGGCGTCCGGATGCCCGACATCATGGGCGGCACCGGCATGGGTGGCGGCAACGAGAAGACCCGGTTCCTGCGACGTCGCGAGAGCCCCTGGGCGTCGGCCGTCTTCGGCTATGCGTTCGGGTCGGCGGCCTGGCACACCGTCTCCTCCGACTTCGCCGTGTTCCGCAAGGGCTCGGTGATGGCGGTCTCGAGCCCCGGACTGGTGAGCCGGGCCACGGGACAGGATGTCGACGCCGAGGAGCTCGGTGGCTGGAAGGTCCATGCGCGGATCACCGGCTTCGCGGACGCCGTGGCCGACACCGACGAGGAGGCCATCGACCTGGTGCGCCGCTTCCTGTCCTACCTGCCCGGTCACAACGGGGAGGCACCGCCCGTGGCGGAGGTCCCGGCCGGTTCGGGCATGGACCAGGACCGGCTGCGCGACCTGGTCCCCGAGGCGCGCTCCAAGGTCTACGACATGCGCAAGGTGCTCGAGGTGATCGCCGACGCGGGCTCGGTCTTCCCCCTCAAGGCCGACTTCGCCAAGAACATGATCACGAGCCTGGTCCGCCTCGACGGCCAGAGCGTCGGGGTCATCGCCAACAACCCCATGTTCAAGGGCGGCGCCATCGACGCGGACGCCTGCGACAAGGTCGTCAGCTTCCTGGTGCTGTGCGACTCCTACAACATCCCGGTCGTGTTCCTGGTGGACCAGCCCGGGTTCCTCATCGGTCTGGAGGCCGAGCGCAACCGCGCCGCCGGCAAGATCATCAACTGGATGAACGCGCTGGCGCTCGTGACGGTGCCCACCGCCACGGTCATGATCCGCAAGAACTACGGCCAGGCCTACGCCAACATGGGCGGCGGTTTCATGACCGACGCGGCCGCCGCCTGGTGGACCGCGGAGGTGAGCTTCATGGATCCCCGTTCCGCGGTCGGAGTCGTCCACGGCCTGGACCCGGAGAAGGATCCCGAGGAGTATGCCCGCCGGTTCGACGAGATGGCGCGCGAGTCCACGGGCTACGACGTCGCCCGCGTCTTCGGCGTCCAGGACGTGATCGACCCCGCGGACACCCGCACCTTCATCATCCAGTCCCTCCGGGACCACCAGTTGCGCCGGACCGACGGGGTCGGCGAGCACCTGCTGAGCTCCTGGCCGACGAGCCACTGAGGACGATCGCCATGAACCCGTTCCCGAAGAAGGTCCTGGTCGCCAATCGCGGCGAGATCGCCAGGCGGATCATTCGCACCCTCGACCGGCTCGGCGTCGAGTCCGTGGCGGTCCACGCGCCCGTCGACGCCGGGCTGCCCTTCGTCCGTGAGGCCGGCGAGGCCCACGAACTCACGGCCGACCATCCGGTCCGCGGCTATCTCGACGGCGCCCAGATCATCGCGATCGCGGTGGCGTCGGGCGCCGACGCGATCCACCCGGGCTACGGATTCCTCGCCGAGAACGCCGACTTCGCCCGCGAGGTCGAGGCGGCCGGACTGACGTGGGTGGGGCCGTCGCCGGCCTCCATCAGCGCCATGGGCGACAAGATCCGGGCGCGGAACGCCGCCGCGGAGGTCGGGGTGCCGGTCAGTGGTGGCGCCGACAGCCTGACGTCGATCGAGGACGCCCTGCTCGCCGCCGACCGCGTCGGCTACCCCGTCATGGTGAAGGCGTCGGGCGGTGGCGGTGGCATCGGGATGGCGATCGCCCACGACGCCGCCGGGCTGGAGAAGGTCTACACCTCGACCCGCGCGATGGCCGAGCGCAGTTTCGGGTCGGACCGCGTGTTCGTCGAGAAGTACCTCGCCTCCGCACGCCACATCGAGGTGCAGATCCTCGCGGACGCCCACGGTCGTGTCGTCGCCCTCGGCGAGCGTGACTGCTCACCGCAGCGGCGTCACCAGAAGGTGGTCGAGGAGTCGCCGGCACCGCACGTGGACCCGCTCGTGCGGGCGAACATGCACGCCAGCGCGATCGAGCTCGCCCGGGCCATCGGCTACCGGAGCGCAGGCACCGTCGAGTTCCTGCTCGACGTCGAGTCCCAGGACTTCGTCTTCCTCGAGATGAACACCCGCATCCAGGTCGAGCACCCGGTCACCGAGCTGATCTGGGGCGTGGACATCGTCGAACAGCAGCTCGCGATCGCTCACTCGGGCGAGTTCACCCCGGGCTTCGACCCCACCCCGGCGGGCCACGCCTTCGAACTGCGCATCTGTGCCGAGGACCCGGTCCGGCTCTTCCCGAGCCCCGGAGCCATCGACGAGTGGTCGATGCCCGCGGGCGCCGGCATCCGGATCGATGCCGGATTCGCCGCAGGCACCGAGGTCACGCCCTTCTTCGACTCGCTCATCGCGAAGCTCTGCGTCGTCGCCGACGACCGCGCCTCGGCGCTGGCACTGGCGCGCGATGCCCTCGACGGCTGCGAGATCAGCGGCGGCCTGCAGACGAACATCCCGTTCCTGCGCGAACTCGTGCGTTCCCGCGCCTACGAGGACGGCCGCTACGACACCCAGTTGGTCACCGAACTACTCGCGGCACGGACCGCACGATGAAGGAGAACGAAGATGGCTGAGACGATCCACGCGGAGATGAGTGCCAACGTCTGGAAGATCCTCGTGCGGACGGGTGACACCATCGAGGAGGACGGCACGATCGCGATCCTCGAGTCGATGAAGATGGAGATCCCCGTCCTGGCGGAATCTGCCGGAGTCATCGTCGCCGTCCACGTGGAGGAGGGCCAGGTGGTGTCGGCCGGCCAACCGATCGTCGATGTGGATGTGGACTGACCATGCGAACCGGAACGACCAAGGACGAGGCGCGGGCCGTCGTGAGCGAGACGGACACCGGGGTGGCGCGCGTCGCGCGCAAGACGACCCTGGCCGAGGGCGTCGTCGCCCTCACGCTGGTCCACCCGGCCGGTGAACGCCTGCCCGACTGGACCCCGGGATCGCACATCGACGTGATCGTTCCCGTCTCGGGGACGCAGTCGGTGGTCCGCCAGTATTCCTTGTGCGGGGACCGTTGGGACCCGTACGCCTACCAGGTCGCGATCCTTCGCGAGGAGGAGTCGCGCGGAGGCTCGCGATCCATCCACGACGATCTCGCGGAGGGCGACCTGATCGGCATCGGGACGCCGCGCAACCACTTCGCGCTCAAGCCGGCCCAGCGCCTGCAGTTCATCGCCGGGGGCATCGGCATCACCCCGATCATGACGATGATCGACGCGGCCGAGCGGATGGGCATCGACTGGCACCTGCTCTACGGAGGCCGTTCCCGTCGGTCGATGGCCTTCCTGGCCGAGCTGGCCCGGTACGGCGACCGCGTGACCGTGCGACCCCAGGACGAGTACGGGCTGCTCGACCTGAGCCACCTGCGTGAGCCCGAGGAGGGATCGAAGGTCTACGTCTGCGGTCCGGGTCCCCTGCTCGCGGCCGTCGAGGCGGCGACCGTCGACTGGCCTGCCGGCACCGTGCGGTTCGAGCGCTTCGTCGCTGCGACCCAGCCCCCGCCTGCGCGCTCCGGACCCTTCACCGTGGACCTGGCCCGCTCGGGTGCCTCGATCGTGGTCTCGCCCCACGAATCGGTGCTCGAGGCCGTGGCCAAGGCCGGATGCCCCGTCCTGTCCTCCTGCTCGCAGGGGATCTGCGGGACGTGCGAGGTCGCGGTGCTCGACGGCATCCCCGACCACCGGGACTCACTTCTCACCGACGAGGAGCGCGCCGCGAATGACCGGATGTTCGTGTGCGTCTCCCGCGCGGTGACCGACCGACTCGTTCTGGACCTCTAGGAGACGACGTGACGACCACCAGTTCAACTTCCACCCCCTCGGTCCCGGTGCTGGACGACGACCCGTTCTCGCCGGAGGTGCTGGAGGATCCGATCCCGTTCCAGAAGCGCCTCCTCGACGCCGGGCCGATCTCGTACCTCTCGCAGTACGACGTCTATGCCGTCGGACGGTACGACGAATTGCGCGCCGCCCTGTCGAACTGGCAACAACTGGTGTCCGGCATGGGTGTGGGGATGAACGACCCCTGGCGTGAGACCGGCCTTTTGGAGACCGACCCGCCGCGCCACGATGCGTTGCGTGAGGTCCTGGCGGACGTCATGTCCGCGCGCGTGCTGCGGGAGAAGGCCGACGAGTGCACGGCACAGGCGGCAGCCCTCATGGACGCCCACATCAGCGGTCGCGCCAGTGAGGGCTCGCTGTCGGTGGACGGCTACAAGGACATCGCCTCCGTCTTCCCCGTCGACTTCTTCGCCGACGCCGCCGGGATCGAGGGGCGGGAGAACCTGCTGCCGTACGCCGACCTCGTGTTCAACTCCGGCGGCCCCCGCAACGACCTGGTCAAGCAGGGTGAGGCCAGTGCGCCCGCGCTCGCCGAGTGGGCCAACGGCGCCTGCCAGCGCGATGCGCTGAAGCCACAAGGGTTCGGTGCGGACGTCTGGGCCGCGGCCGACCGGGGCGACATCATGCACAGCCAGGCGGCGCTGCTCACCCGATCGCTCGTCTCGGCCGGCGTCGACACGACGGTCTACGGCCTGTGCGCCGTGCTGTACGCCCTCGCCACCCACCCTGACCAGTGGGACGCCCTGCGCGAGAACCCGGCGCTGGCGCGGGTGGCCTTCGACGAGGCGCTGCGCTGGGAGTCGCCGGTCCAGTCGATCTTCCGGAAGTCGGCCAGCGAGGTCACCCTCGGCGGCACGACGATCCCCGAAGGGGTGCGCGTCTTGATCAGCTACGGGGCCGCGAACCGCGACCCGCGGCGGTGGGAGAACCCCGATGAGTTCGATCTGCATCGCGACCCGTCGGGACACCTCGCGTTCGGCATGGGGATCCACCAGTGCGTCGGCCAACACGTCGCACGACTCCAGGCCGAATCGCTGCTCAAAGCCCTCGCCGAGCGGGTGAGCCGGATCGAGCTCGTCACCCCGGCGACCCGTCACCACAACAACACCCTGCGGGGCTGGTCGTCGATTCCGCTGCGCATGCAGCTCGCATGAACCGGACACGTACGGCGGTCGCGGCGTCCCGGACCTCACGCAGGGCCACGGCCTCGACATGGCTCGTCAGCACCTCGCACGGGACCTGGGAGGTCTCCCGGGGCACTACCGTCTGGGCTCCCCACGGTGTCCGGCACGCGAGGGCCATCGGCTCCGGCACCACCGTGTGCGGCGAGCCGGCCTTCACGTGGGAGCTGTTCTGGGACACCGAGTTCGTCGCCCATCACCCACGAGCATGCCCTGACTGCGCACGATTCCTCTGAATCGGGCGGGTGACCGAGCACACCTTTGACTTCAAGTACGTGAAGTTCCTACGGTCGTAGACGTGTCCGCATCGACCAGCCAACGCAGTTACACGATCAAGGAAGCCGCCGCCCTGACCGGGCTGCCGGCGAGCACGCTGCGCTACTACGAGTCCATCGGCGTGATCCCCCCGATCAGCCGTGGCGCGAGCAGCAAGCACCGCATGTACGACGAGGACGACCTCGATCAGCTGATGCGGGTCGCCTGCCTGGCGGCCACCGGACTCTCGGTGAGCGACATGCGCAGCTACGTCGCCAACGGCAGGCTCGGGGCCGATGCCGCGTCCGACCAGATCGACCTGCTCAGCGCCCAGGAGACCCGTCTGGAACTCGAGGCGGAGCACCTGACCCTGCGGCTGCGCTACGTCCGGCTCAAGGTCGACTACTGGCGTGCGATCGAGGCCGGCGACCGGGAGCGGGCCGACCTGATCTCCGAGCAGACTGCCGCGCTGGCCCAGGACCTGCGGCGGACCCGGACCACCTGACCCCCACCCACCCGCGACGGCGGACCCGACGAGGGCCCGCGAGTCGCCCCTGCGCGAACCACCGAAGGAGAACCTCATGAAGGTCAACGCCTACGCAGCACCCGCAGCCGGCCAGCCGCTCGCCCCCATCACCATCGAGCGCCGAGCGGTCGGCACCAACGACGTCCTCATCCAGATCGAGTTCGCCGGCATCTGCCACTCCGACATCCACACCGTCAACGGCGACTGGGGCCCGCAGCCGTTCCCCGTCGTGCCCGGCCACGAGATCGTCGGGATCGTCACCGAGATCGGCGCCGAGGTCACTGGACATCGCGTCGGCGACCGGGTCGGTGTCGGCTGCATGGTCAACGCGTGCCGGACCTGCGTCAACTGCCTGCGCGGCGACGAGCAGTACTGCCTCAACGGCATGGTCGGCACCTACGCGGTCACCGACCGTGACGGCACGACGACGCAGGGCGGGTACTCGACGCACGTCGTCGTCGACGCCGACTTCGTCCTGCGCATCCCCGAGGGCCTCGACCCGGCCGCGGCCGCTCCACTGCTCTGCGCGGGCATCACCACCTACACCCCGCTGCGTCACTGGAAGGCCGGTCCGGCGCGGAAGGTGGCCGTCGTCGGTCTCGGCGGGCTCGGCCACATGGGCGTCAAGATCG
>CAYXFT010000016.1:27250-27847 GCA_964464335.1 uncultured Aeromicrobium sp.
TCAAGATCGCGCATGCCCTCGGCGCCGAGGTGACCGTCCTGTCCCAGTCGCTGAAGAAGCAGGAGGACGGCCTGCGGCTCGGCGCCGACCACTACCACGCGACCTCCGACCCGGAGACCTTCGCGGCACTGGCCGGGCAGTTCGACCTGATCATCAACACCGTCAGCGCCAGCATCGACGTCAATGCCTACCTCCGGCTGCTCGCCGTGGACGGCACCCTGGTCAACGTCGGCGCACCGCCAGAGCCGATGCGGGTGAACGCCATGTCGCTGATCGGCGGACGGCGCTCGTTCGCCGGTTCGATGATCGGCGGCATCGCCATGACGCAGGAGATGCTCGACTTCTGCGCCGAGCACGGCATCGCGTCGGAGGTCGAGATCATCTCCGCCGACCAGGTCAACGAAGCGTACGAGCGGGTGCTCGCCTCCGACGTCCGCTACCGCTTCGTGATCGACGTGGCCTCGCTGGCCTGACTCGGCCCGGCGCTCGTCGAACCGGGCTGAAACGCACTGGACCCCCACCGTGTGGTGGGGGTCCAGGACTGGAACTCGTTCCAGTGGCAGGTGCAGGATTCGAACCTGCGAAGGCAATGCCGGC